>CAYMQF010000007.1:0-3332 GCA_964392425.1 uncultured Phycisphaeraceae bacterium
TTCCAGAGATTGGCAAGGAAACCGGCTCTCCTGCGTCCCGGAACTCCTCACCTCCCGCCGACGCCGCGACACTGATGGGTGAATCGTGACTTCCAGAGTCCCACGGATTCCAATCCGCGGGCTTGGTGAGTGTTGAGTCTATAATTCTGGTTGTTCAGACGCGGATATGCCGCCAGCCGCCCTGCACGAATCGGCCGCCAAAGATGAGCGCCCGCACCACCAGTTCGCTGCACAGCCCCACCCACACGCCGATCAGACCCCAGTCGGGCCCCGGATTGTGAATCACGACTCCATTGCCCAGCGGGATGTCCACGCCTGACAGCAACCACGCCAACGGCAGGCGAATCGCATACGTCGAAATCCACGTCAAAATCATGACGACTTTCGTGTCGCCAGCCCCTCGCATCGCGGTTCGCAGGACCAATCCGATAGCGAACGGCGCCTGCACGACGCCTGCAATCATCAACAAATACGGCGCGTATTCCAAGTGCATCTCTTGTTGCGTCAGCAGGCCAACGATCGCGCGAGGCGCGAGAATAAAGAGCACCCCCATCGACCCCATGATCCCCATCGCGATCATCGTGCAGCGTGTCATCGCGCGCGACGCGAGATCCGGTCGGCCGGCGCCGAGATACTGCCCCGCCAAAGTCGCTGCAGCCATCCCCATCGCAAAACCGGGCAAGAAGCTGAACGCTTCGATCCGAATCGCGATGATGTGCGCCCCGAGGAACCCTTCGCGCCCCGCCGCCATCCACCCGACGATCAGGATCACCATGAAGTTGCCGAGCCACATGCCGCTGCTCTCAAAAAAGTTGGGCAGGCCGACCCGCGCCACGCGCCACAGCGTCACCGCGTGAGGCGCCAGCCGGCGGCGTTTGAGCCTGACGCCGGGCGTCCCTCGCCACAACCACCAGAGCACCAACGTCCCGCCGATCAACCACGCAGAGACGGTCCCCAGCGCGATCCCCAGAATGCCAAGATCAAATGAGAACGGGTTGGTGAGGATCACATGCCGGGTCACCGTTCCCGCTGCGTCGGTCGTCGCATGAGCGATGTCCACGCCCGACAGCGCCCAGCTCACGAACATATTCACCACGTTGACCGCGATCATCATCACGAGCGGCCGTTTGGCGTCCCCGGCGCCTCGACAGCAAGCGATCCCCGTCACCAGGATTCCACTGAGCGGCACCCCCAGCGCAGCAACACGGAGATAGGTCACGAGCGCCTCCGACGCGCTCGGCGAAAGTTGAAGGATCACCGCGACCGTTGGCGCCAAGAGGATCAACACCACCGCAACACAGATACTCGCTACGGAAGCAAGAATAAGCGCCTGTGCGGTCACCGCATCCGCGGTTGCCTGCCTGCCCCTGCCGATGGATCGACTGATCAACGCGGTCGCCCCGACGCCCACCGCCATCCCGATCATCTGGATGAACCACATGACGTACGACGCAGCCCCAATCGCGTCCGTCGCTGCTTCGCTCAATCCTGCTGAGAGTGTCGTATCCACCAGCCCCACCAATGAGGTGAGGAATGATTCGCTCAGGATCGGCCAGGAGAGGACCCAGATCGCTCCCCACATGGATAGCCCAGCCAATCGCCCCGAGAAAAGATGTTCGTCGCCATTGCGCCGGGGAGGCTGCTCGGACAATGCGATCGCCGCCGCCGACTCGATGGGCGTCTGCTGGAGAAGATCGACCTGTCCCTGGCTTGGCGCCACCGGCCTGCTCAACGGAATACCACCTTGTCAATGCGTACGGGGTGTGTACGGGCGACTGGACAAGGCTGGTACCGAAGCCAACGCGAGTCGGCTGCACCATACTTCCGTCTTGGCCACTCCGCTGAGATTCCGCACGAAGCATGACCTCTCTATGAATCCACAGAGCAGGCGTCTGACACCTCTACCACAGCCGATCCACCAAAAACAGGATGCCTCGATTTCTCGCTTATCGGAGTTTGAGTGAGCCCAGACTGATCGCCAACAGCAGCAGCGAAATAATCCACAGCCGAGCGACAATCTTCTGCTCTGCCCACCCTCCCATGTGAAGGTGCCAGTGGTACGGCGCGCAGCGGAAGAGTCGTTTCCCATCCGTCGTCTTGTTCGGCTTGGTCGCCTTGAAGTAGCCCACCTGCAGGACCGTCGAGCCGATCTCCAGCAGCAGGACGCCGCTCATGATCAGCACGAGAATCTCCTGGCGAATCACGACCGCGACATACCCAATCATCCCCCCCAGGCACAACGACCCCGTGTCGCCCATGAAGACAATCGCCGGCGAACTGTTCCACCACAGGAACCCCAAACACCCGCCGATCATCGCACCGATGACCACCGCCAGCTCCCCCGTGTACGGCAGATAAGGCACCAACAAATACTGCGCAAACAACTCGCGCCCAGCGATCAAAGTCAGTATGAACAACCCCACACCAATGAACGAGCAGATCCCCGTCGCCAGCCCGTCCATCCCGTCGGTGATGTTCACCGCGTTGGACAGCCCGCCGATCATCAGCATCATCACCACGATGAAAACCGGCCGAGAGAGATACACCAGTGACGGATTCACATCCGAAGCGCCCGGCAAATACGTCCGCTGGAACGGCAGATTCAGCACATGCGCCAGTTCAGGCGCCCCCGGACGACCGACGCCGTGGTTGTACGCGAACCAACCAATCAAAAAACCCAAGCCGAGTTGAAAAACCAACTTCTCCCATGCATACAGCCCCTGCCGTCGGCCCGGCCCGCGCGAAACAGACGTGAGCTTGAGCCAATCGTCGACACCGCCCAGAACCGCAGTCCACACCAGAACAATCAACGCCATCTGCACATAGAAATTGCGCACATCAGCAAGAAGAAGTGTGGCGATGAGAATCGCGCCCGAAATCAAAATGCCGCCCATGGTCGGCGTGTTCTTCTTGGAAGCCAGCGCCCGGTCCAGCGCTGCCACATCAAACTGGGCTGCATCGCCGATCTTCTTTGCCGCCAGCCACCGCACCACCGGTCGGCCCACCGCCAACACCAAAACAAACGCGAACATCGCCGAGATGAACGCGCGGAAACTGGTCTGATCGAGCACCATCACAAAGCGGTACAGCCCATGCTCAACGAGCCAGGAACGCAGAATGTCCAGCAGCACATAAAGCATGAATACACCCGACAGGCGCCCCGGAAAATGGAACGCCCGACTCTCTGTTCGGACAGGTTCTCCCCCCAGCGTGAACGATGGAGAAGAATCGAGAAGCCTGCGCCGCCGTCAACCCTCGATCTTCGCGGAGCTTTGACTCGCGCGCAGTCTCTTCAACTCATCGACTACGCGCTCGAGCCTCATCAGCCGGGA
>CAYMQF010000007.1:3432-4664 GCA_964392425.1 uncultured Phycisphaeraceae bacterium
ATCGCCGCCTCCATGGATTCCGGGCTCGCGTTGTACGCGTCGTTGAACACCTCGACACCGCCGATGTTCAGCCGTTCAAGCCGCATCGAGGGGAGCTGCGCTTCGAGAAGCCCCGCGCGAATCTCATCATCATCCATCCCCATCCATCGCGCCGCTGCGACCGCGCAGGCAATGTTGCCCGCATTGTGTCTTCCGATGGTCGGCGCCGAGAAGATGGCCCCGTCGCCGAGTGTAATGCGAAGAACATCCGAGCCATCGTGTCGAACATGCTGGGCTGAAACGATTGTCACATCCCCGCAAGTTGATGCAGGCCCATCCTTGTCGAGCGCAACTCCGACCCGGCAGACCGCTGCGTCCGCACCAGTCAACAACTCATCAAGCAACTCAGGAACTCTCGGCGCCAAAATCAACCCATCCCCAGCAACTCCATGCGCCAAAGAAATCTTCTCGCGCGCAATCGCTTCGACCGATCCAAAGCCGCCCAGATGCGCACTGCCGACGTTCGTAATGATTCCTATGTCTGGCTTGACAAGAGCCGCGAGGGCCGCGATCTCGCCCGGCGAATTGGAGCCAACTTCGCAGATGAGATATTCATCGGTCAGAGATGCGCTGAGTATCGTCAACGGCGTTCCAATGTGATTGTTGAAACTGCGCGGGCTTGCCTTGCCGGTAAACCGGCGCGACAGAACCGCTTCAAGGAGTCGGCACGTCGTCGTCTTGCCGTTGGACCCCGTCACCGCAATGACGCGCGCTCGCACTAGTCTTGCCCGATGCGCCTGAGCGAGCGTCCACAACGCTTCGATCGTATCGTCAACGCGCAATATCGCTTTGTTTTCAGTGTTTTCGCACTTACTGTCAAATGGAACTACCGCCACAGAGGCGCCCGCTTTCATTGCGTCATCAACATAATCGCTACCGTCAAAACGATCGCCGATGATCGCAATGAACACCTCGCCCGGCTGTATCGTTCGTGAGTCAATCGACACACCCGCTATCGACGCCAACTGAGCACCGACGTCAGGCTCAGTGATCCATTCACCATCCAACAGAGCCGCAATATCGTTGACAGACCAGTCCATCATGCCCGCGCCTTCGCCGAAGTGTTCTGTTGCGCCCGGCACTCCAGCGCACACCGCGCAATCACTCGATCATCAAAGTCACGCCGGATCGTCCCTCCCGAACCATCAGGCAGAATCTGGTAATCCTCGTGCCCCTTGCCTGCAATAAGAACA
>CAYMQF010000007.1:4764-10498 GCA_964392425.1 uncultured Phycisphaeraceae bacterium
AACACGACCCACAACCTGCCACCCGCTGGCAAAATCAGCCGGACCGCCCGTAGCGCACTGGCCAGCGCATCATCCGTGTGCGCGTAGTCGACAAGAACCGTCGGCGCCGGGGAACCACCTGCCAGTTCGACGCGCTCCATCCTGCCCGCCGGCGGCAATAACTCTTGCAAGCACGATGAAATCGGCAACACATCAACTCCAACCGAATGAACCGCGGCAACCGCCTGCAGCAGATTCATACGGTTGTACGCGCCGAGCAATCGTGATTCACCCGTGATCGTTCCCCATGGCCCTTCAAGAACTACGCTCGTGTTATTGGTAGAGCCAGCAGCAACGGTGACGCGCGCTCCAGCCTCCCCAGTAGACTCTCCCGTGCACAACACCTGCTGCGCATCACAATCTTGAGCCATCCGCCCCCACTGTGGATCATCGCAGTTCATCACCGCGACGGCGCCAGAAGACAATGCCTCAAAGAGCTTCGCCTTGGCCGAGGCATACTGGTCGATAGATCCGTGATAATCGAGATGGTCGCCGGTCAGGTTGGTAAAGACGGCGACATCGAAATCGAGCGTGCCAACTCTCCCCTGGTCAATCGCATGGCTCGACGCTTCCAGCACGCAATACTCGCATCCATGGTCCATCATGCGCGCCAATGTTCGACTGATCTCAATCGCACCGGGCGTTGTCAAGTGTGATGTCCGTATGTCGGCGCCGTCGTCAACACAGATCGTCCCGATCAAACCACACCGTTGGCCCAGCAAGCCAAGAATCTGCTGAATCAACTGGGCTGTTGTTGTTTTGCCATTGGTCCCCGTCACGCCGATGAGTTTGAGCTTGCGGGAAGGATCGCCAAAGAACCGCTCAGCAAGAAGCCCGGTTGCCGCTGCGACATCCTTTGTTCGCAACGCGCACACTTCATTCGGCACATCGACCGCATCATCGGTGATCACCGCCACGGCGCCTCGCGCTATCGCCTCAGCAATGAACTCACCGCCATGCGTTGAGACTCCCCGGCGCGCGATGAACAGCGAGCCCGGCTGAACCTGCCGACTGTCGTCCGTCACATCAGTGATCTCGATCTCGGGCGCGTCGCAACTTTGCGCATCGACCAGCCCATGAATCAGTTCAGACAGCCGCACGCAGAAGCCTCCCTCTCATTTATTCTCAAGATGACACGAATGATATAAATCGACAATAACCTTCCGCTTGCGTGATTATCCCTTGATACAAGGCTATTTCATCACGCCCACGAGAGCCCCTCGGGGATCGAGTTGAGATTGTCGCAGCCCGCTTCAGTCACGATCACCATGTCCTCAATGCGCACACCACCCACCGCCCGGCTGTACAGGCCAGGCTCAATCGTCAGGCAATCCCCCACAACCAATTCAGGCCCGCCCACATCCAAGAGCGGCGGCTCATGCACTTCGATCCCCACGCCATGCCCCGTGCCATGCACATATCCCGTATAAGAATCTGGATCGTTCTCGCCGGGCAAACCGATCGAATAGCCCGCAGTAGTAAACACATCGCACGATGCGCGGTGAACCGTTTCACCCGTCACCCCTGCGCGCGTTGCGGCAACCGAAGCCTGCTTCGCTCGCGCAACAACGGCGTGCATCTTCGCAACTGCTGACGGGATCTCGCCATGCACGACCGTACGCGTGCAATCACCAAAATACCGGGATGCTGGGTGCATCGGGAAGATATCAATGATGACCGGTTCGCCCGTATGGAGCGGCCCCACCCCTCGCTCATGGCACTCGGCGCCTTGCGCCCCCCCCGCAACAATGGTGTCGCAGGTATCCATCCCGTGGCGAAGGAGCCAGACATTGATCTCAGCCTGCACGCTTTGAGAACTGAGCGTTTCACCATCGCGCGACAGCACGCCACCTTGACCTGCCTGGGCGCCCGCGATCAGCTCGCATGCGAAGCGAACCGCCTGTTCGGTCAACTGCTGCGCGGCTCGCAAATGTTCGACTTCTTCGGCGCTCTTGGACCGACGATCCATCACACCCATGTCCGGATCGCATTGAACGGTTATTCCCCGTTCAGAGAGCAAATGCGCAAAGAGCATCGGCAGCGAACGATCCGTCCACACTTCGTTGACACCCTTGCGAACGAAGAACTCCGCAGCAGCCTGCGCAGTGGCGGTCTCGCGGTCGCCGGACAAGCCGCCAGCTGGTTCAAAGTCTTTTGGACAGTGCACATGATCAACCATCTTTCCCGCGGTGAACCGCTCGATCTCGATATCGCGGATGATGGCGAACGTCCCCTCGTTAGGAGTTTCAATGAACGCCATCGGATCGCCCGACACGAAAGGCGTCCGCCGAAACAACCACGGATTGTGCACGGGCACGCCCGCGAGAATCACTACTTTGTCAGTCATCGGTTCTCCTTGGTCAATCGCCGATGCAGGATATCAGCGGCAAGCTGGACGGGATGGATTGCGACGCGGCTGGCTCCATCACGGATCTGATGTCGGCACGAGGCGCCCGGCGCGACAATGATCGCATCATCGCCCGCGCTGCGCACACTGGGCAAGAGCGATAGCTCACCGATCTTCATCGACAGGTCGTAATGATCGCGTGTCATGCCAAACGCACCGGCCATGCCGCAACAGCCGCTGTCGAGAGTAGTGAGCCGATCACCGATGAGTAGCCGGAGCATCTTGCCGCTCGATTCATCGCTCCACAAAGCCTTTTGATGGCAGTGCGCATGGAAGATCACCGGGGCGCCGACCGGCTCGACCGGCTGCTCCCTATCAACGAGCACTTTGGCAATGAACTCCTCGACGAACATGGAGCGCGCGGTGATGTGCCGCCAGACTTCGCGCGGCGTATTCATCTTCAGAGCAGGCAAATCGTCCGCGATCGCGCTTCGGCAGGAAGGCTCAAGAAACAAAATCGCCTCGACGGAATCGTCGTTGCTGACAGCTTTGAGCTTGCTTGCAAGTTGCTCGCCTTTGCTGACTGCGCGATCCAGGCGCCCCATCGAAATAGCGGGACGCTGGCAACACCCCGCATCGAGCAGGCGGACCTCATAGCCAAGCGTTTCGAGCGCATCGAGCGCCGCTACGCCGATGTGTGATTCGCCAAATCCCGTGAAACAATCGACATACAAGGCGACCACGCCACGACTGGCCTTCTTCGTAGGCCGCTTCTTTACCAGGGCTGTCAACGCTCGCCCCATCGGCGGAAGCGATCGCTCAGGCGCCAACGACATCATTCTATTGATGACGAACCGGATCATCCCTGATCTTGACAGCGTGTTTGCGAGACCGGGTGCTCTTGCTGCAAACTCATTCAAACCTCTCAGATGCGTGAGCAAACGATCGGCAATAGGAGGATTGGCTCCAGCACGATATCCCTGCGCGGTGTATTCCGCCTTGAGCTTGGCGATGTCCACGTTGCTCGGACACTCCGCCTTGCACGCTTTGCACGACAGGCACAAGTCGAGGGTCCGTTTGGTTTCCGTGTCATTCCAGAGTGGTGAACTTGAGCTCGTCTTGCCGAACTGCCCGCTGATCGCTAGGCGGAGCGCATTGCCTCTGCCTCGCGTTGAGTGCCGTTCGTCGAGCGTCGCCATGTACGAGGGGCACATTGTTCCGCCCTGCTTCTTTCGGCAGATACCGGCGCCGTTGCACATTTCGACAGCAGAGCCGAACCCGCCGTGATCGGAGTAGTCGAAATAGGTCTCCACCTCACCGATTGCAATCGGTTCTTTCTCAGGGAGCACGCGCAGCTTGGTCGTGATCGACTCGACCGGACCCGGCTCAGCGATGTTCCCGGGATTGAGCAAGTCGTTGGGGTCAAAGATCGTTTTGATCTGACGGAAGGCGTTCATCAGTTCGCCACCGAACATTCGCTCAAGCAACGGCCCACGCACGCGCCCGTCGCCATGCTCGCCGGAGAGGGCGCCATCAAATTCGCGCACCAGATCGGCGACTTCCACAGCGATCGCGCGAAGTGAGTCCCGATCCGTTGAGCTATGCAGATCGAGCATCGGGCGAATATGCAGGCAGCCGACTGAAGCGTGGGCGAAATACGCCGCCTTCGTGCCGTGCTGTTCGACGACTTGGCGGAATCTCTCGACAAACTCGGGGAGCTTTGCCGGATCGACCGCTGTGTCCTCGACGAACGTCACCGGCTTTCGCATTCCGGGCACGCCATGCAACAATGGCTCAGCAGCTTTACGCAGCGACCACGCGCGAACCATATCTTCTGGATCAAGCAATGTTCTGATCGGGCGACCGCCGAGCAAGGCGCCAAGCGCGTCGAACCGGTCGCGCAACTCATCAGGGCTCTCATGCGCGAAGTATTCGACATACAACACCGCTGCGGGATCGCCCGCACCCGACGCGCCGAGCAGATCGACTGCAGTGCGATGCTGCGTGTTCTTTCTTGCTAATGACAATACGAAATCATCAAGCAGTTCGACAGCACTGGGATGAGTTTCGAGAATCGGGTTGACGGCTTCGATCGCCTGCTGCAACGAATCAAACGTCACCACGACTAGCCCTTTTGCAACCGGGATCGGCTCAAGATTCAGCTCAGCTCCAAGCGTGAGGGCGAGCGTTCCTTCACTGCCGCACATGAGTTTGGCGAGATTGACGTTGGCCAGAGCGTCACCGGGCAGTTCGAGTTGATCGAGGATCAGATCGAGGTTGTAGCCGGTGGACCTTCTTATTGTTTTCGGGAAGCGTTCTCGAATCGCGCGCGCATTGGTCGAAACAACATCAATCACACCCTGTGTCAACTCGCGGACGCGCTCGTCGCGCAGCGCAGCCCCTTGCTCAAGAGTGACACGCTGCGCCTTGCCGTCACGGCCTAACACCAGCGCATCAATCCCGAGCACATGCTCAACGGTTCTTCCATAAAGAATCGAATGGGCGCCAGCGGAGTTGTTGCCGATCATGCCGGCGAGGTTTGCATGTCGGCTCGTTGCGACATCGGGCGCGAAGAACAGGCCGTGTCCCCGTCGCGCGATCTCCTCGTTGAGTTCATCCAGCGTGACGCCCGGCTCGACATGCACGCACCGGTTCGCATCATCCACCACGCCCACCGATCTGCAGTTCGCAGAAAAATCGATCACGACTGCACGGTTGACGCATTGCCCGGCAAGGCTCGTCCCGCCTCCTCTGGGCAGGATCGGCGACTCGTGTTGCGCGCATATCTCAGCCGCCCGCGCTCCATCATCAACGCACGACGGAATCACCACGCCGACCGGCTCGACCTGGTAGAGCGACGCATCGGTCGAATAGAGCATGCGGTCATGGAGATCGAATCGCACTTCGCCTGTGCCCGCAGCGGCCAACACCCGCGTGAGTTTGTCTCGTTCTATAGGGCTCAAGAAAACTCCATCTCAGTTTGCCAGTTCAGGTGGCCCCACTTGGGCGCTCTGCGCATTGTATTCGCTCTGGGCGCCATCACCTGTGCTCATTGGCCGCTGTTTGAATCGGTTGATCGCCCGTCTCATTGTATTAGGAATAATCACTATGCCTGCCGTAGTGAACCGATTGGGAAGTTGCGTGGAACCCCATCGCCGGGTCGTGCGTCATAGTGAGTACACACCATCCATTCACGGAGGATCCATCAATGCGAAATCGTTCCCTCTCAACGCTCACACTTTTCGCCGCGGTCGGCCTGGCGGCGCCAGCCAGCGCCCATGCTGCGGACCTGTCGCTGACCTCGCTCACACTCTACCGCTCAGGGGTCGGCTACTTTGAACACGCGGG
>CAYMQF010000007.1:10598-34404 GCA_964392425.1 uncultured Phycisphaeraceae bacterium
GGCGTCGTGCTCGGCGTCACCATGCAACAAACACCCATCAGTGTCGGCGACAAAACCACGATCATCAATGACGCCACGGTGAGCCTGCTCACTGACACCGGAATAAGTTCGGTCACGCAAACCGACATCCGCTCGATGGAGATTCTTGACAAGGAACTCGCCGACGAACTTCAACGTGCGCTGGCGACCATCGCCCAGCATCGCGATGACCGCTGGACGACCATCAATCTTGGTTTTACCGGCAAAAAAGAGCGAAAAGCGCTCGTCGCGTACACGCATGAGGCTCCCGTCTGGAAAACCAGCTATCGGCTCATCCTGCCTGACGACACCGATGGATCGCCGACGCTGCAAGGCTGGGCGATCGTCGAAAACGACACGAACGAAGATTGGAACGATGTCCGCCTGACGCTTGCGTCGGGCAGGCCCGTCAGCTTTGTAATGGATTTGCAAACGCCGTTGATTCTGCGTAGGCCTATCGTTCCCGTGCCGATGATCGCGTTGCTGGGGCCGCAGATGTATGAGGGGGGATATGCGAATGGATTGGCCAGTCGCTCACGAAGCATGGACCAAGCGACGACCTTCACTGTTGAGGAAGGCGCAGCGAACTACACAGAGGATATAGCAAGTTTCCAAACGAAACGAACACCCCTCCCCGGAAGCATCGCGGGCCGACGGCCAACAGATCAGGCGTTCGGCGGCTCTATCACCTCTGCCGATCTCATCAACAATTCCGCCGCGGCGGGCGCCAGCGCGGGCGATGTAGGCCAGCAGTTCTTCTACACCATTGATGCGCCCGTCTCGATCGCGCGGGGCAAATCGTCGATGCTGCCGATCATTAGCGCCCCGATCGAAGGCCGCCGGCTGAGCATTTATTCCTGGAATAGTACGGACTCCCGCGCGCTTTTCGGTGTCAGGCTCACAAACAATACAGGTCTGGACCTGGCGCCTGGCCCCCTCGCGGTCTACGACAGCGGCGCCTACGCTGGGGACGCGGTGATTCAGCATGTCTCACCCGGCGCCGACCGATTGCTTTCCTATGCGGTGGATTTCGATCTCGATGCGCATCGTAAGGAGAACTCGACGCATGAGATCACGAAGATTCGGATCTCCAAAGGGTTGATCGTTCAAACAACCTCTTCCATCCGAACGACGTCATACACCTTCACCAACAATGATGACGAGCCTCGCATGGTTCTCATCGAGCATCCCAAGATCGCTGGTTGGAAAATACTTGGCGAAACTACGCCGAACGAAGAGACGGATTCGCTCTATCGGTTTGAATTGCCAATAGCCGCTGGTGAAACGGAGGATCTAAAGGTGGTCGTCGAAAACATCCGGTTCCAGCGTGTTGGGCTGACAAACATGAACATCGCGCAGCTTCAGGTCTATGTACGCAACGGTGTCGCTAGCAAAGCCGTCCTCGACGCAGTCTCGCATGCTGCGGGGATTCAGTCCAAGATCAACTCGCTGCAGGCCCGCTTCAATCAGCTCAACGAGGAAACCAATCGTGTCACCGCGGAGCAGAGCCGAATCCGCAAGAACATGAACAGCATCGAACGGCGAAGCGATCTCTACACGCGGTACATAAAGAAGCTCAATGCGCAGGAGACGCGGCTCGAATCCATCGACTCGGAGCGACAGGATATTCAGCGTCAACGCAACGCTGCCCAACAAGAGCTGAGCGACTTTCTCAGTGGTCTCAAGGTGAACTGACCGTCTCGGCGCCGAGTCTGTCGAGCAGCTCCATGATCGTGCGCTGCTTGACGGGGTGAATGAAATCCGGTGCGATCTGCGACATCGGCTCGAGGACAAACCGCCTACGATGCAACCTTGGATGAGGCACGATCAACCCCGGCTCGTCGATCGTCAGACCATCGTAAAAAAGCAGGTCCAGATCAAGCGTGCGAGACGCCCACTGGTTTGACGCTGACCGCACTCGCCCACACTCCAGCTCCAGATGAAGCATTACATCGAGCAACGCGCGCGGCAAGAGCGTTGTTTCAAGCTGAGCCACCCCGTTGAGATAGTCCGGTTGAATGTCGGCGGGAGCCACATCGCCTTTCGTCACCGCTCGCGTTTGGATGAACGACGAACTCGCGACCACAGCGATTGCAGGATCATTGCTCATTGATTCCAGCGCCTGCCGCAGTGTAGCCCGGCGGTCGCCCAGATTGGACCCGAGCGCGATGAACGCAGTATGAACAATGTTATTCACACTGCGAAGGTACCGAGTCAGATAGAAGTCGGCTCGAACTCGCGCTCCCGATGGAGCATCTGCGCTTTGAGGCGTGCGAGAATCGAACTGTGCATCTGGCTGACGCGGGATTCGGACAGGTCGAGCGTGGAGCCGATCTCTTTCATTGTCATCTCTTCGTAGTAGTAGAGGATGACGATCAGGCGTTCCGCTCGGCTCAGCCCCTTGGTGATAAGCCCCTTGAGGTCGCGGTGCTGCGTCTCGGTGAGCGGGTTGGACTGCTTGGCGTCCTTGATGACGTCGATTTCGCGAACTTCGCGGCCGCCATCGCTTTGGCGCCAGTTGCGTGACAGACTGATGACGCCGACGGCGGAGGAATCGCGTTTGATCTTCTTGAACTCGTCTTCGTCGACGCCGAGCTTCGCAGCGATTTCGTCATGCGTTGGTTTGACGCCGGTCTGCATTTCGATGGACTGCCGAACCGTCTCGACTTTTGAGGATCGGTGGCGAACAAGCCGGGGGACCCAATCCATCGACCGCAGTTCGTCGAGGATGGCGCCTCGGATGCGCGGGGCGCAGTATGTCTCGAACTTGACGGCGCGCTCGAGGTCAAACGCTGCGATCGCATCCATCAAGCCGAACAAGCCTGCGGACATGAGGTCCTCAACGTCCACCTCGTCGGGCAGGCGGGCGTAGATGCGCTCCGCGTTGTAGCGGACGAGCGGAAGGTACTTCTCCATGAAGTAGTTGCGGAGCCGTTCGGAGTTGTCTTTCTGGTAGGCCTTCCAGACTTCCTTGATCGGCAGCTCGTCGATCTGCTTCGCTTCAAGCGTGGTGATGTCGACTTTCTTTTTACGAGGGGTCGACTTCTTTCGTGAAGCGGCGGGCGATTTCTTCGCCGTCGTTTTCTTTTTCGGCTTGACCGCAGTTGATGCAGCAGATCGAGTCGATTTCGTTTTTGTTTTTGCTTGAGCGCTCGGCATGGTCCTCTCCTTAGACCAAGTTCATCGGTGAGTCAGCGGGCGTTTGGCCGCAACATCTCCGATGCACAAAAGTATGAGCCCGTCCTTGGGCATATCGAACAGACGAACAGTACACAAAGAAGCGCCGCTCCGCCACACGTTGTTGCAACAGGCGAGCTGGCATCAGTTGGCAATCTCCACTGCGGGCGCACCGGCCATGTGATCTTCAACAGGGATTCCCATTTCGACTGGGGCGACGACATGGCGCGAAGGCGCGCTGGGGTCTGCGGCGCGCTGCGCTGCTTCATCAACAACACTCGCGCCAACCATCCCCAACACATACCCGACCATATAGCAAACAAACAGGCTCGCGATCGCGCGTGTCAAGATTTCCTCTGCGAGCGCCCCAGCTGCGAGCCCGCCAATGAGCGCGATTGAAAAGCCACCCATTGCCAGGCACACTGCAGTCACACGGGCTAGCGAGGCGTTCGTCAAAGAATTGGCGTCCTTGTTCAAAATTTGCACCGACGCGCGCATCGAGGCGCCCTCGAATCGGCACGATCAGCGCACGACCTCAGCGTATTTCTACTTTTTTCGGCAAAACTCGCCGGGACAACCGGAATAATCGGCCCCAGGCGCCATGATTTTGTTTGGCTTTCGTATCCATACCAACCAACTCCGTCTGGAGACTCCTTGCGATCCGGCGAACCGCTTGCGATGCGTCGCTCCGGGGTGACTGCTCCACGAACAGGCATCGCCCACGCACCGCGTCACTCACCGCAGAATCCATCGGCGTCCATCCCAGACTGCTTACATCCAATCCGAGAAAGCGTTTTGCCACCGCGGCGATGCGTTGTGACGCTGCGAGAGCCTCTGCTGCGTCTCCAGCTTGATTGACCAGCAATCGAGGCGCCGAGTTGGCGCAAGAGTCAGCACCAGACAAGTGCAGGCACTTGATGAGCGCATAGGAGTCCGCGATCGCGGTCGGCTCAGGCGTCGTCACCACGACGGGCACGTCGGCATCGCGCAGGAAAGAAAGCACGCCCGCGCCCATCCCGGCGCCACAATCAATCACCACGATGTCCTGCCTCAGTTCAGCGCTCGCCAAGCGATCAACAAGGATCCGGCGGTCATCATTTGACGCGCGCCCCAGTGCGGACATCCCCGATGCGCCCGGCGCAAGCGAAAAACCTGCAGCCGTCTCAACAAGGACGTCTTCGAGAGTGTGAACGCCCTCAAGGACATGGCCGAGATGTTTGCTCACGCGCACACCACACAGGAGATCCGCATTGGCAAGGCCAAAATCTCCATCGAGCAGCGCGACGCGCACACCATATTTAGCCAATGCAGCACAGAGATTCACCGACAGACTTGTTTTACCGACGCCACCTTTTCCTGAGGCGATCGCGATGACTTTCGCTTTGCGCGTCGCGATTGTCGGCGCGACAATTTCAGGTGTGCGATCGAGCCGAAGATCGCCATTGGTCACCCGATCGGGATGGGCGACCGCAGCATGAGCGTCGCGGGCGCGATCCAGCCGAGCGACCATCTCCCGCAGGCGGGTCGCTTGGTCGTCCCGAACCATGTGTTGGCTCATCTTGAGCGTCACCTCACGCCGCCTCCGTCAAGAACCATTTGTGCGATTCGTTCGGGCTTGCCCGGTTCGATGTGGTCGGGAACTTCCTGTCCTGTAGTGATATAGCTGAGCGATTGGCCGACCGACTTGGCGATATTGACGAGAACGCCGAAGCAGACGGTTTCGTCGAGCTTGGTCAGAATGACGCGGTTGGGCGATGCGACGCTGAACCGCTCTGCTGCCCGCTTCAGGACCGACTGACACGACGCGCTGGACAACACCAAGTGTGTCTCGTGCGGGTCGGCGGACTTGAGCAAGGCGCCAAGCTCGCACAATCGATCATCGTCGTTGGGTGATCGGCCGGCCGTGTCAATCAAAATCACGTCGCAATCATGCATCGCAGCACAACAACTGCTCATCTCCGGCGGCGTGAGCGCGACATTCAGCTTGAGCCCGATGATGTTCGCATAGGTCCGAAGCTGCTCGACGGCGGCGATGCGGTACGTGTCGCATGTCACCAGCCCGACCTTTTTCCCGTGCTTGAGTTTGTATGCAGCGGCGAGTTTGGCGATGGTCGTCGTCTTGCCGACACCGGTGGGGCCGATCAGGGCGATGGTCAACGGTCGGCCGTCCGGCATCCGCCCCGGGAGATCAACCTTCTTGGCGACTGGAATCTGCCGGGACAGTCGGCGGAGGACGCGCGCTCGCACGATCTCCGGCTGAGTCAGTTCATGCGCGGTCAACTCGTCGCGGACCTCGCTCACCACGCAGTCGGCGATTTCCGTGGCGACCTCCTCCTCGATCAGGCGGAGGTACATCGCTGAAAGCTCAGCGGGGAGCGCCGGACCTGTATTATGCGAGGATCGAAGCACCTGCGTGACAAGGTTTTTGATCGATGCTATCTCGGTGCGCAATGCCTCGGGGTCGGGCGCCTGGACGGTCGCAGCGGAGATCACCGCAGACGCGACTTGCTGCGCAGCATTTGGCGCAGCAACACTCGGCGTCAACTCCAACGGCGCCGCGGCAACTTGAGCAACGGCGACTGGCGCAGCTTCACTTGGCAATGGTGCCAGCTGTCGTTTCTGCCCAGCATCAGAGCTGTACGCGCGCCGAAGCCGATCCGCCCCGCGCCTCGCCGACTGGTCAGCAGTCGCTTTGCCTTTGCGCATCAATGGGTGCAGCACATTGACCGCGCTGGACGCTGTGATCTCGACCGCTTTGCGCGCACCAAAGCCGAGGATGCCCCCCCGCTTGTAGCTTCGTGTGTGAAGGATCACCGCGTCGGGACCAAGATCATGCTTGATCTTCCCGAGCGCATCGGCGATCGATGGTGCGTGATAAGTCCGAAGATTCACGCTGCCCTCCTGGCAAGGTTTCTACCAGCCTCCGGCTGGCGTTATGTATGTCTGCGTCAAGCATAGTGACTGACGCAGCCGTGTGCGCTACGCAACCGAGACGGGCTCCTGCACCTCCGCGTTGGTGACAAGGCCCATCGATTCAACTTCAACTCCCGCGACCACTTCGTTGTACCCAAGCACCGCTGAGGTCGGCAGGTGCGGCTCGAGAATCTGCCTGACCGCTGCCCGTACCTGTGGAGACGCGATCACCACCGGATGATGTCCTCCAGCAATGACAGGCGCCAGCGCGTCGATGATCCGCCGAGCCAGCGCGTTGGCGATGTTGGCGGGGATGGCGAGCGTCGTGCCTGCTGCGGATCGATCTATATAACCGTTGACCACATCCTCAAAAGCAGGGTCGAGCGTGACGCACACCAATCGCAGCTTGGCATCGCCTGGCGTCGGAAGCGCCGTCCCGAACGTGACCGCGTCCTGAGTCTCAGGCGTGGACGCATACAACTGGCAGATCGTTCGGCGGATGCCATGCCTGACATACTCAGTCAGCACGTCGAGGTCCTTCGTCTTGGGCGCCCAGTCCGACAACGTCTCGATGATGGTTTCGAGATCGCGCACCGGGATGCCCTCACGCAACAGGTTCTGCAGAATCTTCTGAAGTTCGCCTGGCTTGACCACCGCGGGGATCGTCTCCTCGACGAGTTTGGGGGCTTTCTCTTTGAGCTGCTCGATGAGGTTGTTGATCTCTTCGCGTGTGAGCAGTTCGTCGGAGTGTTGGCGGACGATCTCGGTCAGGTGGGTCGTAATGACGCTCGTCGGATCGACGACGGTGTAGTTGAGAGCCTCAGCGCGAGGCTTGAGCGAAGCGTCGATCCACCATGCGTCGAGCCCGAAAGCAGGCTCCTTGGTCGGCGTGCCGTCGATTCGCCCCGTCGCAATGCCGGAATCCATCGCGAGTTGACGCTCCGGGTACGCCACCCCTTGTGCAACGAGGCTGCCTCGGATCTTGATGTTGTAGACATTGGGGTCGAGCGTCATGTTGTCACGAATTCGTACGGGAGGCATGACGAGGCCGAGCTCGATGGCGAGTTGTCGGCGAACCGCTGCGATGCGGTCGAGCAGATCGCCCCCCTGCCCCGCATCGACCAATGGCACCAGCGCGTAGCCGACCTCGAGTTCAAGAGCGTCGACCTTCATCAGTTTTTCGAGTGGAGGCGCCTCGGGGGCCGCGCCCGAAGCAGCGGCGGTCTGTTCATGGAGTTGCGTCTCTTTGGCGGCGCTCTGCTGACGAGACATATAGAAGGATGTCATTCCCAGCACGATGGCCCCAGCGAGCAACGGCGCCATGGGCAGCGGTGTGATCGAAAGCAGCGCGAGAAAACCCGACGCAATCGCCAGCGCCATCGGCTGGCTGGTCAGTTGCTGGGCCAACTCCTCGCCCAAGCTCTCCCGCGAACCGGCGCGCGTGACGAGCAGGCCTGCGGCGATCGAAATGACAAACGCGGGAATCTGGGAGACAAGCCCATCGCCGATGGTCAGCGTCGTGAAGATGGATGCAGACTCGCCGATGGTCCAGCCCTTTTCCAAGGCGCCGATCGCGAAACCGCCCAGCACGTTGATCACCGTGATGATGATGCCGGCGATGGCGTCCCCGCGGACAAACTTGCTGGCGCCGTCCATCGCTCCGTAGAAGTCCGCTTCTTGCTGGACATCGAGCCGGCGTGATCGTGCCTGGTCTTCATTGATAAGACCGGCGTTGAGGTCGGCGTCGATCGCCATCTGCTTGCCGGGCATCGCATCGAGCGTGAACCGCGCAGCGACTTCACTGATGCGCGTGGCGCCTTTGGTGATGACGACGAACTGCACGATGACGAGGATCAAGAAGATGATGCCGCCCACGACGAGCGAATCTCCCGCGACAAAGGTTCCAAACGCGCTGATGACCTTCCCGGCGACGTTGACTGCCTCTGCGGGAGTTGTTGCGTCTGCGGAGAGAATCAGCCGAGTCGAAGCGATGTTCAGGACGAGCCGAGCCAGAGTGGTAAAGAGCAACAGAGATGGAAACACACTGAAATCAAGCGGTTTTTCAGCATAAACCGTCGTCAGCAGCATGATGACGGCGATGGCGATGTTCGCGGAGATCAGCACATCCATCAGCACGGGGGGCAGCGGAATCACGATGACGATCAGCAGACCGATGAAGCCGATCGGCGCGATAAGCCCGCGATATTTGACGAGCGCCTTGATCCAGGCTGGGTCCGTGTTGTTCAATGCGACACTGGGCATAATCAATCAGCCGCACTCAAGCGGATGACAGCCTCCCTTCCAGGCGATAGACGTACGCCAGAACCTCGGCGATCGCTTCGTACTGGTCGGCGGGGATCTCCTCCCCCACTTCGACGCTTCGATAGATCGCGCGAGCGAGTGGTTTGCGCTCCACGATCGGCACGCCGTGCGCCGTGGCGATCAGGCGAATCTGTAGCGCGAGATAGTCCGCCCCTTTGGCGATGAGCTTGGGGGCGCTCATCGTGTCCGCGTCGTAAGAAATCGCGACGGCGTAATGCGTCGGGTTGGTGACAATGACATCCGCCTGCGGGACCGCCGACTGCAGCCGTTGACGAACAATCTCGCGCGCCATTCGGAGCCGACGCCCTTTCATTTCGGGATCGCCCTCGGTGCTTTTGCGTTCGTCTTTGACCTCCTGTTTGGTCATGCGCATATCAAAGGTGTGCTGCCAGCTCTGGTAAAACCGATCGGCGGCGCCGATCACGAAGAGCGCAATGACAATCCAGACGGCGAGCTTGGTCACCAGCATCGTGATGAGCAACGCCACGCCGCCTGACGTCAGGGAAGGGGACGCGACGATGCGGTCCATCGAACTTCGCACGACGAGCATCGCGACCGTCGCGATGACGATCAGTTTGACGATGTTGATGATGGCTTTGACCACGCTCCGCCGGGAAAAAATGCGTTTGATCCCCTTTGCTGGGCTAAGCCGGTCGATCTTGGGCGTCATCGGCTCGAACGAAACATTCCACCCGACCTGTGCGAACTGATCGACCAGCGCGATCACCATCATGATGAGCAGCACGGGAACCAGCAGTTGCAGGCTTACGCCCATCGTCAGGTGAATGGCCTGCTCAACGCTCGACGATCGGACGCCCGAGGCGAGCGTTTCAGGCTCAAAAGAGGTGCGCATGAGCGAGCCCAACCCTTCGATCAGTGTTGACCCGAAGTAGTACAACATGAGGGCGGCGCCGCCGAGGATGACTGCTGCAGAAAGGTCTTCGCTGCGCGACACCTGCCCACGCTGGCGCGCATCGGTAAGGCGCTTTTGAGTCGGTTGCTCCGTTTTGTCGCCGAGGTCTTCCGCCACGCTTTAGTTTGCTCCATCGGTTGGATTCATAACCCGTTGACCCACAAAAACACATGATTGAGCACGCTGAACATTTCTTCTGAGACCGCCTCCTGAATGAATGGCAGCGCGACGATGAGTGCGACCATCCCCGCGATAATTTTGATGGGAAAGCCGAACGTCAGCACGTTGAGTTGGGGGACGGTCTTCATCAAGACGCCCGTTGAGATTGTTTCGAGCATGATGATGGCGAGCACCGGCGCCGCGACTCGGATCGCAAGCCCATAGCCCGAGGCGACCACGCCTGTGAGCAGGTCGATCGGCGCGCGCCCCGTGGAAAAACCACCCATAGGCACATGGTCGAACGTGAGCACGAGCGCGGTGTGCATGAGTTCGAGACCGCCCGCTCCCAGAAACACCGCCAGCGCAAGGTAAAACAGGATTTGCCCGAGGATGTCTCCTTCGCTGTCGATCGCGGGGTTGTAGACGGTCCCCAGCCCAAGGCCCATCTGCTGACCGATGATGAGGCCGCCCATCTGCACACTCATCACGGGAATCGCGATGACCAATCCGATGGCGAGCCCGATGACCGTTTCGCCGAGAATCATCGGCCCAAGCGTAATGAGATCGATCGGCCCAACGATCGGCGTCGACGCGACGGTGGGATAAATCACCATCGTCATTGCTACAACAATCAGCCCCTTGACGCGTGCGGGGATGATCGGGCTGCCCAGTGCTGGCGCAAAGAGATAGATCCCGCTGATGCGCGCAAGCACCAATGCAAAGGGCGTGACATGAGGCAAAATCGCATCGAGCAGCGGCATCGCAATCCATCAGACAAAGGTCAACATTTGTGCAGTAAACGTGATGAGCCGTTCAGCGATCCATGACATCAGCGCGATCGCCACGATGAGCATCGCCAGAATCTTGGGAACAAACGTGAGCGTCTGCTCCTGGATGCTGGTGATGGATTGGATGACACTGATGACGAGGCCGATCGCGACGCCGGCCCCGAGGATCGGAGCAGCGATGACGATCGCCAGTGTAAACGCCTGCGAAACGAGATCGAGCAGGTCTTGTCCGCCTTGCATACATATCTCCCCTACATAAGCGCAGTGAGCGCGCCGGTGACGGTGTGCGCCGCTGCGACAGCTTGTTCAGGCTGCGAAAAACTGGTCAACAAACTTCCGACAACAAGCTGCCAACCGTCGACCATCACGAACAAAAGTATCTTGAACGGCAAACTAATCAGCACGGGCGGCAGCATCATCATGCTCATCGAAATGAGCACACTGGCAATAATCATGTCGATCACGAGGAAGGGAAGATAGATGCGAAAACCCATTATAAATGCAGTTTTCAGTTCGCTCAGCATGAACGCTGCAGCGAGAGTCATCATGTCCACATCAGCTCGTAGGATTTTGTCAGGCTCCGACGTATCGACGCCCTTGTAGTTGAGAAGCATGTACACGCTCGACCAGTTGCCGGTGGTTTCGATCTGCGCAAACATGAAATCACGGATCGGCTGCTTCGCTTTGCTCCACACTTCGAGCTGGTTGACGATCTCGCCTTTCTGGTACGGCAGAATCGCTTCGTTGTAGACGCGCTCCATCGTGGGCGACATCACAAGAAACGTCATGAACAGGCTCAACCCGAGAATCACTTGCGAAGGCGGAAGCGACTGTGTGCCCATCGCTTGTTTGAGCAAGCCGAGCACGATGATGATGCGCACGAAGCTCGTCGTCATGATGAGGACAGCGGGCGCGAGCGAAAGCACGGTGAGCAGGATGAGTATGTTCAAGGCGCCGGAGAATCCGCCGTCATAGCCGGGGATTGCGTCGGCTGCGTCTTCGAGAATGGAGACGGGATTGATGCTGGACAGGTCGCCGGACGAAAACCCGCTTGACATAGATTGGCTCGGCATCGGCGGGCCGTACGCGCTCTGGGCCAAAGTGGGCGCTGAGATAAACAGCAGAGTGACGATGATCGAAATCAGCAGGCTGATTCGTCTCATGAAGCCGCCTCCTGCAACTGCTCCAGGCGTCGGCGGATCGAGGCGAGTGGGTCGGAGCCAAGCTGATCACGCGAGACGGTGGTGTCGGGGAAGACGGTGTCGCTCGGCGGAGCGGGCGCTTCGTCAAAGTTCGTGTCGATGTCGTACTCAACGAAATCGGGATCGCGCTCGAATCGTTTGAGCAGCTTGGAAAACTTTGATGAGAGGGATTCGCTTTGTTCGTCGCGTGTTTTGATGAGGAGTGACGCGACCTCTTCAGGCGCCTGGACTTCGGTCAACATGCGAAAGCCGTCCGGTGTCTGGTTGAGCAGCAGCACCCGCTGATCCATTTTGAGAAGGACGAGCGATTGCCCGCGACCGACGGGGTATCGCGCGAGCACACTGAGCACGCCGGAAGGCGCCCGGCCGGCGGGGCCGAGCTGTGCTGCCATCGTGCCAACGCGACGCGCTGCTTTTTTGACGCCCCACCGAACCAAGAAAATCAAGATGACGACGAGCGCCAACCCATATCCCATGCGCGTTGATGAGAATGCCGAGGGAGAGGCAGGCTCACTCTTGCCTGACGGATCTGATTTGCTAGTTCTGCGAGCGGGCCCAATCGGCAGAGATTCACCGGAAGGCAGGGCATCGGTCGCTGCAGCTTGGACTGGCGCCGACGTGGGCGGGCCAAAGGCGGGAAGGAGCGTTGACTCAACTGGCGAATCTGAGGCTGGCTCAAACGAAATTGCTTTCAAGGCAGTGGGGTTCGCCTCGAGCCCAGCATAGGTCGGAGAGGTCGGAGCAATCGCGGCAATCAATGCAACAGCAACTGCGCCAGCGGCGTTGAGCTTCATCGAAAGCGTCTGCTTCCAGCAAACGGTCAGTCGGATTGTGTCGGGCTTCCAGCCCATAGTCGCCATCCTGGCTTGTCCCCCCGCGATGGGTGAACCAATGTTTGACGCCGACACTCCATCGGCGCCCAAGAGTCAATCGCCGTCAGTTCTGTTTGGCCTGCGACGAGATGATTTCACTAATGCGAACGCAGAAGCAGTCGTTGATGACGAGCACTTCGCCGCGCGCGACGGGTCGGTCGTTGACGTAAATATCGACGGGGTCGCCGGCCGCTTTGTCCAGCTCGACGACGGCCCCTTCACCGAGTTTGAGCACATCCTCGACGAACATCCGTGTTCGCCCGAGTTCGATTTTGACTTGAAGATTGACATCGGCGAGCAGCTCAACCTCGCCAGCCTTTGCCGACGTGCCCGTGTTTTCGAGAGTGGGCATCTCGAAGGGATTTCCCTCATCGGCTGGTGTGCCTATGCCTTCCTCTGCGGACATCTGCGCCGCCATCTGCGCCATGATGTCGTCATTGGAGAGAGGGGCAGAGTCGCCTGCCTCGGCAGCAGCGTCTGGTTGAGCGCCGTCTCCCGAGGCGTCGTCATGCGTATTGAGAGATGCGATTGCCTCTTGCGCTGCTTTGAGCGCTGCGGAAGTTTTTTCGTCCATCTCCGCGTCGACGGGTGTGGCGGGATCGCCGGCTGCCTGTTCGACTGCGTCGGTCGCCTCTTGGGCAGCGTCGAGAGATTCCTGCGCTGCTTCGCCTGCGTCGACAGTCTCATCGGCGCCTGCTGCGGGATCTGTCGCAGCGTCTTCAGGGGTCGGCGTTTCTTCTGCTGCGTTGGGTTCTTCTGGGTCGGGCATAGAGTTCCGATCAAAACGTTGTCCGAGTCCTGAGCCGCGCGAAGATTGCGCGGTGCGAACGTCATCCGTGCGCACGCTGGACAGATATCGGCTGGAGGGTGTCCGGTCCGATAGCTTTTAGCCTTCCGATTGATGATTATTTTTTGGAGCAGGCTCTTTTAGAAGTCCGCGGGGAACCCGACGAACTGTGGCAGGAGCACTTTCTCAACTCGGGGCTCACCGTCGGCGTCGGAGCCAAACACTTCGCGCAGATATTGCGTGATCTGGCGGGTCATGGTTTCGAGGTTCGGTTCCTGGAGTTGGTTGTTGTGCGCGGTGCGGATGATTCGGCCGACGCCCGTCTTGATCTCTGCCTGCCGTTCTGAGAGTGTGTTCTCGACGTACTCTCGGTTCTTTTCCTTGATCTGCACCTGCACTTCAACGTCCCAGAGCCAGACTCGGCCGGAGCTGTGATTGGGGAATTTCTCGCGAACAATGAGCAGCTCGCCGAGCGTTTCGAGTTCGTCCATCGGGGTCAACTCGAGCTCACCGCCCTTGACGGTTTCAGGCGTCCCCCCCATTGAAAGCACCGCGACGACGCCAACGCCCTCCGCAATGAGGAGCGCAAGGACAATCCCGATTGTTTTGATCGGGAGGCCTTTCTTCTTGCCTTCTCCTTCGCCTTCGCCTTCGGTTGTCTCGGTTTTTTCTTCTTCTTTTTCAGCCATCACCGTCTCCTAACGATCGTATTACGGGGTCGTTCCAAGCGCCCGTTGGGGATCGCTGTAATTGGCGTCGGGACGAAGATCATCGACCAGAGCTTCGGTCATGATGATCTCAACTCGCCGATTTTCGGCCTGTGCTTCGGGGCTGTACGTTCTCGGCGCCACCGGCTCGGTGTCGGCGCGGGCGTCGAGGACCATGACTTCATCGAGCAACCCACCCTGAAGGACAAGAAAATCCTTGACCGCCTTGGCCCGGGCGTAGGACAAATCCCACAAATCGGCATATGGCGAACTGGCGGGGAGCACCTTGGAGGCTGCATGTCCGCGAATCTCGATTTTGTTATTGCGACCACGCAGCAATCGGGCGATCTCCATCAACGGCTCGTTGGCCCCGGGCATCAACTCCGCTGAGCCAGGCTCAAATCCCAAGCTCCCACCCAGCGTAAACATCATCCCATCCTGGACCCGGCTGACCTTGACCTTCTTGCCTTGCGGCCCGGTGTCGGGCGATTGTCCAACCTTGCTCTTGTCCATCTGCTTGCGGGCGAGGGTCTCAAGCGATTCGATCATGGACCGGAGTGGGATATCGTCGACGGGCATGGTCCCCTTGACGGCGTCGTACCCAAACGCCTCCTTCACCGCGTTGACCACTTTTTCATATTCGTGTTCCTGCTTGAGCTCACTGAACGCAGCAAGCAGAATGAAGAATGTGAGCAGCAACGACATCATGTCGCCATAGGTGACCACCCATTCGGGAATGCCAGCGTCGCATTTGCATTTCTTCTTCGACATGGCGAACTCTCTACAAAGCCTCGGCTCAGGCGGCCTGCTTCAACTCGTCCTCATCCTCACCAAAGTTGCGAAGAGCAGCAGGCAGGAAGGTTTTTAGCTTGCTCTCCACGACACGAGGGTTGTCCCCCGCCTGGATCGACATAACGCCTTTGATAATGATCGTCTTGGCGAGGACTTCTTCGGCGCTGCGCAAAGCAAGCTTGTCAGCAAGCGGGATGAACACCACGTTGGCCATGATCGCGCCATACAGAGTGGTCAAGAGCGCGACGGCCATACCGGCGCCAATGCCGGACGGATCTTCCATGTTGCCGAGCATGGCGACCAGACCGATCAGTGTGCCGATCATGCCAAAGGCGGGCGCGTACCGTCCCATCGCATCGAGTGTTGATTTTGCAACGGCGTGTCGATCCTCGAGGTTCTCAAGATCGATCTCGAGAATCTGCTCAATCAACTCGGGGTCCGTGCCGTCCACCGCCATCCGAACTCCTGAGACAATAAACTCATCAGACATGTCCTCGGTGTGATTCTCCAAAGACAGGATGCCGTCCCGGCGGGCGACTTCTGCATACCCAACCAACTCTTTGATAAGCGATGCAAGATCCTGAGGCTTGGTGAAGATCGTGTTCATCATCACCTTGGGCATCTTCACGACGTTTCCTATGGGAAACGCAATCAAGAGCGCAGCGATGGATCCAACGATCACCACGAGCACCGACACCACGTCGACGAACATGTCGATTGAGCCGCCCAAGACCATCGCTCCAACGATGACCAAGGCGCCAAGCACGAGCCCGATAACTGTTGCGAGATCCACTCGATTCCCTCCAGCCAACACGACCGATCCAAGAAGGCCCAGTGTGTTTTCGGAAGTACTCGACTCGGACTTGAGACAGGTTCGTTGAACCCGGCGAGCCAGAGACAATTGCGGAGAGTTATTTAGTTGGGAGGCATCAACCTGCGCAGATGCTGCCCATACTCAATCGCCCGGCGAACGACGATCTCCATCGACTCCTTCACCAGCAGTTTCTCCCCGCTGAGCAGTGTGATCGTGGTGTCGGGGCGCTCTTCGATTGTGCGCACCAGCTCAGCGTTGACGACGAATTGCTGACCGTTGAGACGGGTGAGCACGATCAAGACGAAACCTCCATCATCGGTGGTCACACCGAAACATAAATATCATCGAACAATCTGCACGAGCTGCTGGAGAAGCTGGTCCGCCGTCGTGATGACTCGGCTCGAAGCGGAATAGCCAGTCGTCGTAAGGATCATCTCGATGAACTGCTGCCCCAGATCTACGTTGGAGAGCTCCAATGCCCCGCCGACCATTTTGCCCGTCCCGAACTGCCCCGCAGTCGTGACCAACGGTGATCCCGAGTTGGCCCCCACACGGAAGAGATTGTTGCCCGACTCAACGAGCCCAGCATCATTGGTGAACGTGGCGACACTGATCTGACCGAGCGACCGCGACAGCCCATTGGAAAAACCACCCGTAATCACTCCGTCTGATCCAACGGAGAACGTTTTGAGCGAGCCGATTGGAGAACCGTCCTGCGCGATGGCGCCCAACGATGAATTCGTGTCAACCAGAGCGGTGACGGCGTTGTCACCGCTGACAAAGTTCAACTTGATCGGCGTCGGGCTTTCGGCGCCAGTGCCGACTCTGGGAAGCGACATCTGAATGCCCCCCTGTGTGAGCAGTTGCCCGCTCGTATCGAACTGGACCAGTCCGGTGCCCAGACTGATGCTCGGATCA
Organism: uncultured Phycisphaeraceae bacterium; assembly: GCA_964392425.1. Classification (GTDB taxonomy): domain Bacteria; phylum Planctomycetota; class Phycisphaerae; order Phycisphaerales; family UBA1924; genus CAYMQF01. Next base: position 26,981 of record CAYMQF010000007.1, read on the forward strand.
GTGGGATCGATCTTGTCAGGCGTGTCGAGGAAATATCGCCACGTCGTGCCCGTGCTTGAGGCGCTGTCAAAGGCAAGCGTCATATCAACCGTCAACGGCGTGCCCAGCGTGTCATACACGATGAACGAGGTGCGAATGCTCTCGCCGTCAGCGAGCCCGGTGGTTCCGTTTTGGCTGATCGAAAAAGGATTCGTGATGGGGGCGCCAACGGTGTCAATCATCGTGAGGTTCGACGCGATCAGTGTGAGGTCGTTGAACGACCCAGCATTGCCAACCACGCTGACCACACCCGTCGTGGCGTTGTACTGCGCTCCGGCAGTGGCTCCATCGGGGTTGGTCAATCCTGAGGCAACGCCGTACACGTCGTCGATAAAGTCCAGATAGTCCTGAAGTGTGGTGGTCGCACCGACACTGAGTGATCCAGCGGGGACCACTTTTTCGCCCTTCTTCGCTCCACTGATGGAGATGGTGTACGGCTCGCCGCCCACGGGGAACAAAGCAGTCCCCGGGTTGGCAGGATCTTCCAGATTGCCCAGAAGCAGCGTCGCGGGACCGGCCAACGGCGTGCTGGTCGCTTGGTTGTTGAACGGTTGATCGAACACAAGCAACGACCCCTGTGTCGGCAAGCCCTTGTTGTCGACATCGAGATTTCCTGCGAAGAACACATTTTGCGTCGCTTCCGCGATCGTCAAGGTTCCGACGGGAATACTCAACGGCGCCATCTGCCCCGCGACAATGTTGAAGTTGCTGTCCGTTCCAAAGCCCAAGACTCGATCTCCACTTTGGTTGACGAGTTCATTGGCGCTGTTGAGAATGAATGCACCGTTGCGGGAATAGAGTTGCTCGCTTCCTCTCTGAACCACGAAGAAGCCGCTTCCTTCGATTGCGATGTCTGTGTTGACCCCAGTGGGCGAGATGGATCCACTCGTAAAGTTCCGCTGTGTGCCGGCAATACTCACACCCAGTCCGATCTGGGATGGGTTGGTCCCGCCGTTGACACCGTTGGGCCCTGTCCCCAGCCCCAAGCTTCGGCTGAAGGTTGACGCAAACACCGCTCGACTCGACTTGAACGAGTTGGTGTTGACGTTGGCGATGTTGTTGCCGATCACCTCAAGACGGGCGGCGTTGGAAGTCAAACCCGTCAAACCGGTCAGTAGCGCTGTGGTCGAGGCCATCGTCGAACTCCTCTATTATTCTAAACTCGTCAACGGTGAACACCGCCGATTCGAGTGTCACTTCGTGGCAAATACATTCAGAGCGCCAGTCTGGGAGGCCAGACGCTCCAACAACGATCCATTTTCAATCTGGAGCAGCCCGCTGCCCGCTGCGCTTGACCCAGCGATGCCAGATGTAAGCGACATCAGTGATCCAGCCATCGCGCTGGCGCCATCCCCCTTGGGCACAACCACCGCGGAGTCCACACCGACGAGCACATCGCCCGGCGTCGCGCCTTCGAGATCCTCACCATCCATCGGAACTACGCGCTCAATCGTGCGCGATGCGATGTCAATGACGACGCCTTGCCCGTCCAGCATTGCAAGCAGTTTTGTGGCGCCCGCTGCGTCAGCTGCATCAGCGGCGTCGCCCAACCGGGCCAACTGCGATGGTGAAAACTCCGCTTTCACCGAGTCATCGATTTTCAGCTCTCGACCACTCTGCAGTTCGCCCCCCTGGGCGCGTTTGAGAAGAGCTGCAAACCCCAGCGCATCGGACACTCCGCCCGGCTTGGTCGTCGAGGTCGACGCCGACGGGAGAAGCCCTCCCCCCAGCGCACGCAGCAGTTCACCAGCATTGATGGTCATCGCGCTGTCGCCCTTCTTAGCCTGAGGTCACTGTGCTTGGAGTGGATGTGGAATCGCCCGGAGTCGATGCCGAAGCTCCGCTCAAGGCGCCCAGCGTAGCTGGATCAATAATCTCTTCGATCCGGCTCATGGATACTTTGTCGCCGCTGGCAAGATTGAGAATGGCGCCATTCTTCGTAGCACTGACGGACAGCACCAAGTCGCCCACACGCGTTCCTTCGACAGTGAGACCAGAGACAAATTTGCCGATCAGCGTTCCCGCTGACGCAAGCTCGTTCTGCGACACCAACGTTTCAAGCTTGCTCGTCAGCTTCAGGTCCGACTCGATCGACCGAATCGAACTGATCTGGTCGAGCACCGCCTTGGTGTCGCTCGGCGCCAGTGGGTCTTGATTGGTCAACTCCGTGAACATGATGCGAACGAAATCTTCACTCGACAATGCGTTGAATGCGTTGGTGGTTGAAGCAGGCGCCGCACTGGAGACCGATGGAATTGCTGACATAACGATAACTCCCCAACAAGTGGAACAGTCAAGTTGCGCTGGCTACTGGATACGTTCAAGCGATCGTGTTGACGCCGCCTGCCCGCACTGTTTGCCAACCCGTGTCGACCGATTCAACCTCCGTGAATGGATCGACGGTCTGATTCAAATGTGGGAAATCGTCTGGATCCTCCTGACGACTGGGCGCCTGTCCGTTCGCCCCGGAATCTTGCGTCGGCGCTTGGCCGGCGGCATCATCCGAAGAACGCCCGAACTCACCCGACGTGTGCTCGCCCCGCGAACTCGCCTGGACCTGCACTTCAACGCTCTTGACCCCAAACCCCTTGGCTTCTAGCGAAGTCCGAAGCGATGACATGTTCTCATGCAGCAAGTCGCGTGCCTTTTGGGTGGTCGCCTGAAATTGCGCGGTGACGGCGCCCTGATTGATCTGCAGTTCAATGCGGAGAGAACCCAGCGAATCAGGCTTCAGGCGGATTGTGATGGCGCCGCCCTTTTGCCTCATCGCTGCTTCAAGCCCGCGAGAGACGGTCGCATTGAAGAGTCGCTGGTTCGCGCTCGGCGCCTCCGGCTCAGCCTGCGTCAGTGTGTTGCGCTCAGCGGTGCGCAAAATAGGCTCTGTCTGTTGACGTTGACCATTCTGAAAGGTTGAATCAGGACTGGTCTGAACGCCCTCCACCGCAGTGACACGACCGGCCGCAGCACTCTGCGAGCTATCCCCTTGCGAAGTGGGAGCCTGCTGAACTGTGTCTGCTTTGGGTTTTTCTTTTGCGTCCGTCGTGGGAGCTATCGGCGTATTGACCGGGTCAACGGGTTTTGCAGAATCTGTTGCTTTGTTCGATTCTGGAGCAACTTCGTTCGTTGTTGGGTCTGATGCATTCAGCGCCACTCCCTCAGCCTTAGTCGGCTGAGCGTTCGCAATCGCAGGCGCTCCCTCGGGTTCAACAACCTTCGCCACTGAGCTTTCCGTTGTTGCAGATTGCGATACACCAGGCGGTTGAGCCAAGCTCGGCGCCGACTTCTTTTCAGTCAGGTCAGGCGTTGTCTTCTCAGTGATCGGCTGTTCATCGACGATCGCAGTTTCGATCGGAGACACCGCCGCCACCGGCTGCACAGCGACTACTTCTTCAACAGCAGGCAGCGCTGCCTCGATGACCGGCGCCAATGGCGGATCAGAAGATTCTTTTGCAGTTTGTTCCTGATCCAGCTTTTCACCAGCCGCTGGGTCGTCCGACACTTCGCCATCTTCTACATCGACAGGCTCATTCTGCGCCTCGTCGGCTGAATCCGTCGTCTCTATCTGCGCTTCAGTCGTTGAGTCAGACACATCGGACTGGTCAACGGCTGAGTCCGCCGGATCCGGGCGCTCTGCTCGCTCCTTCAACGTCTGAGCAAACGACGTGTCCGGCGAATCCGCAACGGGCGCAGCTCGGGCTACAGGCGGCGTGCGTAGGGGAATATCAATGTTCGGTGGCAGCGAAAGTGATGGCGAAGTCAAATCAAGGCTCCTCAGGAACAGCGGCAACAAGCCCGCGAGTCCTGAGGCGTTCCAGCAAATCGGCTGCCATGGCAGGTTCAAACTGAGCGAGAATCTTTGACGCCTTGCGCGACTCCATCTCATTGAGGTACGAGACAACCTGATCCCGCTCGCCCTGTTGATAGATCTGAGTCAACGTCTGTGCTGCGTTATTGGGACGCAGCGATTCGTACAACTTGAGAGCTTTCTTGAACTGCACATCCCCCTCAATCGCAGCGATCTTGGCGCGCATCTTCTCGTAGGCTGCTCTCTCCGTCTCAAATTCGTCGCGTTCATTCTTGAACGAGGTTTGTTCTTCATCGAGCGCGCGGCGCATGTCAGCGATGGTCCGCCGGGTCCGCTCGACTTGCTGCTGGAGAATCGTGTCAAACTCGGTCTGCCGGAGCAAACGGTCCTCCGCGGACAACGGCGGGAGTTTGGAGTCCTCTTCCTCCTGCGCCGCGAGCGCGATAGCGTCCGCCTCAACTTGCTCCGCTTCCTCGCGCGCTGTCACTTCGGTGATTGTTTCGGAAAAGAGCGTGCGAATCTGCTCGAACCGATCGCCATCAAGACGATCGGTCGTGACGAGCCAACCGACGAAGCCGCCGATGGCAAAGAGGTTCGCCAGCGCGATGGTCGCAAGAACGGTCCAGAGTGTACGAATCATGAGATGGTCTCCACACGATCATGGTCGGCTCGCGCGTGCCGAATCGTCGAGATTTCGTCAAGCTCGGCAGCTTCCCGGCGTTCTTCCGCTCGCTGTGCTTCCTCGCGCCGGCGTGTAATCAACAGTTCTACGGCTTTGCGCTGCGCTGCAGCAGCCATGAGTTCTGCTCTGGCTGACTCCAAACGTTTGAGCACGCCCGCCAGTTCGATCGCAAGCGACTGGGTGTGTAGCTGCGCATGGAGCGACGCCCCCGCCTGCAGGCGCACGTTGCTCGCGTCAATCGCCTTCCGGGTCGAACCATCCGGCGAAAGCGCTTCTCGCAAATCCTGGCGGATGTCCTGCAGCGAAGACTGCATCGAGCGGATCCGATCTTCGAGTTCAACTCTCTGAAGCTCGAAACCGGCGACGACCTGTTGATGTTGGCGCTCCACCTCTGCTCGCTGTTCAAGCACTCGTTCGAGTTGTCGATCTTTTCGCGCCACGCCGAATCACATCCTTTTGCTTACTGCGCCTGCCGCGCCATCGACATTGATTTTTCAAGGGCGCCCGCCTGTCCGACGATGGTGAACATCCCCTGCTTCGCGTCATCAAACGTTGACTTCTCCATGGCGCCTTGCCGGAGCAGCGCATCGATGTGAGGTTTCATCTCGATAGCAAGGTCGCTCGAGATGTTGGACCCGCGCGCGTAGGCGCCGATCTGCACCAAGTCTTCTACATCGCGATAGTCAGCACACAGTTGGATCACCCGTTGGCGCGCCATCACATGCTGCGCATCGCACACATCGTTGGCGACTCGGCTCACCGACGCGAGCACGTCGATCGCGGGGAAATGCCCGCGCTGGGCGAGCTGTTGGGACAGAACAATGTGGCCGTCCAGGACGCCTCGCGCTGCGTCGGCGATAGGGTCGGTGATTTCTTCGCCCTCAACTAAAACAGCGTAAAAACCAGTGATTGAGCCAGCCCCTTCGATCGACCCCGCCCGCTCAAGGACACGAGGCAGCATCGAAAATACGCTCGGCGTGTACCCCTTGGTGGTGGGCGGCTCCCCAACAGCAAGGCCCACCTGCCGTTGCGCCTGAGCGAAACGCGTGATCGAATCCATCAGCAGCATGACGTCGGCGCCTTGATCTCGAAAATGCTCCGCCGCTGCGCACGCAACGAGCATCGCACGAATCCGAAGTAGCGGCGATTCATCACTGGTGGAGACCACGACGATCGACCGTGCAAGCCCTTGCTTGCCCAGCGCGCCTTCGATGAAATCGCGCACCTCGCGTCCTCGCTCGCCGATGAGCGCGATGATGTTCACATCAGCGGAAGTATTGCGCGCGATCGACCCAAGCAGCGTCGATTTGCCAAGCCCTGCATTGGCAAAAACGCCCAGCCGTTGCCCCTTGCCGACTGTAAGCATCGCGTCGATCGAACGCACACCCGTTGCGATGGGTTCGGTGATGCGCCGACGATCCATCGCGCCGGTGGGGTCGGGATCAATCGGCACTGCAGCACAGCCGAGGATCGCGTCCCCGCCGTCTATGGGTCGCCCCAGCGCATCAATCGTTCGGCCAAGCATCGCGGCGCCCACATTGACCGTCGGGGAACAGTGTTCACCAAAGACACGATCGCCCGCTCGCACGCCCGTCGACTGGCTGTACAACATCACCAGCGTGCGGCCGCTGTCAAAACCGACCACTTCGCCAAATCGCTCTTGGCACCCAGCGTCGAGCCGAACGAGCGAACCGACGGGAATAGGCAGATCCGCGACATGGAGCGTCATTCCACGCACCGCGACGACCGAGCCAACCACCTGCACCGGATCAAAACTATCGATGCGATCAAGCTCACTCTGAAAGACGGTCACGACTGATCTTCCGCATCGTCGCAAGATTCAGAGCCCGGCGTATTGTTTGGTTCACCGGTTGGTTCATCGCTTGTTTCAGTGCTAGGTTCATTGCCGCTGTCCGGTTCAACAGACAACCCGAGCGAATTAGCAATCCGATCAAGCTGGGCGTCGATGCGCGCATCAATTTCGCCAGTGTCGGTGTGAACGACACAATCGCCTTGCGACAGCGAATCGTCCGCCACGATCTCCGCGTGTGCAGACCGCGCGAACCGCGCAAGCAGTCCGGGCGCTGACGCTGTGACCAACGCTTCATCGCTTGCATGAACACGGATGACTAGGCGAGTGGGTTCGAGGGTGTGCGTCAACGCTTTTTCCAGTTGAGCTTGTGCGACTGACTCATCGTGGTCAACGATTGCATGCGTGACACGCCGGGCGATGGTCATCGCGAGCCTGAGCACATCGGTGCGGGCATCGTCGAGCATCCTGCCTCGACGTTCATCAAACTCATGAAGCGCCTCGTTCCAGCTCTTTTCAAGCGTTTCCAGACGCTCGCTATGATCAACGAGAGCTTGCTCGCAGCCCTTTTCAAGACCTTCACGGTGTCCTGCGTCGATCCCTTCTGTGTGACCCTCAGCGAAACCTTTTTCGTGGGCGCCGTTGATCATGCGTTTTCGATCTTGCTTTGCGTCAGCAATGATCTGCTCGGCGCGATCTTGTGCATCAGCAATGATTTGCTGGGCTTGCCGAGTGAGATCGCCCAGGTCGAGCACCACCGCTTCACGGGCGAGCACATCGGAGTCGGAGTGTTTGATCAGCGCCAACGCCGAGTTCCTTTCATCGCACGGTGGGTGCGAGTTGAATCAGACAATCATTTCGCTCTCGGCGCCTCGCCCGGAGATGATGATCTCGCCGGCCTCTTCGAGTCGGCGCACAATGTCGACGATGCGCTGTTGTGACGCCTCGACGTCGCTGATCTTGACTGGCCCCATGTACTCCATCTCCTCCTTGATGAGCTGCGCTGCACGCTCGGACATATTGGAGAAAATCTTTTCTTTGAGATCCTCTGATGCGGTCTTGAGCGCGAGCCCGAGTTCGTCGTTGTC
>CAYMQF010000007.1:34504-36369 GCA_964392425.1 uncultured Phycisphaeraceae bacterium
GTCTGCTCCATATAGGCAATGCGTTTGACAACTTCGATCTGCTTTTGGAGTGGAAAACCCGAGAGTGTCTCAGCCGCCTTGAAGTGCGGGAGGTGGCACAAAATCAATGCGATCGTCTGTGGGTGCTCATCCTGAATGAACGTCAGCAGGTTTTCGCTCTCTGCTTTTTGAAGAAACGCGAATGGAGTTTTTTGCACATGCGTCTGAATCTTGCTGAGGATCATGTCGGCGAACTTGGGGTCCGCAGATTCTTGAAGCAAAATCTTGGCGTAGTCGAGGCCGCCTTCATTAGCGTACTGCATCGCCAGCGAGTGAGAATAAAACTCCCCAACGACGGCGTTTCGCAAATCGCCCGGCACATCGCCAAGCCCGGCAAGCTCGCGCGCGACATTCTCCATCGCTTCAGGCTCAAGCTGCTTCATGAGTGTCGATGCGGACGCCGTGTCCAAGGAAAGCAAGAGAATCGCTGCCTTGGTGATGCCCGATAGTTCATCGAGTTGCTCGGGAAGATCTTTGTTTGAGAATTGCGTCATCATAGACTGCGCTGCTTAGTCGCCTATTTCGATCCATTTATTCAAGAGAGACACTGCTTCGTCGGGCTTTTGTTCAATCAGATGAGTCACCTGATCGAGCATCTGCCGTTTGTCGAGGTCATCATCGGACAACTCGATCCCCGCCAAAGCGGAGTCCGCTTCGCCCGCTTCACCCAACATATCTGACTCCGGGCTCAAATTGATCGAAGGAGGCGGCGGCACGGCGCCCTTCAATTCCTCCGCCGTTGGCATCTCAATAGGTTTGTTCACTTTCTTAAGCGTTCGCGCCATGAGTCCGAGCGACAAGAGCGCGAGCCCGCCCATCCCTACCGTGCGCACGAGGGATGGAATCGACATTGACCCGCCCGGCAGCGCGATGCCGCCTACCCCCGCTGATTGTGCTCCATCTCCCATGGGCGACCAATCGGGAATCATCGAAACGATCACCGTGCCAGGCCCACCCCCGTCAAGGTCCGACGTGTCCACCTGAGGCTGGACATCGGTGCGAATACGCTCGATTTCGAGATCTACGATCGGCTTGAGTTCTTCTTCGGTTGGCTCTGCGTCGGCGCCATTCAGACTCGTGTACCGCGCGACGAAATATGAATGCGGGATATTGATGGTGGCGTTGAGCTTGGTGGTGACGCCTCGCGAGTCGATGATGCGCTGGTTTTCGTAGCCAATCTCAGGGCGGAGCTTGGACTCATCCTGCGTGCGTTTGGACGAGGTTCCCCCACCCCGCGATCGATTGATGTCCAGCCCGGTGTTGGAACGGACGCCCGGCTCCCCGGATCGCGTCGATGCTGTTTGTGTGTCCTCGCTGGAAGACTCGGAGATCGTAAATGTCTGGCTGCCGGCCCCATTGGGCATAATCTTTCGGCTCTCGGTGCTGATTCGGCGAGTGTCCACTTGCGCATTGACCGCGACGATCACACCGTCGATGTAGATCAGCATGTCGAGCAGCTTGGCGCGAAGGACCTTCTCAACTTTGCGCGTGTGCTCAAAGTTCGTCGAAGCGAAGGCATCGTCATCGCTGGTCGGCCTGCGCTGGGTGTTGTTGGACCCGTCAATGACGCGAACATCGCTGATCGACAGCCCTGAACGGGCGCCTGACACGAGAGCCGCGACCGAATCGACCGTGCGCTGGGTGAGTGGACGACCGTCCGCGGTGAAAACCGTCGCTGAAGCGGTGGCCCGACGCGCCGTGGCGCCCAACCCGATCGGCTCGGGAACATCGATCAACACTTTGGCCGATCGAATGCCATCAAACTGGGAGATCGTCATGGCGAGTTCGTTTTGGAGCGCGAGCCGTTCCATCTGCCGGCGCTGCTG
>CAYMQF010000008.1:0-11546 GCA_964392425.1 uncultured Phycisphaeraceae bacterium
GCACGAGCACATCGCTCCACGAGAGTTTTTCATAATGGCCGACGTCTTCGAGCGGTCTGCCGTATGGAGTCCGCCATCGGCCGTTGTGCGTGTCGATCATGTCACCGGGCTTGAGCAAGCCGCGCTCGGTGACGGCGGACCACATGAATGGTTTGAACGTCGAGCCGGGCTCGTAGACATCTTCGATGCATCGGTTGCGAGCGAGTGCAGCAGGCTGGTCATCTTCCAGATCAGACGAAATCACGACGAAGCGAGGCGTCGGCTCGAGGTCGCTCTCAAGAAGCTCACGATCGAAGGGAATCGAGCCGGGGACAGTGTGAACTTCGTCCGCCATCGCCAGGATTTCACCCGTCATCGGGTCAACGACGACGACTCGCCCGCCGGCGGCGCCCGCCTCGATGATTCCTCGTTCAAGTTCTTCTTGTGCGATCTCCTGAATCGCAAGATCGACGCTGAGCTGAACATCTCCACCACGCTGAGCGGGCGAATAGCTGCCGATCTCCACCCAAAGCGTTCGGCCGGTGGCGTCGCGTGTGGATCGCAATGACCCAGCCTGCGGCTTGAGTTGATCTTCAAAGGCGTGCTCAACGCCGAGCAAGCCATGATCGTCCACGCCGACCAATCCGACGAACGACTCCAACCCGGGCGTCTCGACGAACTGCCGAACGGGCACGCGTTCGAGGTGCACGCCTGGCATCTTCAGATTGTTGATCGCATCGACGCTCGCGTCATCGAGGACGGAGCCGACGGAGACGTACCGAATGAGTGATTTGCCTGCTTCTTTTCGTTGGACATTGCGCGCGATCCGTTGAAGGATTCGATTTCCCACGAAGTCGGCGTCCATATCCACCGCAGCGGCGAGAGCTGCGATCGCGCTGTTGGGCGGCTCGGGGAACCGCGTTGGATCCACGAACAATCTCCAGCCAAAATCGCTTGAAGCGATGAGCCGACCTCGCCGATCGCGCAAATCGCCGCGTGGCGCCTGCTCGACAAGCCGACTCGTGTGGTTGGGCAGGTGCGCGACGAGCAAGTCATCAGGCGAGAGCTGAAGCTGAACGACGCGCGCAAAGAGAACCAGCATCACGGCGCTGAGCGCCATCATCGCGACAGATCCGATCGTTGTGAACCGAGTCATTGGACGGACTCGCTACTGGGCGTTGAGTGATTCAAGCCGACCTGTGTTTTGCTCAGAGGAGGCGCCGACGCCACGCCCACAGCAGGCTCAGCGACGCCGATGCTCGCAGCGTCAGCACGAAGGGCGGGAAGTGTCAACCGCTCAGCGATCTCGCCACGCAACTGAAGGACTGTTCGCGCGTCACTCCGCTCCTGTTGGTGCAGTGTTGCCAACTCATGTGCAGCGAGAAGAAGCTGTTGGCGAGCGGACAAGAGCGACACGCCGATGACGCCGGCCAGCGCGACGAGATAGAGCAATTTGATCAACTGCGATCGACTCTGCGCAAGGTTGGCGCCGGCCGAGCCGGTCACTTGGCTGGCAGCCTGATCGTCGTGCCGACGGGAACGATGTCCGGGTTGGCCAATGCTTTGGGATTGAGCGCGATGATTTCGCCGATGCGTTTGATCGTGCCAAGCTGCTTCATTGCGATTTCGCCGAGCGTGTCGCCGGGCTTGATGGTGTATCGCCGGGTCGCTGGAGTGGCTGCCTTTGCCTGACGAGTCGGGGCTGGTTTGCTGGTTTTGGGTTTGCTGGCTTTGGGACTGCTCGCCATGGGCCTGCTCGGCGCGGGTTTTCCAGTCAGCACATGGACAGGCGGAATGCGCAATCGCACACCGACGCGAAGCAGATCGGGATCGGACGCGCTCGCTCCATTGAAAGCTGCGAGTTTGCCCGCGAGCGATCCATCGCCGTACTGCTCCCTCGCGATTGACCAAAGCGTGTCGCCCTCCCGGACGGATCGCCAACGGCTGGCTGCCCTACTCGTCGATTGGTTCTTCGCGCGGGGTCGTTTTTCAACAACAGGCGAAGTCTCCGCAGCGCGGGGCAACTCTGAAAGTTGATTGTGGAACCGATCGATCCAGTCAATCGCATTGAGCGAGCGAGGCTTGTCGAGCCCCTTGCCGACGGGGCCCGCCGAGTTCACCGACGAGGGAGTTCTTTTCTTTTCAGGAGCCGCAGCGACAGTCCGTATCGGCCTTGTTGATTCTCCGCCCATTGGCGGCAGCGTGACGGCGATCGCGTTGCGCTGATCGCTGATGTCAGCCAACCCCGTCTCAAGCCGAGCGAGCCGAGCCTGCGAAAAGTGGTCAGACACAGCGACGCCCACGAGTAAAACGAGAGCGAACCCGAGGATCAATGCGAGTTTTTGTTCACGCGTCATCAAAAGCCACTTCCTTGCAGACTCGCGTGAGTCGGAGTTTCGTCGGTTCGTGACGCTATCCGTGCGCCTTGAGGCCGACCCGTTATTTTCAATGCGGTGATCCTACCGTATAGAATCCGCCGCGCGCAACTTGATTAGACGAAGTTTGGCTGAACGAGATCGGGGATTGCTCGCACGCTCGTGGTCACTTGCGATCACCGGGCGCCGAGTCACAAGCTCCGCCTGCCCTGCGTCGGCAAGATCGCGGAAGCAGCGTTTGACCCGTCGATCTTCCAGTGAATGAAACGAAATGATTCCGATGCGCGCGTCCGGGGCGAGCCAACTGCTGGTGGATCCAGACGTCGACGCTGACCGGCAAACTCCATCGAGCAGCCGATCAAGAGATCCCAGTTCATCGTTGACCGCTATGCGCACAGCTTGAAACGTCCTCGTGGCGGGATCGATGCGATCGCTATACCGTCGCGGCCCAGCGGCCTCCCGCACAATCGACGCGAACCGGGCTGTGGTGCATATCGGCTCAGCCTCCCGAGCAGCGACAAGTTTTTGTGCGATCCGGCGGGCTTTCTTCTCCTCGCCGAACTCAAATAGGAGCGACGCCAGCTCCTCCTCGCTGAGCGTGTTGACCAGTTCCGCAGCGGTGGTCGGGCCGGTGGTGTCCAGCCTCATGTCCAAGGGGCCGTCGCGTAAAAAGCTGAATCCCCGCAGTGGATCGTTCATCTGTGTCGAGGCAAAACCGAGGTCGGCGAGGACCGCTGAGGCTTGCAAGCCTTGCTCAGCCAGTTTTCGCGGAAGTTCCGCAAAATTCCCGTGAAAAGAGATGATCCGAGGCGCATCGTGGAGGCTTTTTAGATGCGACTCTGCAAGCGACAGGCTCTCCCGGTCGTAGTCATTGATGATGAGCGTCCCAGCAGGGCCGAGCTTGCTTGCGATCGCCTCAGCATGACCCCCAGCACCGGTCGTGCAATCCACCGCGGTCTGCCCAGGCTGAGGATCGAGCAGGCGGATCGTCTCGTCGAGTAAAACCGGTGTGTGCCCTTTATTGGTCATTGGGAGGGACAGTAAAGCATCTGGCGAAATCGTGTTCCTGTCATCGATCAACTTGGGCATACCCCAGAACATCCGCCGCACCCCACGGAGACGAAGCCGTGGGTTTGGAGCTTGAGTTATCCGTTTCCTTTATCACTGCATTGTGAGGTCATTGCGAAGAACTCTTCTGCGAGCCGATGTTTCACTTCAGGCATGGTTGGGCATCGGTCGCCCAGCTCACGCGACAGGCTTGTCACGGGCCGACCGGCCAGGCCGCACGGGACGATCAAGCCGAAATGATCGAGATTCGTCGAGACATTCAGGGCCAATCCATGAGTGGTGACCCACCGCCTGACACGGACTCCCAAAGCGCAGATTTTTGCATCGCCAACCCACACACCCGTAGCGCCCGGGTCCCGCTGAGCCTCAACGCCGAACGAGCTGCACACAGCGATGACGATTTCTTCGAGGAACCGCATGTAGGCGTGCAGGTTCAGCCCCAGCATGTTCAGATCCAGAATCGGATACGCAACGAGCTGGCCTGGCCCGTGATAGGTGATGTCGCCGCCTCGATCCGTCTTGCACACTTCGACGCCAGCGAGCGCAAGCTGCTCCTCAGTGGCGATCAGATGGTCCGCCGCCCCGGGCCTTTTCGTGATCGTGACGACCGGCGGATCGTGCTCAAGCAACAGCAGCCGACCGATTTCACTGTCCTGATCTCGCGCTGCGAGCACTTCATCACGATTTTTTTCCTGAAGCGACATCCCCTCCGCGTAGGTGATCACGCCGCAGTCAAGAACTTCGAACACCGTGTTGCGACACCAGTTAGGCGCAGCGCGGGGGTGTGTATGTCCAGGAGTGTCCGTCATAATGTCTATGGTAGCGCCTGAAAAAACATCAGCAACTTGAGTTGTGATGGAACCGTGTTCGTACTTTGCTCGAACCATGTGCTGAGGAGAGATGGGTAGAGCGGAATGACGCAAGGGATTCGCATTCCGCCAGGCGACGCGGGTACTCGACCCTTGTTTTCCGGGATTGAGTCGTCCAGCCCGCGCCGTCTTTTTTCCATTGGACTCATTCAAGAATCAGCGCGACAATCATTGCAATTCTCAGCGCGAGACTTCATTCATCGCCATCGACTCAATCGCATCGCGGTACAGACGCACGCATTTTTCCGCGGCGCCCGTCCACGTCAGCCCCCGCGCTTCCAAGGCGCCCTGCCTGCGAAGTGTCTGACTCAACGGCGGATGACGCAGCACCGCGACGATCTTGTTGGCCATCTCATCAATGTCCCAAAAGTCCACCTTCAGCGCGTGCGTCAACACCTCAGCGACGCCCGACTGTTTGGAGATAATCACTGGCACGTCATTGCAGATCGCTTCGAGGGGCGCAATGCCGAACGGCTCGCTGACGGATGGCATCACATAACAATCAGCCATGCGGAAGACCCGGCGGACATCATCGCCCCGCAAAAATCCCGTAAACAGAACCTTGTGCCCGATGCCCAGCGTCGCCGCCTGCTCGATCATTCGGCGAGCCATATCGCCTGAGCCCGCGACAACAAACTTGACGTCAGGCATCTTTTCGAGAACCCGCTTGGCTGCAGCGACAAAATATTCCGGCCCCTTCTGCATCGTAATCCGCCCGAGAAAGAGCACGATTTTCTCTTTCGGCTGGATCGACAGCGCCCCTTTGGGTTCAAAGCCGTTCCATTCGACGCCGTTGTACACCACTGTGATTTTGTCGCCTGAGACGCCGTAGCGTTTCATGCAGATTTTTCGCGTGAGATAGCTGACGGCGAAGACGCGGACCGCAGCGTGCATCCCCCGCCGTTCGATGTCGTAGACACGCTGGTTGACATTTTCGCCCGAGCGGTCGAATTCCGTCGAGTGAATGTGCACGACCAACGGCTTGCCGGTGGCGCGCGCCAGGGCCATCCCCGCGGGATAGGTCATCCAGTCGTGGGCATGGATAATGTCGAACTGTTCAGATCGGCACAGCGCGAGCGTCATCGCAGCGTACCGCTGAGCGTCGAACATCATGTCACCGCCCAAGTCGACGCCTGCTGATGGGAGCCAGCCTGAAGCGAGAGCCGGGTCGATTCCCACACTCGCAAGGATCTCTGCGGTGATTTCTATCCCACTGGCGCGGAGCGCTTCAAGCTCGCGCAACCAGCGTTCTTCAAGTGTGGACGCATCGGCTGCAACGCTCGGTGAACCGGCGCCATACGGGGAGAGATAGCCGAGCCCCGCAGGCACGCCTAGAAAACGAACATTGCGAAATACTTCGTGTTCACGCTGTTCCGAAGATTGCCCAAGCGGATCATTCGCCGGGGCGCCTGACTCATCAGAAGATATTTGACCTTGCGCAGCCAGTCGCGCCGTTGCCTCGTCGGGACCGAGCAGGCGGACATGCGCTGCGTCGGCGCCTGTCACGGGCTTGGGCAAAACGAACGTCACCTCGTGCCCGAGTTCGTCCATCGCGCGCGTCAACCCATGACAGGCGGTGCCCAGCCCGCCGCTAATGAACGGAGGAAACTCCCATCCAAGCATCAGGACTCGCAAGTTTTCCGGCTGGCCTTGGTCTGGCAACGTCACTCTTCCTTATGTTCAATCTTGTGTGAGATACGAAAATCATCGCCCGGCGACTGCTTCTCAGCAGCCTGGCGCAATGCGGCCATGCATGGTATCAATCCATTCGAGTTTGCTGTGGTCGGCGCCTTGCGCCCGTGCTCGACATGCTAGCGCCGAAAGACGCCGTTGTCCGATGGGTCGGGCTACTTGTCGAGTTTCTCAAGGTAGGCTGTGCGGGTGGCTGACCCAACGACACAACCCGACTCGCCCGCTGACACCTGGCCGACCCGCTCACTGATCCAGTGGATCACCGAGGCATTCACCAAAGCCGACCTCGATTCGCCCCGCCTGTGCGCGGAACTGCTGCTCAGCCATGTGATTGGGTGCGACCGCCTTAGGCTCTACGTCGACCCGGACCGGCCCGCGTCAGCGAAGGAGCGAGAGACATTGCGCGAGCTGGTCACCCGAGCGCTCCAACATGAGCCTGTGCAATACCTTGTCGGCCAAGCGTGGTTTTTTTCGCTCCAGATGAAGGTCGATCAGCGAGCCCTGATTCCGCGCCCCGAAACGGAAACGCTCGTCCAAGGGGTTCTTCAACTCGCCCGGACGACGCCCGCCCTCGCCCATGGAGTCATCGCGGACATCGGCACCGGGTCCGGCTGCATCATCATCTCCATCCTCAAAAATCTGCCCGAAGCGCACGGCGTCGCCACCGATCTCTCCCCTGAAGCGCTCGAACTAGCCAAGGAAAACGCCACCCAACATGGCGTCCTCGATCGACTCGACCTTCTGCAAGGCGATCTGCTGGAGCCGTTGAAAGGCCATCCCGCGGGACGATCGCTCCAATGCCTGATCTCCAATCCTCCATATATTCCAGACTCGGAATGGGAGAATGTGCCGGCCAATCTGAAGCACGAGCCTTTGGTCGCGCTGCGGGGAGGCGAAGACGGGCTCCAGTTCATCCGCCCGATTCTTGAACAGGCTTCGGAGTATTTGGCGCCGGGCGGTTTGCTCGCGATCGAGTTTGCTGAATCCACCTCAGATGCTGTGCTGGAGGAGGCGCGAAAGCAGACCAACCTCTGCGATGCGCGCATCGAAGCTGACTTTCAAGGTCGACCGCGCGCCCTCTTTGCTCATCGACGGACATGAACACCCGGACCTTCGTCTGACTCAGGTCCGGCGTCTGCTATCGACAACGAATTGCGCGAACGAATCGCTCCGGGGTGGCATAGCTCTCCGAGCTGTGCGTTGAGCCCTTCAATCAAACTGTAAATCACACGAGATCACTTCTCGTCGGGCGCTGGGTCTTCACCGTTGTCCTGGCGAAAAGTGGCGCGCACCTCATCGAGCAGCCGTTGAGCTCGGAACGGCTTGAACAACACACACTGCAGCCCATCCTGGCTAGCGCGGACGATCGAGTGATGCGGGTCGTACCCGAAGCCCGTCATCAACATGACAGACAAGTCAGGCTTTATTCTCTTGGCTTCGGAATACACCTCATAGCCGGTCCGATCTTCCAGTTTGATGTCGGAGATCAGCAGATCGAGTCCGGCGCCCCCCTTGCCAAAGGCAGCCTTGATCGCAGCGATCGCCTCATCGCCGGATGAATAGATCTCGACAATGGCGCCTCGGCGCTGGAGGATGTCACCGATTGTTTTGCGGATGCCCAGCTCATCATCAACGACCAGGATTCGGCGCCCTTCGAGCAGCGGATCAACCGCAGGCTCCTTGAGCGCTTCATCGACGCCGAGGATGGAGCGTGGCCCACGCCGAACATCGGTCATGTGTCGACGAATGGTGTCGATGTCGCGCAAGATGCGGCTGGAATGGTCCGCCGCTTCCGGGTCGCGCTCGACGATCGACTGGAGCCATTCCGCCTCCCTTTGCAGGTCAGCCAATGGCTCGTTGATCTCCCCCTCCATCGTTGAACTGACCGTTTGCCCCGTGGTATATCGCTCAACCACAAGCAGATCGAGAATATGAAATGCCAGCGCGACGTACCGCGCGAACGTCTCAGCGAACTTGCGATCCGTCTCGGAAAACGCGTCAACATTTTCGCTTTCGATGTTGAAAACACCGATCACATCCTCGTTGAGTAGCAACGGCGCCGTCAGGCATGAACCTGCCCGTTCGAGCCCTTGAATGTAATGGGCGTCAGAGGTGATCCGTCGGCAAAGGTAGCTCCGCCCCGTCGCAGCGACGTAGCCGATGATCCCGTTGCCCTCGACGCCCGCGTACAGATCCACCTCCTGCACTTCAGGCGGGAGCCCTTCGCTCATCACCAGCTCCAGCCGATTGGAAGACTTGTTCAGCAGGTGGATCGTGAAGTGGTCAAAATCCATCCGGTCGTGGGCGTACCGCACGATCTTTTGTTCGAGAAGCGTCAGGCGCTGCGCAGCGTTGAGTGTGCGCACCACGTCAGGGTCGAGCCGAACAAGCTCGGCGCCCGCCCGGTCGATCGCGTCAAGCTTCAACTCCGTCTGCTTGGAATCCGTCACATCCCACAGCACCGCAGCGACCGCGCTGATCGGCGCCTGGGCAGCTTGCCCCGCCAGCACATATGGAGACACCATGACTTCATAAAACCGCTCGCTCTTGCTGTCCTGAATCACGACGCGCAATCCATGCCCAGCTTCGCCTGTCGATTTTGTATTGTTTGAAGAATCCGCCTGAGTCTGATTGAAGAGCTTGATCGCCTGAGCGCACACTTCCGTGACCCGGCGCTGAGTCTCTTCATCGAGTGAGGCGAACCGCGAGCTCGACCACGCAAGCCCGGCAGTCGCGTCAAAGACGCAGGCTCCCTGCCCGAAAGTTTCGAGAAAACGATGCTCGTGACTGTCCGCGCCGACGATAGCGCCGTCCGGCGTCGATCCGTCCTTCACCAACGACAATTTCTTTCTCGCCGTGCTCATCCAAATCAACCTGCACCGGGCCCACCCCGGCGGGCTCTGCTTCCCAACTCTTCGTCCACTCCACACTATTGTGAAGCGATCAAAGACACCAGTTGCATCAGCCCGTACGATCGGGCCGAATAACTATTCGGCTCCATGGGGTCTTTCGTTCCACACCTTCTTTGATCTTTGCGAAAACTATCGTGATTGAGGCAATCGACATCCAAAAACGCTTCGGCTCGGTCCACGCGGTCCGAGGGGTCCGGTTCACCGCTGACAAGGGTGAAGCCGTCGGCTTGCTCGGACCCAACGGAGCGGGAAAAACAACCACCATCCGCATGATTACCGGCTTTCTCCCTCCTGACGCGGGGCAGGTGCTCATCGACGGGATGGACACCCTCAACGACTCTCTCGCAGCCCGCCGACTCATCGGCTGCCTCCCAGAGTCTACGCCTCTCTACCCCGAGATGACGGTCACGAGTCTGCTCGATCACCGCGCCAAGCTCTATCGGCTCAACCGCAAGGATCGAAAAGCTGCCATCGCCAAGGTGATCGAACGATGCTGGCTCAGCAAGGTCAGCCATCGACGGGTCGGCCATCTCTCCAAGGGGTACCGCCAGCGGGTGGGGCTCGCCGCTGCCCTCGTCCACGATCCCCCCGCTCTCCTCCTCGATGAGCCGACCAATGGGCTGGACCCCGAGCAGATTTCCCAGATGCGGACATTGGTGCGGGAGCTTGCTGTCGACCACACCGTGATTCTCAGTTCGCACATCCTCAGTGAAGTGGAAAAAACGTGCGACCGCGTGATCGTGATCTCAGACGGGCTTGTCCGTGCGGACGCCCCGGTGCGTGAGTTTGCCGACCGGGCAGGCCGATCGGGAGGCTGCATCGCCGTCGTGAAAAGCGATGACAAAACTTCTCTCGATTCTTTCCGCCAGCTTCTCGCCGCGCTGCCGAGCGCCCAAACGGTCAACGATGAAGCAATCCCCAGCGAACCCCACTGGCGCCGATTCACCATCTCGCCCAAGGCTGGCTCCACCGACCTGGCCGCCCAAGTCGGCGCTGCAGCATCAAACGCCCGAGTCACCCTCCGAGAACTGAGATCCGAAGCCCGCTCACTGGAAAGCGTCTTCCTCGAACTGATCTCCCAGACTCAGCGAGAACAATCGTGATCGGCCAACTCGGCGCCATCGCGTCGCGCGAGCTGCTCGCCTTCTACCGCACGCCCATCGGCTGGATGGTGACCGCCCTCTACCTGACGCTGACCAGCGTGGTCTTCTCGTTTTTCGTGTTGTCGCCTGCTGCCCCCGCGACGCTCCGCCCCTTCTTCGGCCTGTCAGGATGGATACTGATGTTCGTGGCGCCGGCCATCTCAATGAAGCTCATCTCCGACGAACTGCGCAGCGGAACCATCGAGCCGTTGATGACCGCCCCCGTCTCGGACTGGCTCATCATCCTCGGAAAATATCTCGGCTCGGTCGGCTTTCTCCTCCTCCTGCTCGCCCCGACGCTCGTCTATCCGCTCACACTCGAACTCCTCGCTGATCCCGATTATGGCCCGATCGCTGCGGGATATCTCGGCTTGGCTCTCACCGGCGCTCTCTATCTCGCTGCAGGAACTTTTTTCTCCGCACTCACCTCCAGCCAAACGCTCGCATTCCTCGGCACTCTTTTTTCACTCCTGCTCGTTCGTATGGTCACCACCAGCGCGATCGCCCAGCGGGCGCCCGCTGAACTGAGCCGAATCCTCTACGCCCTTTCCATCGACGAACGCTTGTCCGACTTCTCGCGAGGAGTCATCGACACGGGAGACGTCGCGTTCTTCCTTGCACTGAGCGCCTGGCTGCTCGTCCTCGCGGTCGTCGCGCTCCAATCGCGGAGGTGGAGATGACCGCCCAGCCTTCTCATCGAACGCGCAGCCGGCGATTCCGCTTCGGCGCCATGACCACCGCGATCGTCCTTGCAGCAACGGCTTCGCTTGCAATCGCTGCGGTGCTCGCCAACCGATTCTCCATCCGCATGGACACCACGTCGAGTCGCCGCCATTCCCTCTCCCCGCGCACGCTCAACCTCCTCGACGAACTCACCGACTCCATCGAAGTCGTGCTGATCGCTGACGATCGACAGATCGACCCTCGCGTCAGGCAGCGCGTCGGCGATGTGCTCGACTCCTTCGACCATGCTTCCTCGAACCTTCGCGTCACACGGATCAACCCCGTCACAGAAGCCGGGGGGGAGCAGTTCGCCAAGCTGCGCAGCCGTGTGTCATCGCTGTATGAATCCGACATCGAAGCGCAAAGGCAAATCGTAGCTGGAGCTGTCGAAGAAGCGGAAATACTGACCGCCCAGCTCGCCGGTTTGTCCGACGCACTGCTCGAGCTCCGCGCGCCAATGACGCAGATGAACGATCCCTTGGCGCCTCGCCTGGAGAATCTTGCTGCGATCGTCCGACTGCAGGCTCGTCGTCTTGAGCCGACCGTCAGCGATGCACAGTCTGCCATAGACGATGAACGATCAGGCGCGGGAGAGCTCGAGTCTGCACGCACCGCGCTGGCGCCCGCACTCTCCGCACTCTCTGACGAGTTGACCGGTGTGCTCGACGCGCTCGAAAAATCAACCAATCAAGCCTCTCTTGATGCGCTTCGTCGAACCACTCAGTCAGCAAAATCAATGCGCGACCGCGCCGCCCTCCAAACCGACGCACTGGATCGGCTCGGCTC
>CAYMQF010000008.1:11646-19174 GCA_964392425.1 uncultured Phycisphaeraceae bacterium
TGGCTCGCCTTTGGAACGGAAGGCGCCAGCGCCGAAGCCTCATCCCGATTCGACCGCTACGCCCGCGCTGTCGATTCCCTGATAAATCAGGAGCAATCGCTTCTTCTGTGTGTCGCGCCATCGACCCGCCCTGCGTCAGGCGCCGACGACCCCATCGCGCTCGCGCTCAAACCGCTCGGTGTGGAAGTCGACACCGGTCGGCCAATCATTCATCAGTTGAATCTCGCCACCGGAAGCGCATTCGAGCTTGGGTTCACACTGGTCAACAGCATCACCAGCAATCCGATCGGCGCCGCGATCGACGGCCTCCCCTCGCGCTTTGCCTGGCTCACACCGATTCATGTCGCAAAGGAAACAGATTCAGTCATCAGCGCGATCCTCGAAATCAATGCCGACGAAAACACATGGGCAGAAGCGGAATGGCGCTCCATCGCCGCCGCTCCAGATGATCGCCCGTGGGCGTCCGCTTCGCCGCCAACGCCCAACGATTCTTTCGATGACATCATCGGCCCGTGGACAATCGCCGCAGCGATCGAACACGCAGGCGCCGAGAACGCAGACCCACAGCGAGTCGTCGTCGTTGCTTCGCCCGGCTGGTTCTTCGACCGCGTTGCAAACCAAACAACAACCATCGAAGGGCGCCAAATCACGCTCTACCCCGGAAATATGGAGCTCCTCGAAGCGTCGCTCTATTGGCTGAGCAGGCTCGACGAGATGATCGCGCCAAGCCCGCGAATCATGGAAGTGCCCCGCATCGCAACCATGTCCGACGCGCAGCTCACAACCGTGCGATGGGCGCTCATCCTCGGCATGCCGACCCTGACATTGCTGGTCGGCGTACTGTTTCGTTTTACTCTGTTTCGATAGGAGTTTGAGAGGGCGGCGTTCCAACCACAGTCGCCGAACCGCTCTATTCATATGTCACGAACCGGAGTCATCGTCGCGATTGTCTGCATGTTCGCCCTCGCTGCGACCGCGTGGTTGGTACTGCCGCGTGGCAACGCCAAAGCTGGAAGGCCCGCCGACACCAGCGCGCCGCGTCTTCTGGATTTTACTCCCTCCGATGTCGCGGAACTGATCATCGAACATGCCGATGGCAAACGTGAAACCATCTTCAAGACAGCGGACGGCTGGCGACTTCGAATCTCGCAATCCGACTCCACCGACACTCCATCGTGGCCCGTTGCAGGCGCCCAAGTGCGAGGCATGCTCACCATCTTGCACAACCTTGTTCCCGTCTCCCAGGCGCCAGATGAAACGCTCGGTGATGATGCGCTGAAAGTGTGGATTCGCCTCAATGACGGCGCCGTGCACACACTTCGATTCGACACGCGCTCCATCGGCGGCCGGCGACTTGTGCAAGCTGGAGATGCGTCGCCCGTCTACCTCGACCAACCCGTCTACGAAGCTCTCACCAGCCCGGGACCGATGGGGTGGCGCGAATCAAACCTCTTGCAAAGCATCGGCGCCGACGTATCGCGCCTGACCATAGAATCAGCACAGGGAAAGCTAAAACTGGCGCGCGTGCGAAATGTTTGGCGCCTGCGTGAGCCGGTGCGAGCGCCCGCCGATCCAGACGCCATCGATCGACTGCTCAAGGCGCTCTCGGCGCTAACCGTCCTGCGATGGGTGGATAATCCCTCTGAACGCGCCGACGCCGATGTCGAGAACTTTCCAAGTGCGCTACGGTTCACAATCGAACGCGACCGCCGTACCGTTGACAAGGCCGGTGAAAGCAAAGTTGAAACGGACATTCAACTTTTCACCGTCGGCGGCAAAGCCAATGTCGCGGGGAACGAGCGATACGTCATGCTCGGCGCAGACGGACAGGCCGCAACGATTGCAGCCAACCAACTCTTGGCGATCGAAGTTGATCCCGCCGGGTACGCGTCACGAACCGCGATCAATGTCGATCGTTCGCAAATCGGGTCAATCGAGATCACACCACCCGGTGATAAAACGGCGACAGTGACGCGCACGTTGGATGGCTGGAAACTCGAACACAGTGGAGATGAGGGTCGCATCGTCCCCGATGAGCAAGTGCGCCCGTTGCTCGATCTATTGATGCAGCGACATGCGGACGGTGTTGCTCTTGTGGATGTTGGCGCCGATGCTGACACGGACAGCGCGAGTATTCTTATCCAAGTCTTTGGCTTCAATCACGAGCTGCTCGGCGAAGCGCGCATGGCGCCGACCGCCACAGAACTCGCGCTCTATTCCGATGGGCTGGTCCGCCAATATTTCAATGTCGATGTCCCAGAGTTGCTCATTGCGTCTATGAAATAAGCGGATTCAGGCGATACCGGAGCAGTGCATCGTTGCCGAACCGTCTGATCCGATCAAGATGAAATCGATCCAACTGCGAGATCATTCCAACCTCGCCACCTCGCATCACAGGCAGCGCCGACTCATCCCCCATCAACATCGGCGCCACATACACGCGCAGCTCATCAATCAAGCGATCATTCATCAGACTGCTCAATAAGCCTGCACCCGCCTCCACAAGAACCGTCGCCACGTCGTGATCCTTTAGCAAACTCTTCAAGCACGCGCGCAAATCCAGTTTGCCATTCATCTCAGGCATCGGCGCCAGCACGACTCCCGCTGACTCAAGATTCTTTGCCTGATCCTGTTTCTGCTGAGCAGCGCGATCACTGCAAAACACAATCACCGGCGCCTCCTTCACAGACCGTACTAGCACCGAATCTGTTGACAGATCAAGATTCGTATCAATCACCACGCGCTTTGCGATGCGCCGAACTCGTCGAACGCCTCGCGCCGTCAGCGATGGATTGTCCGCGATTGCCGTGCCGATCCCTGTCACGATTGCATCGACGCGCGATCGCAGCCGATGAACATCAAGGCGGGATCGTTCGTTGGATATCCACTTGGAGTCGCCCGTGCGCGTCGCGAGGCGCCCATCAATCGTCTGCGCCCACTTTGCGATCACCCATGGAAGCCCCGTCTGAACACGCTTCACAAACGGCTCACTCAGGCGAATCGCCGCACCGCTGACATTCGTGAAACGAGCGGGAATCCCTGCTATTTGCAGCCTTTCTGCTCCGCCACCGGACAGCTCGCCCGGATCACGCTGCGCGATCACCACCTGACCAATTTGCGCCTTGACCAGCGCCTCAACGCAAGGCGGCGTCTTGCCATAGTGCGCGCAAGGCTCCAGCGTGACCCACATCGTCGCGCCCGCAGGATCGATCCCTCTCTTGCGACAGTCCATGAGCGCTTCGATCTCCGCATGAGGCCCGCCAAAGACGCGATGATGCCCGACACCAATCACGCACACACGATCTCCTTCAATATGTCCAAGCACGGCGCCAACCAACGGGTTCGGCTCCACATCACCCGCTGCGCGAAACGCAGCCCATGCAGCACGATCCAACATGCGCCGATCAATCTTTGCTTGCTGAGCGTCGATCATGCCAGCCTCACGAGTCGGCTTCGATCGTCAGCGGACAACAGTGATTCCACCTCGCACAGCCAACGATTGGCGTCCACTCCATACCCCGCGGTCGGTTTGAGATCGACAAGGCGCCCCGACCAATATCGGTTGAGTCGATGCATCGATAGTTCGCGCACCAGCTTGGCGGTCATCGACGCCAGCGCCGTGGGAAAATGCTTGGTATCACCCTTGACATCAAATCGAACAACCATTCGTCGAGGTCGATTTTCCCTTGCCAGAGCGTGTTTTTCGACGAGCTCATACACGCTGGTTTCTTGTGACTCATCAACCACGCGCACGATGGCGCCGCGGATCGCGCTGGCGAGTTGGCGCCCGTAGCTCACGCGTCCGCCTTGCCGATCGATTGCGACATAGGCGTTGTCATGGCCGAACCGCTTCCATAAGAATCGAAGATGGGCCGCCACTGCAGAAAAGTTGACGACCGCTTTGGACCCATGTTCAGCGACCATCTCGTTGAACGCAGCCTCGCCGACGAGTTCGCATCGCAATGCAATAGTTTCGACCTCGCTGTTGACCATCGCTGCACGCAGCGCATTAGCTAGCACACCGATGTGCGCGCTCGTGGTCGAAACAGGAGTCGGGATCGGCTCACCCCTATACCACGGAGCCAGCTCGACGTTCGCACCCAGAGTCTTGAACAACTCAAGATCAGAGGCAGGCGTCTGGTCGAGTGTGCGGAGAAAACTGAGCACGCCTTGTTCGAGACGATCGAGCGGATGGCGACGCTTGAGCCCGTTTGAACCTTTGAGAAGTTTGGAGTCATCGACGTAGATCACCGGCGCGCGCTTGCCTGCTGCTTGCTTCGCTTTTCCAACCGCAGCGCGGAGCAGGCGCCAAAGATCGGGGGCAGCTCCATGCAGTCCATCAGGTGACGCCGACGAAACAGCAACCGGCACGCGAAAGGCTGACATGGCGACCGTCAGCGGGCCGATCCGCGGGCCATAACCCGCCTCGTCGATCCCGGCGTACACCATCTGATCAGAATGCTCTGGAGTCGGCGCCATCGGACGAACAGGATACGCCAAACCGCCTCTCCCCCAGCAGGCGATACGCTGCCCTGGCACTCCTCCATCTGGGATTCACCGAACTCTCAGAAAATCGTTTATTCAAGGCATTCCACCCGATCCAGAGCAAGCAGACCTCTCTGGCAATGCCAAAACTCTACCCGCCCTCATATTCAGCTATGATGATCGCCACTTATTGCGATCCAGTCGCAACGAGCCTACACTCATTTCGTATGCTATTAGAGATACTTTGGTCTCGTGGAGAACCACCTCACAGATGAACGACAGCACCCAAGAAAATCACGCCAGCCGTTGGCGGGAGTCGATGGATTCCTCGCTGGAAAGCTTGGCGCCGGCTTCGCACAATTCGCGCGTTGGCGTTCGGCTTGAGCGACGCGTGCCGTTGGCTGATCTCGCCGTCGGGCGCGATGCGATCATTTGTGAAACACAGTGCGATCAGGAGGCAACGGACATGCTCTGTGCGATGGGTCTCCGCCCGAGCGCGTGCATCAGGCTGATGCGCTGCGGCAAACCGTGCATCGTCCATGTGATGGGTCGGCACGGCTGCTGTTGCCGAATCGGTCTGCAGGCGCAACTCGCAGAACAGATCATGGTCGAACCATTGAGTTTGGACAGCGACCGCGCCGACGTAACGCGGTGACTCGCCGCCAACGATTCCTACCTTGAACCCAATGCGACGAGATCCGATGAGTGAAAAGCTTGAGGAATCAACCCATCCTCTTTCCCAAGTCGACTCGTCCATGACCGGTGAGGATCCGTCCGCCAATACATCGCCCACGACTGGCCGGCGCTTTGTCCTCCTCGGCAATCCCAACACCGGCAAAACGACGCTCTTCAATCGCCTGACCGGTCTTCGACACAAAACAACGAACTTCCCCGGCTCAACACAGGAAGCCCGCATCGGGCAAGTCCGCATCGGCGGCGGCAAGTCCGTGCTGACTCCCCAGCCGGGCTGTTGCGACACCGCGAGCGACGATGACGCGCCCGCCACCACTCCACCGGGTCAGGTAGAACTAATCGACCTGCCAGGCGTCTACTCCCTCAAACTCGATCAGTCCGAAGCGCACATCTGCACCGCTGCTCTGGCTGGCTCGCCAACCCTTGGCAAACCCGAAGCAATCTGCATCGTTCTCAACGCGGACAACCTCGCGCGCGGGCTCGCTCTCGTCGCTGAAGCGATGGAGTATGAGCTGCCGATTGTTGTCGCGCTCAACATGATCGACCTCGCAGCGAAACGGGGGCTGCGCATCGACGCTTCAGCCTTGGCGAAGTTGCTCGACTGCCCGGTGGTTTCGTGCAATGCGCGGTCAGGCGCCGGCTTTGATGAACTTCGACTCGCGCTGAGCGACGCCCGCAAACCCAGCCTGCCTATTCCCAAAGACGCCGACGCGATCGAGCGGTGGGCCAACGATTTGTACGCTCAAGTGGTCACCGGCACGCCTACTGACAGCGAGGCTCGAACCGACAAGATCGACCGACTGCTCACCCACCCATTGTTCGGGCTGGTTGTGTTTGTCACCATCATGGCTGGCCTCTTCTGGATGCTCTTTCGCTTTGCGACGTACCCGATGAACTGGATCAACACCGGGATCGGCCAAACGAGCCAGCTCCTTCTCCAGGTGACTCCCGATGGGCTAATCCGCGAACTCTTGGTGGGAGGCATCATCCCCGGCATCGGCGTGGTGCTCGTCTTTTTGCCTCAAATCGCGCTGCTCTTTTTCATCTTGTCGCTGCTCGAAGACAGCGGCTATCTCTCGCGCGCTGCATTCATTATGGATCGCCTGCTGCATCCATTTGGATTGAGCGGGCGGGCTTTTGTGCCCATGCTGTCGGCGCACGCCTGCGCGCTCCCTGCTCTCATCGCAGCGCGAGGCATTCCCGATCGGCGCGAACGGCTCGCAACCATTCTCACAGCTCCATTCATGACGTGCTCTGCAAGACTGCCCGTTTACATGCTGATTATCACGATGTTCTTTCATGATCGCCCGGCGCTGGCTGCGATCACCTTCGTCGGCTGCTATGCATTAGGAATCGCCGCTGCACTTCTCAGCGCATTGCTCGCTCGACGAACTCTGTTGCGAGGCGCCAGCCGACCCATGGTCATGGAGCTGCCCCACTATCAATGGCCGAGCCTGAGCAACGCGCTGCTCGTCGCGTACGACCGATCAATCATTTTTCTGCGCATGGCGGGGACGATCATCCTTGCGATCAGCATTGTGCTGTGGTGGATGGGCCGATTCCCGCAGACACCACCACCGGCGGAAGCCATTCAGTTGCGCGCGCAGGCTGCTTTGATCGTGCAAGACGCCGGCGCCGCGGACTATGGACCTAACGAAGCCGTCGAGGATCTTCTGGCTCAGGCAACTCGGCTGGAAACCTCTCACGCCAAGGCGAACAGCTACGCCGGGCAGTTGGGGCATTTTTTGCAACCCGTCTTCGCACCGCTCGGCTTTGATTGGCGCTTGACCATGGGCGTTGTCACGAGCTTTGCAGCGCGCGAAGTTTTTGTTTCAACCATGGCCGTCGTCACGTCGGGGCAGAGCGATGTGACCAAAGTGTCTGTGCTACAGGCAATCGCGGATGGACGCCGAGATGACGGCCGGACGCCGATCTTCACAACTGCGACGACGTGGTCGCTTCTGGTGTATTACGTTCTTGCGATGCAGTGCCTGCCGACGCTTGTCTTGACAGCGCGCGAGTCGGGGAGCTGGCGGTGGGCAGCGCTCCAGTTTTTCTGGATGACCGGACTGGCGTACACGCTCAGTCTGCTCGTGCACATGACTTTGATTTCGCTGGGGTATTCATGACCGCGATCGAACCATTGCTCGCTCAGGAATCGTTCCTGCAGAGCCTGCCTTTGAACGACTGGCAGTTCTGGGTGACGACTGCGGTAGTCATCGGCGCGATCGTGTGGATCTTTCGCTCGACCATTCTTCCTATATTCACCGCTCGACGCCAACGCTCTAAACGTGTCACGCTGACAATGGATGGCGAGCCGATCAAGAAGTGACGCTCCCGTATCGGCGCC
>CAYMQF010000008.1:19274-26216 GCA_964392425.1 uncultured Phycisphaeraceae bacterium
CACGCTGACAATGGATGGCGAGCCGATCAAGAAGTGACGCTCCCGTATCGGCGCCCTGCGCATGTCTCGAGTGCCCAGTGCTTCGTGCCTTTTACACCAGCTTCGCGATGAGCGATTGCGAGTCTTCATCAGGCAGCCTTGCGACACGAACGACTTTCATCGGCGACGCCGGCCCAGACACAATCTCAACCTCCTGCCGTTTGACGCCAATCGTTGACGCAAGCAGTTTGCAGATCGCCTGGTTGGCCTTGCCCGCTTCCGGCGGAGCTGCAACGCGGATCTTCAGTCGATCCCCGAGCACGCCTGCTATCGCATCGCGCGAAGCGCCGGGCACCGCTTTGACCCGGATCAGCCAAGCGCCGTCCTCAGCAATACTGAGCCAGGCAGGCAGATCGCCAGCATCGGCGCGTGTTGACTGGTTTGTTGCAATAGGGATGCCTCGTGACTGCCTCAGGCGGGTTATTGGACGTTTCAACGCTCCCGCAGTGAGGAATATGCACTATATACGCATTTTTTCGAGGTTGGGGATTGTTCCGGCCCCTTCCAGCGATTAGGCTTGCTCGACGGACGCCGACCGCGATTGGCCCCGTGGCGCGGTTCGTACGTTTGGGAGAGATCAGTTGCCCCGCAGAATCTTCAGACAATCACCAGCCCCAGCCCGACTCTTGCTGGCTATCGGCCTTGCTGCTCTCATGCTCGCCAGTTCGCCGGCTGCCCGCGCACAGGGGATCGCCGAAGATCAGGTATTGCTCCTTTACAACTCCGCCAACGCCGACTCGCTGCAGGTCCGCAACATGTACCTCGCTGCACATCCCGGCGTCCTCCAGTTCGACCTCAACGACGCCACACTGAGCCCGCCAACTCCCAACGACCTCGGCAACATCACGCGCACCGAATACCTCAACAAAATCCGCACTCCCTTGCTGCAATATCTTTCCGGCGTGCACACCAACGGCGTCCCGCTCTCCCAACAGGTCATCGCGATCGCCACGACGCGAGGCATGCCCGCCCGCATCCAAGGCGTCAACGAGTTTCTCCTCGAATCGAGCATGTCCAGCGTGGAGAGCGAGCTTTCGCTGGTTCAACAGGACCTGACGCCCGCCGGCCCTGCCCCCTTCACCACGATCTTTGAAGGCGTCATCGACAACCCGTACCACACACTCACCAACCAACCGATCACGAGTTTCAGCCGATCGGCGATCACCCAGCAGAAGAACTTTCAGAATGTCGCCGCCTCCGCTTGGCAGGGGACCGATCTGACGCCCGGCGATATGTACCTCGTGTGCCGGATCGATTCAGCGCCAAGCACCGGCGCCACCGCACTGCAAAATATTCAATCGCTACTCAACCGGTCGCAAAATCTCGCGTTCGATCCCGCCAACGTGCAGGTTCTGCTCGATGAATATTCCCCGCAGTTCAACCAGCTTGATGACGACGGCGGCTTGCTCTTCCCCATGGTCGATGACTTCAACAACACCACCAGCATCCTCACCTCCGCAGGAATCGCGACACTGCACGACGAAACATTCAACTTCGTCACCGGCCCCGAGATGCCCGACCAAGTTCGCCCGCTCATCGTGCTCGGAACGTACGGCGAGAACCACGACATCAGCGGGTGGGGTGAAAACCCGCCCGGCGTCGGAACCTATATCTCCACCTACACCAACATCCATCCCGCAGCGATCTTCGTTTCCTACGAATCTTTCAACGGCAACAGCATCATCAACGGCTTGCAGCGAAGCAATCACGCCCAGGCGCTCGACTTCATCGCAGCGGGCGGCTCGTTCACGATCGCTCATGTCGCCGAGCCGTTCACGTTCACCGTCGCCGACTTGGAGTTTCTCACGCAGAACTTGCTCGTCAACGGCATGACCTTCGCTGAAGCTGCTTATTCATCGATCCCCACACTCTCTTGGCAAAGCACCCCCGTCGGTGATCCACTGGCGATCGTGACGCTCGGCGTTCCCCCGCTGGTCGGCGATCTCACCGGGGACGGCGCCGTCAACGCGGCGGACCTCGCCATCCTCCTCTCCAACTGGGGAACCAACGGTGGCGCCAGCGGCTCCGACATCACCGGCGACGGCATCGTCAACGGCTCCGACCTCGCGCAGCTTCTGGCCAACTGGACCGGCTGAGTTCATCTTTCAAGATTTTACGGATGCAATCTCTTGGCGCGCTTCATCGATCAAGCCGCGCGCGGTTTGTTCATCAGGCGCCTCAGCGATGAACCGAAGAATCGGCTCTGTATTGCTCGGGCGAACATGGAGCCAGGCGCGTTGATCGTCCAGATCGATGCGCACGCCGTCCAGCCGGTTGACGCGCGCCGTCTTCCACCGTGAAGCAACAGCCTCGACCGCATCCGCCGCAGCAGCGGGCTCGATCGGTGATTTTTCCTTGATGATCGAATATGATCCAAGCGAATCTGCGAGCTGAGAAACAGTTTTGCCGGTGCGCGTCATGAGCGCAAGAGTCAGCGCCATCGCCGTCAGACTGTCGCGAATCATCACGACGTCGGGCCAGATCACGCCGCCGTTGCCTTCTCCTCCAAAGAGGCCGGCGTGTTCGTCGAGCGTTTGTGCAACATTGGCTTCGCCGACCGCGGTGCGAAGCACATTGGCGCCATATTGACCAGCCACATCGTCAATCAGTCGGCTGGTCGACAGATTCGCTGCAAGCGTCGCGCCGCCGACCGAGCTGGACGAAGACAAAATCGACCATGCAGCCAATGCGAGCGTGTATTCCTCACCGATATAGGCGCCTGCTTCATCAATGATCGCCAGCCGATCCGCGTCGGGATCTTGCGCGAAGCCGACTGCGCACTTGTGCTCGCGCACCGCGTCAGCCAGCCCACCGGCGCCGGACAGGTTCTCCCGCGTCGGCTCCGGCGCGTGGGGAAAATCGCCCGTCTCCTCGGTGTGCAAATGAACCAACTCACATCCCAGCGCGTCCATCAAAAGTCTCGCGCCCATCCGGCCCGATGCGTTGACCGAATCAATCGC
The DNA here is from genome assembly GCA_964392425.1 of uncultured Phycisphaeraceae bacterium. GTDB lineage: Bacteria > Planctomycetota > Phycisphaerae > Phycisphaerales > UBA1924 > CAYMQF01. The sequence goes on from CAYMQF010000008.1 coordinate 22,274, forward strand.
GACGGTGAACCGCCGAGCCTTGATCGCGTCAATCGGCGCCATCTCAACGAGCGCATCAAGCACCCGCGCAACATGCGTATGAGTCGCGGCGCCATCCGCGGTGTACTCGCCCAACCGATCCACCGGCTGCAAGGCAACGGGCGTTTCATCGTGATAGAACTTGAGAATGCGCTCAGCCTGTTTCGGCGTCGGCGCCCGCCCCCGGCTGTTGATCGGCTTGATCCCGTTCCACTGAGCTGGATTGTGGCTGGCTGTGATGATGATGCCGCCCGCCGCTTCATGGGCAACCACCGCCACTCCCACCGTGGGCGTTGCAGCGACTCCGAGGTCGATGACTCGATATCCCGCCGCCTGAAGTTGCGCTGCAGCAGCGTGGGCAAAGACTTCGCCCCCCCGCCGACCATCTCGCGCCAGCACGACCGCATCGCCAACCTGCACACAGCAATCATCACTGAGCCAGACGCAGAACGCCGCGATGTATCGGCAGACCGTCGCCGGGGTCATCGTGGAGCCGACAATCCCGCGGCAGCCGCTGATGGAGAGCATCAGGGGTGATTGCAGCGTGTCTCCTTGCCCCGAAACGCCAGTGTCAGATCGTCGCGCCATACGCTCAGCATAGCGTCGCGAATCGGCGGGCTGGAGGGTTCCCCCGGCGCACCTCCTATACTCACTGTGACAATGTATGAACTCCATGTAGAAGCCGGTTTTTCAGCAGCACACGCGATTTCGATCGCCGGCCAAGTCGAACCCCTCCATGGGCATGACTGGAGAGTGCGAGCCACCGTGCAAGGCGATCATCTTGACGCGGACGGGCTGCTCTGCGATTTCCATCTCGTGGAAGGCTGCCTGCGCGAGGTGGTCAGCCCCCTGCACAACTCCACACTCAACAACATCTCGCCTTTTGACGATCTCAACCCCACCGCAGAACACGTCGCCCTTCACTTGGCGAAGTCTCTTGCCGCTTTGCTCGAAGGCGATCTTCCGTCAGGCGTCGAACTCGCCAGCGTTGAAGTCACCGAGGCGCCCGGGTGTTGCGCGGTGTTCCGAATCCCGCCGAAGGTCAACCACTCGCTCCCAACAAAGAAAGACATACAGTCCGCATGACCAGCCATTCGACCCAGACTACGCCGCCGACCGAACCGATCGACCCGCGCCAGATTCCACAATGCGAGAAGGTGCTCAATCGTGAGCTTTCCTGGCTCGAGTTCAACCATCGCGTGCTCGAGCTTGCCATTGACGAACGCACGCCATTGCTCGAGCGCGTCAAGTTCCTTGCCATCTTCAGCTCCAATCTTGATGAGTTCGTAATGAAGCGCATCGGTGGGCTTCGCAGGCAGCTCTCCGCCGGGAGCCCGGTGCGGTCGATGGATGGGCGGACGCCGCGCGAGCAACTCGAACTGATACGCGAAGTGGTGCTGCGCCATGAAACCGAACAGGCTCAGTGCTTTGCCAACAACATTGCGCCCGCTCTTGCCAACGAGGGAATCGAGATCGTCGACCACGATGGGCTCACCGATGAGGAACTCCGCATATTGCAGGATTGGTGGCGGGTGAGCGTTTTTCCTGTTCTCACACCACTTGCGGTCGATCCCGGCCACCGCTTCCCGTTCATCTCAAATCTGAGCACTTCGCTGGGAGTCATGCTGCGCGAATCGGGGACGTGTGAATCCCTCTTTGCGCGCGTCAAGATTCCCAAGTCGCTGCCTCACTGGGTGCGGACCGATGCGCCCGACACCCCGCTGACCGCGCCCGAGGGTTCGCCACTTCGTCTGGTGAGCCTGAAAAACGTCATCATGAACAACCTCGGCGAGTTGTTCCCCGGCATGGAGATCATCGAATCCGCCCCATTTCGCGTCACGCGCAACGCTGACGTCGAGCAGGACGAAGAAGATGCCGACGATCTGCTCGAAAGCATCGAAGAAGAGATGAAGCAGCGCCGCTTTGCCCATGTGGTTCGGCTGGAAGTCTGGCCCGACGCACCACGCCGACTCCTCAACTTCCTCACCGAAGAACTCGGCATCAGCCCCGATGATGTGTACGAACGGCGAGGTCCCATGGACTATCACGGGCTACTCGACATTGCCGAACTGGACATGCCCGACTTGCGCGATCCACCGTGGAGACCGGTCGTCCCCGCTCGGCTCGCCGACGAAGACGCTGACATCTTTGCGATCATCCGCAAGGGTGATCTTCTCATCCACAACCCCTACGAATCGTTCGGCGCCACAGTGGAGAAGTTCATCCTCACCGCTGCGCGCGATCCCAAAACCCTTGCAATCAAACAGACGCTCTATCGCACCAGCGGCGACTCACCTTTTGTTTCGGAACTCATGCGAGCTGCGGAAAACCAAAAACAGGTCGCCTGCCTGGTCGAGCTGCGCGCACGGTTCGATGAAATGGCCAACGTGCAGTGGGCGCAAATGCTGGAAAAAGCAGGCGTTCACGTCGCCTACGGCGTCATCGGTCTCAAAACACATTGCAAAGTGTCGCTCGTCGTCCGGCAGGAGCCCGACGCGCCGGGTGGCATCCGCTGCTACGCGCACATCGGCACTGGCAACTACAACTCCCAAACCGCACAACTCTACACCGACCTCCAGATTCTCACCTGCGATCCCGTCCTGACAGCCGATGTCGTCGAGCTGTTCAACTACCTGACGGGGCGATCTATGAAACGCGACTACCGCAAGCTGCTCGTCGCACCAGTTTGCATGAGGCGAAAGTTCGAGGAATTGATCGACCGCGAAATCGAATTTGCCAAGCAAGGCAAACCGGCGCGCATCGCCGCCAAGATGAACGCCTTTGCCGACACGGACCTCGCCGATCGGCTGTATCTGGCATCACAAGTTGGTGTCAAAATCGATCTCATCGTGCGCGGGTTCTCCTGCATCCGCCCCGGCGTGCCTGGCATGAGCGACAACATCCGCGTCCTCTCCATCGTGGGGCGGTTCCTCGAACACGCGCGATTTTTCCACTTCTCCGCAGGGAAAAGCGATCCCGCGCAAGGTGACTGGCACATCGGCTCGCCCGACTGGATGCATCGCAATCTGAACAACCGTGTGGAAGCGGCGGCGCCGGTGCGCGATTCAGCTCTCAAAGCAAAGCTCGCAGCCACGCTCGATGCAATGCTCAGCGATCGCCGATACGCGTGGGAGCAGAACCCCGATGGTTCGTACACACGATTGGAGCCATCGCCAAACGCCGACCCGGACAGTGCTGAGGCAATCGGCGCCTTTGAATGGCTCATGCGCCAAGCCGGAAAAGACACTTAGCAGCGCGTAACGATATTCAACTCTTTACACCAGAAGTGTCGCCGGGTTTTCGAGCATCGCTTTGACCGAGCCGAGATATTGGGCAGCCATCGCGCCGTCAACAATGCGGTGATCGCTGGAGATAGTCATTGCCATCTCACGCCCGACGACGATCTCGCCATCGCGAACAATCGGCTTTTCAACCGCAGCGCCGACCGCCAAAATGCATGCATTGGGTGGATTGATGATCGCAGTGAAATGCTCGACGCCGAACATCCCGAGGTTGGAGATGGTGAACGTGCTGTCTGACATTTCTTCGACGGTGAGCCCGCGCGTGCGCGCCTTTTCAGCGAGTTCTTTGGTGCGTTGACTGATGAGGCGAAGCCCCATGCGGTCCGCGTTGCGAAGCGAAGCGACGACGAGGCCACCGCCCTTCTCCTCCGGGAGCGCGATTGCAATGCCGACGTTGATGTCAGGCAGGATTTCAATGGACGGAACGCCGTTGTTTTCCACCCACCGACTGTTGACGAACGGATGCTCCAGCATCGCTGCTGCGCACGCTCGCACCAGGAAATCGTTGACGCTCAGCTTGACGCCCTGAGCAGCAAGTTGCTCGTTGAGCTGTTTGCGAAGTGTCATGAGCGCGTCCATCGACGCTGACATCGTGACTTGGTAGTGCGGGATTCCCTGCTTGG
>CAYMQF010000008.1:26316-33370 GCA_964392425.1 uncultured Phycisphaeraceae bacterium
AGCGCGTCCATCGACGCTGACATCGTGACTTGGTAGTGCGGGATTCCCTGCTTGGATTCGACGAGCCGTTTGGCGATCGTCCGGCGCATGTTGGACAGTTCGACCACACGATGCTCAAGCGTAGGCTGGGGGATCTGCGTCGCCAGCGCTGAAGCAGGAGTGCTCGACGTCTGACGAGTCGGAACAGTTGGCGCAGCGGGCTGGCTGCCTTGCGTCAGAGCTTCAACATCGCGCTTGATGATGCGGTGCGACGGGCCGGTGCCTTGCACCTGGGAAAGATCGATCCCTTTTTCTTCTGCGATCTTTCGCGCAAGCGGACTTGCAAAAACTCGCCCAGTCGAACTCGCTGCGCCATTGCTTTGCTCAGCGGGAAAGGGCGCCATGACTGGTGTAGACGATGGCGCAGGAGCAGCTTTCGGTTCAGGTGATGGACTCGCGGGTGACGGCTGCGCTGCAGAAGCCGGCGTTGCTTCACTGGTCTGCCCAGCCGCGTCTTCGACACTTTCATCTTCCTCAGCGAGCACCATGATCAGCTTGCCGATCTCGACGGATTCGCCTTCCGCAATGAGGATTTTGGCGACGGTGCCATCGTCGAAGGATTGCAGCTCCATCGTCGCTTTGTCCGTCTCGATGTCGGCCAGCGCATCGCCCGTCTCAACGGTGTCGCCTGGCTTGACGTTCCACTTAAGAACAGTCCCCGACTCCATCGTGTCAGACAAACGCGGCATGGTGATTTCAATAGGCATAGGGAAGACCTCTCTAGTTCAGCCAATCGTTTTCATAACTGCGGCGACGATCCGGTCCTTGTTGGGCAGATATTCATCTTCCAACCCCTTGGCGTAGGGCGTCGGAACGTCGGCGGCGTTGACACGCGCGGGCGGGGCGTCGAGCCAGTCAAAAGCTTTTTCGCACACCTGCGTGATGACTTCGCTCGCGACCGACGCAAACGGCCACGACTGATCCACCACCACGAGTCGGCTCGTCTTCTTCAGACTCTTGATGATTGATTCAATATCGAGCGGGCGAACGGTGCGCATATCCAACACATCGCAGGTGATCCCATCGGCTTCGAGTTCCTCGCACGCCTCCATGCAGAAATGCACCGGCCTGCCAAACGAAACGAGCGTGCAGTCTGACCCTTCCCGGCGAAGCACCGCCTGCCCAAACGGCACGGTGTAATCCTCTTCGGGGACGTGCCCCTTATCGCTAAGCATGCGTTCGGATTCGAGGAAAAAGACGGGGTCGTCATCGCGGATCGCCGTCTTTAGAAGCCCCTTGGCGTCGTAAGGCGTCGACGGAATCGCAATCTTGAGGCCCGGCACATTGGAGAAGAGCGCTTCAACACACCACGAATGAGTCGAGGCGAGTTGCCCGCCGGCCCCGTCGTTGCCGCGGAAAACGATCGGGCATCCCCACTGGCCGCCTGACATGTAGAGCATCTTGGGCGCGTTGTTGAGAATCTGATCCGCTGCGACAAGGGAGAACGACCAACTCATAAACTCGACGATCGGGCGCAAGCCATACATCGCGGCGCCAATGCTCATCCCTGAAAAGCCGGACTCGCTGATGGGCGTGTCGATGATTCGCTTGGGCCCAAACTCTTCGAGCATGCCCTGCGAGACTTTGTAGGCGCCTTGATACTGGGCGACCTCCTCGCCGATGAGATAGACGCGTTCGTCGCGATGCATCTCTTCGGTCATCGCTTCGCGCAAAGCCTCGCGAAAGGTGATGACGCGATCCTGCTCGTGCGAGGATGAAGCCGCTGTGTTTGATTTTGACGTGGCAGTTGTGGTCATGGGTCACATCTCTGGAGGTGGGCCATAGGAATCGAGAATCCGCTGGGCATGCTTGATGAGCAAGGGTAAATCGTTCTTGATGACAGGACCAATGATGTTCCAGTCTACGATGTCGTATCCATGTGCAATGACATTCCTCAAGCCGATCACTCCCATCCATGGAATATCTGGATAATCAGCATGAAAACGGCCCCCCAGGCGATTGCAGATCTCTCCCATCACAATAAAGTTCCAAAGCACTGCATCCATTGAAAGACGATCCGATTCGAACTCGCTTTGAGAAGCATGATTGTTGTACCCGCGCTGTGCCCGGCGAGCATGCTCTATCAGATCAAACAACAGTGCTGGAATCGATTTCTCTGTCATGCGGCAGTGTACAGCGGCTGTGCAGATGACAAGATTGCATGCCGGGTCCAAGGGTTGTGGTGGGCTTCAACCGAGCGCCGAGTCAGCATGTCAACAGAACGACCAAAGATTGTCTCCAGCTCGCGCTTAGCATCGACGAAATCAAACATACTCCAGGTTGCCTCCGGGTCGAATGCAACGAGCACATCGACATCGCTGTCGGGACCGAAATCGTCACGGACGATCGAGCCGAACAGTGACAGCTCGGTGATCTTCCAGCGTTGGCAAAACGCTTTGAGCGCTTCATCATCAATCGAAATGGGGAGCGGCTTGTTCATAACAGCGGATTGGGCGCCCCTTGCGTGTATTCCCGCACCGGGCTCAGCCCCGGCTGGGGGTTGGCGTAGACATCACTGTACAGTTCAGGCTCAACCTCAGGTACGGGGGACGCATCAGCAAACTTGATCGCGTCGCGCACCTTCTTCTTGATCTCCTTGAGCATCGCTTTGTAGTCAGCTTCAGTGAGCGCCTTGCGTTCTTCCATGAGATGAGCTGCGAGCGAGTCGATCGAGTCCCGCTCTTTGACCGAAGCGACCTCATCTTTGGTGCGGTATTTCTGTGGGTCGGAGGTCGAATGCCCGTAATAGCGGTACGTTTTGATCTCAACGAACGCGGGGCGGACTTCGTCCCGACAGGCGTCAGCGACTGGCTTGAACCGGTTGTAGATATTCAGGATGTCCATGCCGTCGATGGAGACGCCTTCGATGCCGTAGCCCTGTGCTTTCTTGGTCAGTTCCTTGGCCATCGTGGTGCCTCGCGCCGTCGCGGTGCCCATGGAATATCCATTGTTTTCGATGATGTAGATGACCGGCACGGAGAGCACGCCCACCAGATTGAGCGCTTCATGGAAGGCGCCTTGATTGAGCGCGCCGTCTCCGAGATAGCACAGCGCGATTTTCTTTTCGCCTTTGCCGAGCACTTCACGTTCATACTTCGCAGCAAACGCGAGCCCCGCTCCCACCGGCGTCTGGGCGCCGACGATGCCGTGCCCACCGAAGAGCCAATGTGGCTTGTCGAACATGTGCATCGACCCGCCTTTGCCTTTGGCGCAGCCGGTGATCTTGCCGAACATCTCAGCCATGCAGGCGCCCGGGTCCATCCCCCGCGCCAGCGCGTGTCCGTGGTCGCGATAGGCGGTGATGATCGGATCATCCGGGTTGACCGATGCGATGGTGCCTACGGCGCACGCTTCCTCGCCGATGTAGACATGGCAGAAGCCGCCGATGCGCGCGTTGGAGTATGCCTGCATCGTGCGAACTTCAAACTCACGGATGAGCGACATATCGCGGAGCCAGCCGACGAGTGTTTCATCGGGAAGGTCCGCGGTGAGTTGCTTGGCGGGTTTGGTCGGCTTGGGATCGGATCTGGTCACGGTGGTCATCAGTGTCTCTTTCGGCATTGAGTCGCTGGGAGGTTCTGACGATTGGCAAACGACAAGCCGAACACCCCTGTGTGTATATCGGTCGTGACGAGCTGTGAGTGGAGTGTCGACCCGCCGATACAGTTTAGATCGCCCGAGTGAGCACGGCAAACCTCACCTCCGTGAGAGCCGGCCCGGGCTTATATATCGCGAGGAAACTGACTGGCGCCAAAGCTGAACGCGGAGAAGGTCCGCGTGGATTACTTGGCTGACTTCTTGAGCTTCTTTTTGCCTGACTTCTTCGTCGATTTCTTGGCTGGCTTCTGGTTGGCAGTCTCGTTGATAATCAGCGAAAGGTCCGCAGCGTTGACGATCCCATCGCTGTTGAGATCGGTGAGTTGATCGTTCGTCCCGAGCATCGCCATCACGAAGTTGACGTCGCCCGCATCGACCACACCGTCGCCGTTGAGGTCGAACGACTTCCAGCAGACCGGGCACTGCAGCACGGGAACCGACGTGGTCGGCTGACCGACGCCGTCGACGGCATAGTCCACCGTGAGCTCGCCTTCGATTCGCACACCTTGCGTCGCGGTGATGCGAGCGATTTTCAAGTAGAAACGCGAGTCGCCGAACTTCGTGGGGTTCTGCTCAATGTTGATCCCGCCAAAGTCAGTCGTGAACCACGCTGCGGTCAACGCAGAGCCCCAGTCGGCTGGATCGAGCGAGGTGCCCGGTAGGAAAATCGGCGACGCCCCACCGAGCGTGAGGTAGCTGTCATACGCAACGCAGGGGAACAGGTTGGTCACAAAATCAGATGGCGGACTGTTGGAGCCAAACGGGTCCTGATGAACAACGCCGTTGATCATAAAGAGCTGTGTGTCGGGGATGGAAGAAATAACAGGTGCGTCGGGGCTTGTTTCAAAGCCCAGATAAAGATCGTTGGAGCGCTGCCCGACCAAATCGCTGCACTGAGCGGGAATGTCGATGGGAATCCATCGCGCGATGACAGCTCCCGTAAACGGCGTCGCATTGGTCGTGCTGTCGAACGTCGCCAGAAGTTCCGCAAGATCTGCAGCGTCGACCACGCCATCGCCGTTGAGATCTGCATTGGGATCGCTGGTGTTCCACAACCCCAAGAGTTGCGCAAGGTCGGCGCCATCCACCACTCCATCACCAGTCAGATCGCTTGCGATGGTGACGGTGAGAGGAGCCGTTCGTATCTGATCTCCGCTTTTTGCCCAGATCAACAGAGGTTTCGGCGCCGTCACTTCTGCGGTCAGAATCTGGAAACTCGCCTGCAAGTCTCCCTCGAGGATGAGGACATTGGCCGGCACGTTGGCAATTGAGAGATCATCCGACGAGAGATTGACCACCAAGCCGCCGGTGGGCGCCGACGAGGTCAACGTCACGGTTCCCGTTGCAGCCAGACCACCCCGCACGATGCTCGGCGAGATTGTCAACGCTTCAAGGGAACTCGTGGGAGGCGCCTGCAGTGTGACCGATGCGCTCAAAAAGACGCTGTTCAGCACAGCGTTCAATGTCGCGATGTTTGGCGCGCTGACAGCCGATGTCGTCACATTGAACCGAACACTCGTTTGCCCCGGCCCGATCATCACCGTGGCAGGCACGCTCAACAAAGAGCTGCCGCTGAGGAGAATCACTTCGACCCCGGTGTCAGGGGCAGGCGATGAAATCGTGACAGTCGCACCCGTCACGAGGCCGCCAACTGCAGAGGCTGAGTCGAAGCTCAGGTTGGAAAGGATCGGTCCGCCCACTCCATCGACAGCCCAGTCTTCCGAAACAAAATCAACCGTGACGACTTCAGTCACAAAGCTGAACGTCGCAAGATTCAGAGCGTTTACGATGAGCGTCCCGCCGACGAAATCAGGATTGCCCGTCGCGGTGAAGCGTCCGACGCGAACGTAATAACGATCATCGCCAAAGCGCGCCGAGTCCTGCACGCCTGCCACACCAAACGGCGTCGTGATCGGCGTGCTCCACACCGCGTTGAGCGAACCTCCCCAGTTCAGCGGATCGTCAGGCATCACCGGCATGAGCAGGTTTCGCTCCTCACCAATCGCAAGATATGTGTCAAACGCGACGCAAGAATTGATCGCCAGCGCGCCGACGGATGGTTGTTCGTTGTCACCCAATGGATCCTGAATGAACGACCCGCCATCAATCCGCAGCGCTAACGGCGCCGCCGAGGTCACGATCTGCAGATTCATCTGATCGCGAAAACCCAGGAACAAATCGTTGGTGCGCGTCCCCGATTGGTCGCACGCGGTGTCAGTCTGCACCGGCGCCCAGCGAGCGAGAACGGCTGGCCCATCGGAGGGCGGAGACCCGGCTCCATCCGTATTGCCCGGCCCGGTCGGTGGAGGCGGAATCACAAAAGGAGGCGGCGGCGGAGTCACCGAATCGCTCGGCTCCGTCGTGGGCGGAGGGGTCACCGTGGGGGTCGAAGTGTCACCGATGGGAGTTGTGTCCAAAGGTGTCGTCGGGTTGGGATCGGTGTTCGACACCGTGGTCCCAGCATTGGGAAACGCTGCCCCCGCTGCTCCGGTCGTCGATGGAGGAACGCTGTTGCGAGTGACGGCGGCGCCAGCTCCCGCGCCCGCAAGGCTATTGGGATTCTCCCCGGCGCCACTAGGACCGGACGCGTCTCCCCCCTCATCGGGGCTGTTGGGTCCGCCACCTCTGCTGCGGGCTCCCGATGCATCCGATGATTCTCGCCGTTGCTCTCGTCGAATCTGTTGAAGCAATCGACTCTGAATAAGCGATTGGCCCTCCAATGCAGTGTATTGCCCGCCACTTGCGACACCGAGCGTCACCAACGATTCCTGCTGTTGATTCGTGGCGCGCAGCCGGGCTGCCTGGGCCGACTGAACTTGCAGGTTGGCGTCTTGGATTCGAGCCTGGCGCGCTCGCTGTGCTTGGGCGCGCAGTTCGTCTCTTTGGCGGGCGCGCTGCACCGCATTGCCAAACTCAGAGTATTGCGGACTAATCGTATTCAACTGTTGGCTGCCGGGCCGAACGCCAGTCGCGCCGACGTTGATTTTCGGTCGAGGAATCGCAGAAGTGATGGGGCCGAAGGCCGAACGGACGTCAACTCTGGGCGCCACGGGATGGCGAACACTCGCAGGAAGACGGGAGGCGGGAGCCGTCGGCGCCATCATCGCGATTGGGTCCAATGCTGAGCCGAACGGAGCCGTGGTGGTGTCCGCGGTGGATTCACACCCTCTCTGCATCATGCCAAACAGCACGCCGCCAAGAATCAAACCCGAGATGGTCGCCCACCAGATCCTGCTCATATCTTCCTTTGTCCTCACCTCAAACAAGGCTGCCAAACTGCACCGGGGACGAGGGCTCCCCACTCAACAAAGCCTAGCCCCGAAACCGCATCACCACGCTCTGACTACCTCAAACAGGCGTCAACCATGATTTTCGGGCCTGCCAGCCCGGCGCCATCCTCACAAAACGACCTCGACGC
>CAYMQF010000009.1:0-11140 GCA_964392425.1 uncultured Phycisphaeraceae bacterium
AGGTCGCCAAGAGCTTGGGCTACACTGTGTCGCCTTCTCCCAAAACGATAGAACAACAGTAAAACCCCCCATCCCTCAAGGAGTATTGACATGTTCATCCCCAAACCATTGTTCGCCGTTGCTTTTGCAGCAGCTCTGACCACTCCGCTCATTGCGCAGGTCGAAGAAGTCCGCCTGAAAATCGATGGCGTCACCTGCCCGTCGTGCATCATCAACGTCGAAAAAAGCGTGCAAAAGCTCAAAGGCGTTGACACCGGCGCGAAAATTCAATCCTTCCTCAACAACGGCGTCACCGTCGTTCCGTGGAGCGCTTTCCAAGTGTTCGACCCTGCGCAGGTTCGCGATGCCGTCAAGGATTCGGGATTTACACTTCGCGCGATCAATCTCACTGCGGTTGGCGATTTGCCTGACATGCCGAGTGTTGGCGCGACGACGATCGACTTGAAAGCTGGGGTCACCGGCGAAGTCTTTCATCTCGCCAAGATGGAGCGTGCGGATCATGAGCAGTCATGGAAGGAGCTTCTTGCGTATCTCGATGATTCTTCCAACGCCCGCAGTGTGCGCGTTGAGGGCCTTGTCACAGATGGTGATTCGGCGTCATCCAACGATTGGACTTTGGACATGACCGGGTGGGCGCCGACCGAGTTTGGCGCCGAGGTCTATCTGACTGTGAAAGGCTTCAACTGCGAACGATGCACCACCCGCACCATGCGTTCGTTTGGAGCCTTCGATGATGTGATCCATATCGAAGCGAATCACGAGAGCGGGCTCGTCCATGTCTGGACGAAATCGACGAAGCCTGACCTCGCCAAGCTGTGCGCCCGCATCACCGAGCTCGGCTTCCAGTGCACCGAAGCTCACGCTCACAAGAAGGGCGATGAGGCGCACGACATGGATAAGAAGCTCGGGATGTCGGGACTGTCGCGGAAATGAGATCAATAGCCTGTTCAGGCGCGATCGCAGTATGGGTCGCAATCACCGCTGGGCTCGCATTCACCAATCAATCGTTCGCCCAGGCGCCGATCAACTCGAACGTCGCCCTCCAGCCTCGCAAAGGGGGATGGATCGTCCGCCAGCAGTTCCGCTTTTCCAAAGCTGATTTCGCTGCGCCCGGCGCCAATCTCGATGTAAACCTCTTGACCAGCGCCACGACGGTCGTGTTCGGCGCCACCGACTCGCTCACTTTCCTGCTCACTACGCCTGCTGCACTCTCCAAGCGCATCACCAACAACCTCACCGGCAGCCGCTCGACGACCTCCGGTCTGGCGGACATGACCGCGCTGTCGAAGATCCGCCTGTACCGAAACGACTCCAGCCCCACCGACACCGCGCGGTTCAACGCGCTGGCCGGCCTCGAGCTGCCCACCGGAACCAACGGGTTTTCCAGTGACTCCGTAGACCCGATCGTCGGCGGCGTCTTCACCATCGCGCGCGGCAGAGCGTTCTTCGACGCTGATTTTCTCTGGAAGTTCAACACGGCCCAAGGCGCTTCGCCCGACCTGCTCCGCTACGACGTTGCGTTCATCTACCGCGCGTGGCCAGCTGAATACACCTCGCCCAACCCCACCGCGTGGAACGTCCTGCTCGAGTTCAACGGCCTGTACGAAACCAACGGCGACAACGAGCTTTTTGTAGCGCCAGGAGTCCAGTACATCACGACACGATGGATCGCAGAGGCGACGATCCAACTCCCCATTTGGCAAGAAGTCGACAACCGACCAGAGTCAAACTTCATTCTTGGCCTGAGTTTGCGATTCGTTTTCTAACGCCGTCCGGGATCGATTATTTCGACAGGGAACGGTGAAAATACAAATGAGCAGCAACTTTTCACACTCACCGAGAATAAAACCTTGCTGAACTGAGTTGACTTTGCGGAGAAGCCCGTCGATGATTCCTTTGATCTCATGCTTGTACGTCTGATTTTTATTCTGGCTCTCGCCGTCCCATCGATGTGGGCGCCCCGCTTTGCGATGGGTGATGACGCTCATCGCTCGCATACTGTGCCAGAGTGCTGCGAGACATCTGCTCCTGAGGCAACTTCTTCATTAGCTTGCCATGAGGGCACGGCTCCTCCCGTCGATTTCGCTTGTAACTGTGGGTCGGTTTGCGAATCTGCTCCAACCCTGCCTCAGTTACCACTCGCTCCGGCGCCGCAATCGGGAGCCTCTTCCGCCCCGTCAGCATTGCAAAGCAGCACGATCGGTTTTACGCTTCCAGCTGTGATGTGTAATCCAAACGCGATGGGGCACGCTGGACAGGTTCGACCGCATCGGTCGCACAACCTCGTTCAGGCTCTTTTAGGCGTGTGGCAAACGTAAATCTTCCCGACTAGGGGAATGATTGTGCGCCCACAACGCCAGTCCAGACTTCTTACCTGCTTATGTGGTCACCGTTTATTGGCTCCACGCCAATGTCCTACAGCCGCTGTGTGAAGAAGCTGACCAGTGCGACTTCCACAACGGACGCAATCAATCCTCTCTCGCCTGTCGCAGCAACGACCGTGTGCAGGCAAGTTGTGAACCCCCGAATTTTATTGTCCCTGAACCCTCACGATCCTTGTCAAAAGGCGAGATATGGCCTGCCGATTATTCATCACTACGATCACTGCTGCAGCCCTGCTGGAGACTCTTGTTGGCTGCACCAACGTGCTTGACACCTCCTTCCTCGATGTGATCCAGCACGATCTGAGCGCCGCCACCGACTTGGAGCGTTCATCCATCATGCGCACCGAGGCGCCCGCCGTCGGAGCCCCCCAGCTCAACATGCCTGACATGGGAATGACGATGAACGCTGAGGACTATGTAACCCTCGCGCTGGCGCGTCACCCGTCGATTCGGTCAGCGGAGCAGAAAGTTCGGCGGTTGCTCGAGCGCGTGCCTCAGGCAGAGAGTTTGGACGATCCCAATCTTCGTCTGACGCCCATCGGCGATATGTCAGAAACCGCTGCTGGCCAGGTGCAGGCACAGTCGTCGCTTAGCCAGAAACTGCCCTTCCCCGGCAAACTGGCAACGCGGGGCCGAATCGCCGCTCAGGAAGCAGCGATCGCTCAGAAAGAGTTGGATAGCATCACGCTCACAGTGATCGGGGACACTCGGCGGGCGTATTGGAGCCTGTACTTTGCGGTTCGCTCGATCGAAGTGACGGAAGAAGACCGCACCCTGCTCGATCAACTGCGCGAAGTGGCACAAGCGAAATACCGCGTCGGCACGACCACCCAGCAAGCCGTGCTTCGCGCTTCTGTTGAGTTGAATAACATTGAGAATGAACTCATCACTCTGGAGCAGCGGCGCATCACCGCGTCTGCGATGCTCAACACCATGATTGACCGCCCGGTCACAGAGCCGCTCCCCGATCCTGCCCCCATCGATCTCACCCGCATCGACGCCTCTCTGGATGACCTATTGCGTCAGGCGGCGATCTCCAATCCCTCTATTCAACGCTTCCGTGAACAGTTTCAGCGCTTCCGTGAACAACGTGAACTCGCTCGGCTCGATCGTTTTCCTGATCTGACGGCCAGTGTGAGCTACAACATTGTGGACGGCGCCGGGTTGTCTTCCGTCGCCAACGGAAACGACCAGTGGTGGATCGGGCTTGGCATCAACCTTCCCATCTGGGAAAAGAAGTTGAAAGCTGCGGAACTCGAAGCGACGCGTGGTGTGCTCGAAGCTGCCTCCGCACTCGCCTTCGAACAGAACCTCACCGCGTTTCGAGTGCAGGACGCCTTCATCCGAGTGGACACGCAGCAGCGTCAGGTCGCATTGCTTCGCGATGTGATCGTCCCCGAAGCAAGGCAGACGGTTGAATCGTCTCTGAGTGGCTACCGCGCCGGCGACCTGGACTTTCTCACACTCGTCGACAACTGGCGCAAGCTGCTCGACTTCCAGCTCTTGCTCGAACAAAGCCTTTCAGACCTTGAACAGTCCTTCGCATCGCTGCAGGAAGCCGTCGGGCATGACCTTCATCGAGACGGAACTGCAAAAAAGAACACCTTACCCAAGCCGATCACACGAACAGCCCCTGATTCGGAGGATAAATAATGCAAGCACCAGTAACTCAGAGCAACAATGACGTGACATCGGAAGCCGTAGCGACCAAACCTCAGGTCGATGAAACTCCTGCCGGGAACGAGCACCCACCGCTGCCGCCCAGCCCGATCCCTCCCAAGGGGCCGCACATCGGGCTGATCGTGATGTTTGTGGTCCTGCTTGTCATCGGGATCGCGATCGGCGCCTGGCTCAACCCCAGCGCAAAGTCACTGATCAACATCGGCTCCACTCCCGTTTCAACAGTCGGCGGCGGCAATGCCAACGCTGGAGGGATGGATGACATGGACGACATGGACGACATGGGCGACATGGACGGCATGGGCTCTATGCCAGGCATGGACATGTCAGGATCAGGAGTCGCCAAGCCTAAAAAAATGGCGCCATCCGATCCGTCCGACCGTTCTCACGATGACTTTGAGTACTACACCTGCGGCATGCATCCGTGGGTGATCCTGCCCGATCCCGGCACGTGCCCCATATGCTCCATGACGCTCCTTCCAATGGATCCCAGCAAGTTCACGGGTGAAATGGTCATCGACCCGATCGTGACACAAAATATCGGTGTACGCATCGCACCCGTCACCGAGGGACCGGTCGTACGCACGATCCGAACCATCGGAACGGTCACCTATGACGAGACCCTCGTCCGCGACATCAACATCAAGGCGTCCGGCTGGATCGAGAAGTTGTATGTCGACTATGAGGGCGCCGAAGTCGAAGAAGGAGACCGCCTCTTCGATTTATATTCGCCGAAAATCTACTCCGCCCAAACTGAATACCTGACGAGCCTGAAGATGCGAGGCAAGGTGGGAGTCGACTTCCTGCCTGATTCCCAGCTTGATTCCGAACGCCTCATCAATGACTCACGAGTTCAACTCGAATACTACGACATCACCGACGAGCAGATCGATGCTTTGGCGACCGAGGGTGTCGCTTCTAAAACCATGACGATTTACAGCCCGATCAAGGGAGTGGTCATCGCCAAGCATGCCAACGAAGGCATGCCCGTCACTTTGGGCGCACGCCCGTACCAGATCGCTGATCTCTCACGAGTATGGGTGATGGTCTCCCTCTACGAGTACCAGTTGCCATTCGTGGAGCTCGGTCAGCGAGCGACGATGAGCCTGCCGTACATCCCAGGGCGGAAGTTCGAGGGACGGGTGATCTACATCTATCCCTACCTCGATGAAGCGACCCGGCAAGTCAGTGTTCGCCTGGAGTTCGACAACCCCAACTTCCTGCTCAAGCCCGGCATGTATGCAGGCATCGACCTCAAAAACACCATTGCGCAGAAGCGCACACTCGCGCCGCGCTCAGCGATCATCGACACCGGCGAACGACAGATCGCGTTCGTCAGCCTCGGCGAAGGCAAGTTTCAGCCTCGCGACGTGCTGATGGGTGTGGAGACGGACGACGGGATGATGGAGATCCTCGAAGGGCTCAGTCCCGGCGAACAAGTCGTCGTCAGCGGGCAGTTCCTCCTCGACAGCGAAGCGCGCATCCGCGAGAGCCTGGCCAAGATGATCAAAGGTGATACGGCGTTCGAACAGGAGCCCGTGGTCGCTCAAGCTGAAGTTTCTGGTGAAATGGTCGCCATCCCACAGCCGGTGCGGGAGGGCGTCACCACTCTCTTGACCAACTACTTCCTGATCGGAGACCAACTCGCCGAAGACTCGATCGACAACATCCGTGAACCCGCGGACCTGATCGTGTCAACGATTGATGTGCTGCTGTCTATGGAGGTGCCACACAACGACGCCTTCTGGGCGGAGCACAATGAAATCGACACCGTACGAAACAAAGCGCTGGCGCTGACGAAATCGCCCTCCATCGAGGAGGCGCGCATCGCGTTTGCCAAACTGAGCTCGGCGCTCTCCACGTTCCTCATGTCCAGCGGCGTCCCCCCCGAGCTGGACTTCGAGGTGCATCAACTTCACTGCCCGATGTACAAAAAAGGTGACAGCGACGGTATCTGGCTCCAAAGCGCCAGCGATGCCCGAAACCCATTCTTAGGTCAGTCGATGCCCGGTTGCTTTGATGAGCGCAGCGCGCTCCCAGTCATGAAAGATGAACAATGATCGGAAAAGTTATTGATTGGTGCATCGACAACCGCATGATGGTCATGCTGTTGTCGATCTTCCTTGTAGTCGCCGGTATTTGGTCAGCAAAGAACATCAACGTAGACGCCATCCCGGATCTTTCCGACGTGCAGGTCGTCATCCGCACGGAGTATCCCGGCCAGGCGCCTCAGATCATCGAGGATCAGGTCACCTACCCGTTGACCACCTCCATGCTCGCGGTCCCCTTTGCCGAGATCGTGCGAGGCTACAGCATGTTCGGCACGAGCTTCGTCTACATCATCTTTGAAGACGGCACCGACATGTACTGGGCAAGGAGCCGAGTCCTTGAACAGCTCAGTTCAGTCGTCGGCAGGCTCCCCAAAGCAGTCAGCGCCCAACTCGGCCCGGACGCGACCGGCGTCGGCTGGGTCTATCAATACGTGCTCGTCACCGGACGCTACTGCCCGCGCCACCCCAGCGGGATGTATCACGATCCGGTCACGGACACCTGGTACGACTCCGTAGAAAAAGTGCCTGATGTCGAAAAGGAAGTCCGCGAGCGGCTCGTTCGGCATCGCATCTTCGATCAAACCAAAACCGTCTACTACGACGGTGTCGAGAACAAACGATACGAGTCGATCGAGAGCGCGCCCGCCGACGCTCAGGACCGCCTTCAGGCAGTGGACCTCGTCAAAGGGTTCGATGTGTGCCCTCTCGATGGCGGAGAGTTGGTCGAATCTGACGCAGATCTCTCCGACCTGCGAGGCTTGCAAGATTGGTACCTGCGCTATGAGTTGACTGCTGTTGACGGCGTGAGCGAGATCGCTGCAGCCGGCGGCTTCGTCAAGCAGTACCAAATCGTTGTCGATCCCGTTCGGCTCCTG
Source organism: uncultured Phycisphaeraceae bacterium (assembly GCA_964392425.1). Taxonomy (GTDB): domain Bacteria; phylum Planctomycetota; class Phycisphaerae; order Phycisphaerales; family UBA1924; genus CAYMQF01. The sequence continues at coordinate 6,991 of CAYMQF010000009.1, forward strand.
GCGTATTCCATCCCACTGTCTCGTGTCAAGAAAGCCATCCAACGCTCAAACATCGACGTCGGCGGACGCGTCATTGAAATGAGCGAAACCGAATACATGGTGCGCGGGCTCGGCTACCTCGGAACTCTCACCAACACCGAGATCGAGGCAGCGCGCGCAGCGGGCATGTCCGTCGAAAACATGCGCACGGATCTCGCGCTCAAGCAGCTCCGCTCGGTCGCTCTCGCGGCTGACGCGAAAGGCAAGCCGATCTACCTTCGCGATGTCGCGGAGATTCGCGCCGGCCCTGAGATTCGCCGCGGAATCATCGACTGGAAGGGAGAAGGCGAGGCCGTCGTCGGCGTGGTCGTCATGCGATTCGGCGAGAACGCACGAACCACCATCGAAAACGTCAAAGTAAAACTCTCTGAACTCGAGCTCGGCCTTCCTCCGGGGGTCGCCATTGAGGTCGGTTATGACCGCAGTGATCTCATTGACCGAGCCGTCGAAACACTGAAACACACACTCCTCGAAGAGATCACGATCGTGTCGATCATCGTGGCGTTGTTTCTTGTCCACATTCGCAGCGCTCTCGTTGCGATCGTGGTGCTTCCGCTTGGCGTGCTCAGCGCCATCACGCTCATGCGACTGGTGGGCATCGACGCCAACATCATGAGCATGGGCGGCATTGCGATCTCCATTGGAGTCATGGTGGACAGTGCGATCATCATGGTCGAGAACGCGCACAAACATATCGAGCGAGAGGAGGCGCTCGTTGCAAAGGGCAAGGTGGCGACGCCTCGGGCGAAACTCATAGCAAGGGCCTCCAAGGAGGTGGGGCCGAGCCTGTTCTTCGCACTCCTGATTATTACGGTCAGCTTCCTCCCGGTCTTTGCGCTCGGAGAAGAATCAGGCCGACTCTTCAAGCCGCTCGCATTTACAAAGACCTTCGCCATGATGTCCGGCGCCATCCTCGCCGTGACTGTCATCCCCGTGCTCATGGTCTACTTCGTCAACGAACGCACGTTGCCGACCACCATGTCCCGAGCCAAACGGATGCTCACCTACGCCTTCGGGATCGGCCTTCCAGCCGTTATTTTCTTCGTCATGCCTTTGGAGGCGCTGGCCCCCTATCGGTGGGCGCTCTCGATCGGGTGGGTGCTGCTCTCTGCAGTCATCCTGCTCCCCCAGAAATTCTCCAACGAAGATCGCAACCCGCTCAACCGATTCCTGCACCGGGTGTACGAGCCCTTCTTTGCGCTGGCCATGCGATTCCGCTGGATCACGCTCCTGATCTCGTTGCTTTTGGTTCTCGTGACGCTCTGGCCTCTCAAACAGCTCGGCAGCGAGTTTATGCCGCCGTTGGAAGAAGGCGACATGCTCTACATGCCGACCGTCGACCCGGGAATCAGCACGACCAAAGCGCGCGAACTGCTCCAGCAAACAGACAAACTCATCATGGAGTTCCCGGAAGTGAGGAGCACCTTGGGCAAGATCGGCCGCACCGACACCGCGACAGATCCATCCCCACTCTCCATGATCGAAACGACCATCTGGTTGAAACGAGACAAGTCGTTGTGGAGAACGAAGCCGGTCGATCGCTTCTTCTCCGGCTGGCCCGAGTGGACTCAAAATATCCTCGGACGCGTCTTCTCGGAAAGACGAACGATCACCATCGGGGAGTTGACCTTTGGATACGACTGGCCCGACGGAACTCATATTCCAGGACTCAACGAAGTCGTGAAGATACCCGGGCTCACCAACGCCTGGACCATGCCGATCCGCACGCGCATCGACATGCTCTCGACGGGAATCAAAACGCCGGTCGGCATCAAGGTCATGGGTGAAGACCTGAGCATCCTCTCCAAAATCGCCAACGATATCGCACAGGTCGTCAAGACGAACGAAAAAACATCGCCCTACACCGTCAGCGCCTTCCCCGAAAAAACCGTGGGCGGCAACTACGTCGACATCGCCATCAACCGGGAAGAGATCGCCAGGTATGGTCTCAACATCGCTGATGTTCAGGACGTCATCATGTCAGCCATGGGCGGCATGAATGTGACTTTCACGGTCGAAGGGCTCGAACGCTACCCCGTCAACGTCCGCTATCCCCACGAGCTGCGCAACAGCATGGCTTCTCTCAAGCGGACGTTAGTCGGCACGCCAATGGGCGCGCAGGTGCCGCTGGGCCAACTCGCAGCATTCTCGATCCACAAGGGACCGCCGCTGATCAAGAGCGAGAACGCCCGCCTGACAAGTTGGATATATGTCGATATCGCGGGGCTCGATGTTGGAACGTACGTGAAGAATGCCCAGCGCGCCGTCAACGAGATGGTGACGCTCCCGCCCGGCTACAGCATCATTTGGTCGGGCCAATATGAATACATGCAGGCGGCCCGCGCAAGGCTTATTGTGATCGTGCCTGTCGCAGGCGTGCTGATCGTCCTTCTGCTCTACATGGCAACGAATAGCTGGCTGCGCGTCGGGATCGTGCTCATCGCTGAGCCGTTTGCGCTTATCGGCGCCGTCTGGCTGCTGTACCTGTTGGATTACAACATGTCGCTGGCAGTCATGGTCGGCATGATCGCGCTGGCGGGGCTCGCTGCTGAAACGGGGCTCGTGATGCTTCTCTACCTCGACAACAGCTTTGAACGCTTCCGCGCCGAAGGTCGCATGCGCAATTCGAACGATCTATGGTGGGCGGTCCATGAAGGAGCCGTCAAACGTATTCGTCCCAAGACCATGACGGTCGCAGCGATCTTTGCCGGGCTGCTTCCATTGCTTTGGGCCGACGGGGCCGGCGCCGACACCATGCGAAGACTCGCCGTGCCTATGATTGGCGGCGTCGCCACCAGCTTCATCCTCGAATTGCTCATCTACCCCGTGCTCTTCTACATCGCCAAGAGCATCCAACTGCACCATGTGTTTCATCCTCACCATCCCAAACACAAAGATAAGGCCCAATTGCCCGCCTCTGAGTAAACTTGACACCTGACGCACGAATGCACCGTCCGGTCATCTTCCGTTCATTGGTCTACCATGCGCCTTGACGCGCCCAGCCCCTGACAGAGGTTTCCCACATGACAACACCGCTGCGCCTCCTGTTCTCCCCACCACTGGCGCAACTGGACGCCGACCCAGGCGCCATCGCGCCGATCTGGGCAGCCCTGCTCATCAGCTATCTCGCCATGATGTTCATCGCAGCGGTGCTCACACTGGCGCCAAAGATGGGAGCGGGCGGCAGGCGTTTTTCCGATGTGCTGACGCGAGCGCCGATGCTCGACGTGGTGGTAGCCTCGCTGATGTGGGCGCCTTGGATTGTCGCGTATGTCTTGGGAGGTTGGCCAGCGGTCGGGATGACCTTGCTCGGCCAGGTTCTCGCCTTCTATTCATGGGTCTTCTTGCACGAACTAACCCATCGCAAAGACGTCAAAGGCCCACGCATCGTCAAGACGCTCAATCGGCTCGTCGGCCGACCTCGCAACCACGCAGCGCTGTGGGTCAGTGTCCTTGCCATCTTCACGCTCTGGACTATTCGCATCTCCGAGATCGTGATCTACCCCCTCTTTCGAATGTTGCTCGGCTTCCCGCCGTTGCGCCAGGCGGATTGGGTCAATGTCAGCCGCCACAAGTTCGAGGGGCTCGTCGGCCACGACCTCATCTGGTGCCTGTACTGCGACTGGATGACCGGTGTCTATTCGCTCGGCAACGAAATGCTCCGCATGGTCGAATCGTTCTGGTGCCCGATCCGGTTTTACGAAGGGAAGAAGTGCGAGAACTGCCAAATCGATTTCCCCGACATCGATAATGGATGGGTCCCCGCGGATGGCTCCATGGCCGATGTCTGCGATACGCTCGAAAAAATGTACGGCAGCGGCGAGCGAGGCTGGTTCGGCTCGCCGACCCGGCTGACCGTCTCCGCACAAACACCAACCGACCCTCCGACCGAGGAAGATGAACCAAAGTAGTGATGGAACACGATTCGACTCGAACGATTTCGAATCAACCTGATGGCTGACGATCGCACGCCAACGCAGCGCTCCCAAACGATGAGGCGGATTCACTCGCGCAACACCAGTTGCGAGCTCGCATTACGGCGGGAACTGCACCGCCGCGGCCTGCGCTACTGCTTGCAAAAAAAACTGCCGGGCTCACCCGACATCATCTT
>CAYMQF010000009.1:11240-32989 GCA_964392425.1 uncultured Phycisphaeraceae bacterium
GCGGCCTGCGCTACTGCTTGCAAAAAAAACTGCCGGGCTCACCCGACATCATCTTCGTCGCAGCCCGCGTCGCCGTCTTCGTCGATGGTTGTTTCTGGCACGGCTGCCCGGACCACTGCAGGCGCCCTTCAACCAATGCTGACTACTGGAATCGCAAAATCAACAGAAATATGGCTCGCGATGAAAGGGTCAACCACGAACTCCACGCCCTCGGATGGCGGGTGGTCCGCCTGTGGGAACACGCTGTCCATGCAAGCCCAGCAAGGTGCGGCGCCCGGATCGAGGGGATCGTCAGACGCCGGATGAGCAGCCTCTAACCCACTATGCCAGACTCTCCCTTGGAGAACATGGGGAAGGTTCTGCAGCCCGATCGGGGCTTTGCGGGTGAACGAATCGCAAAGAATGTGAACTTTTTTCTCGTTTTCAGGAGAAACACCTTGCCAGTTGGGTTCCGATGGTGATAAGCTGGGAAGGGTAGAAGCGGCGGAGCCGCACTCATATGTGACCGTGCTGAGCGCCTTCCGCCACCTTCGATAGGGGATCGGATCAGGCGCCCTGAAATCCATCCCCGCCTTCGGGAGACACCGGTGATGGAAACCAGCACACTCGAACAAACATCCCAGCATCCGACACTGGCAGACACTGCTGTTTTGTCCAATGATCCGAGCGTCGGGTTCTTTGAGCAGATTTACACAGAAGCGCACGGCGACGACACCCATGTGCCGTGGTCGCAACACGGGGCTCATCCCGCACTCGTCGCCTGGCTCAATGCCGAGGCGCCCGAAGTTGTCAGGCCTGGCAGCCGAGTCGTCGTGGTCGGATGTGGATTAGGCAACGACGCAAACGAACTGCTCGATCGCGGCTTTGATGTCACCGCGTTTGACTTCTGCCCATCTGCGGTCCAGTGGGCCAAGCAGAGATATCCCCAGCATGCCTCGTGCTTCGTTCAGGCTGACGCCTGCCAAACCCCATCCCACTGGAAGCATCGCTTCGATCTCGTTGTCGAGGTCAACACGTTGCCCGCGGTCACTCCCGATCGCCGGGGCGAACTGATGCAAGGCATCACCCAACTGCTCCATCCCAACGGCGTCATCATCGTCGTCTGCCCGGGCCGGAGTGAAGCTTCGCCGATCGAGAAGATCGCCCAACGCCCGTATCCACTGTGCGTTCGAGAGTTACGCGAGCTGATGGAAGGCTGCAGCCTGTCCCCGATTCGCGGGATCGACGACTTCTTCGATGACGAGGCTCCCCCCCGCCGATGGCTCCGCGGCGCATTCCACCGATCAGTGTGAACAGCAGCCGATCGTGCCTCAACAGGCTAATAAACGCCTTTTGACACCATTACAGCCGATTTCAGGGAACCGTTGTGCTGTAACTGCAGTATGATGTCTTGTGAAGGGGCGTCTCTCATCCGCTCATCGCATGATGCGACCCCCGGAGTCCGCACCGTCGACGTTCGACGACCGCGGCAACAGACTGTTCCCGACGCATGTTTGATCGAGGCTTGGTCGAACGCATGGTGAAAGGTGGGAGACCGTGATGACACCAGAAAAGAGACGAGTGCAAAGCACGATGATAAAAACGAATCAGGCTGCGCGCCAGCGCGCCTTCACACTGATCGAGTTGCTGGTCGTCGTCGCCATCATTGCGATCCTGCTCGGCATCCTTCTCCCCGCGCTGGGAGGCGCCCGGACCGCAGCAAAAAAAGTCTCAACTCAGTCTCTGATGCGCGATGTCCGTGTCGCTCTCGATGCGTTCCAAGCAGACAACGGGCGGATGCCCGGCTACTTCAACGCTCAGGATATGGGCGACATCAAAAATGGCGGCAACCTGGCAGGAGGGCAGATCGTCGGCTTGACGTCGATGGAAAATGCGCTCCTCGAGCTAGCCCTCCCCGAAGTGCAGTCTATTACTGATTCTCAGTTGCCCGCGCCCAGCATCATCAACTCCATCGTCGATATCGATCTGCTCCAGCAAAATGACCCGGGGCTGACCGTCCGCGTGGACACCGCCAGGTTCGGCGCCTCAGGCACCGGCTCGTACCTCGCGATCACCGGCGAACACCTACGCCCGGTCGTTGGGCAGAAAACCAAACGATCCAACGGCAATCTGAGCGATCTCACAGCGATCGATCGACAAGGGGCTGTGCCAGGCCAAATCGTCGGGATTCCCGACATCATCGACTACTTCGGCCAGCCGATCATGTTGTGGCAACGCGATCTCTCCGCAAGCATGCCGCCGCGGGATTTCAATCCCAGCAGCACCACTGGCGCCGGAGATGCCTTTGCCAAAGAGTTTTTTGATCCCACTTCCATTGTTCAAACTCGGGCAAGTTTTTACTGGGCTTCCAACGCTGGGTATCTACGAGGTGGTGAAGCGGATGATGTCACCGCTCTCGTCGAAGTAGCTTCGGGGGGACTTCCAACCGGTCTTGGCGCAAAACACATCGATCAGAACAAATTCAGCGCTCTGGGGACAGGACGCGCCGACAGTGTGGATTCGCAGTTCGTCCTCGCCAGCATGCTGGGCTTGCTCGGCCATCCCAAGTTTTCCACCCAAGCAGGACCAGCCATCTGGCCCATGCCAACCCAGGCGCGAGGCGACGCGGTGCTGATCTCAGCAGGCGCCGACCAGATTTACTTCACTCGGGCACGAACCGCCAACCGTCTTGAGCTGTTTGAACCATCCAATGCGGTTGCCAACGTCATCGGATATCCCCCACGAGAAGATTCAAAGCGTGCAGGAGATACGGGTTCAGGGGCTGATTCTTCATGGGGAGCGCTCCGAACGCCTGATGAATACGACGATCTCATCGAAGCCACCGGCGGTTGATCCATTGACCGACTTCAGCCAGTTTTTCACCCCCAGCATCTGTGCCCCATAGACTATCACTGTGACCATAGGCGCCCTCGATCCTGCTGCACCCACCAAACCGACCAAGCCGGTGACGCTCAAGTCTCTCAACCGGATGGTGTCGCAAGGCGAACCGTTCGCCTGCTTGACTTGCTACGACGCAACGTCAGCGCGCTGGCTCCAGCGCGCAGGAGTCCACGTCCTTCTTGTTGGCGACACCGCAGCCGAAGTCATCCTCGGATTGCCCAGCACGATCCACATGCCGATGGAAATCGCCGTCGCGCTCACCGCTGCAGTCAAGCGAGGCGCGCCCAACACACTCGTCATGGCGGACATGCCATTCATGAGCTATCAGGCTGACGACGCCGACGCCATCCGAAACGCCGGCCGCTTCATGACCGAAGGGCTCGCTGACATTGTGAAGATCGAAGCGGACAAGTCCTTCGCACCGCTGATCGCCAAGATGAGCCGCGCGGGGATTCCCATCTGCGGGCATGTCGGCTCCCGCCCTCAGCGCGCCGGCATCAGCGGGGGTTATCGCGCCGCCGGCCGAACGCAAGCCGACGCAGCCGCAGTCATCGCCGACGCAATGGCGCTGGAAGACGCAGGGTGCGTGATGCTCCTCGTCGAGGCGGTCCCACCCGAAGTCGCCCAACAAATCACCGAACAAACCAAAGTCCCGCTCATCGGCATCGGCGCCGGCCCGAGTTGTCACGGCCAGATTCTCGTATTGCAGGATCTTCTCGGTCTCACCGACCGACAGCCTCCTTTTGCTGCGCCATTGGCAAATTTGGGCGTATCTTTGCAAGAAGCGGCGGAACAGTGGGTCCGGCGCGTCTCAATGAGGGAGGCTTCCTCCCATCGCTACTCAATGATGGCAAAGGACGCCCGCTGACACATTCTGCGTGGCGCACCGTGCCGGAGGATTCAGAGTATGAGAAAGTTTCAATCGTTTGGTCCAAGCGTTCTGGTGATAGGAGCGATCTTGGCAGTCTTGGCGCTGGGGCCGTTGGCTGTCCAGCGGATGCGCGCCGCCGACACCGTCGCCCTCGTCACGCTCGCCCAACAGCGCGTCGACGCAGACGACGTGCTCGAACGGATCAACGAAGCAACACGCTCCATCGCACAAGCCGTCGAACCGAGCGTGGTTTACATCGAAGCGACCGGACGAGGCCCGCGAGGGCAGACCGCCCGTTCAACCGGGTCCGGCTGGATCTACGACGCGCAGGGTGACATCATCACCAACGCGCATGTCATCGACTCCATGGACACGATCAATGTGCAGTTCTCCGACGGCAGACTCCGCCGGGCGCAGCTCGTCGGTCGCGATCCCTCAACCGACATCGCCGTGCTCAAAGTGACCGCGCCCTCGGGAGGTCTCATTGCCGCCCGTCGCGCCTCCGACATGCCGGTCTTTCAGGGCGATCGCGTCTTCGCCTTCGGCTCCCCCTTCGGCTTCAAGTTTTCAATGAGCGAAGGGATTATCTCAGGGCTCGGCCGGCACGCAGCATCCGGCGCACGATTCTCCAACAACTACACCAACTACATCCAGACCGACGCCGCCATCAATCCTGGCAACTCCGGTGGACCCATGGTCGACATCCGCGGCCGGGTCATCGGCATGAACACCGCGATCATCACCGGCCCCGAACGATCCACCACACGCACCGCAGAACTCACTGGCCTCTCCGGCGGAATCGGCTTCGCCATCCCGCTCGAAACTATTGAAGCGGTCGCCGATCAACTCATCCAAAACGGCCGAGTGCTCAAAGGCTATCTCGGGGTCGGCCTCATCGACCCCGAAGACTGGACCGCGGAGATTCGCCAACAATCAGGACTCACCGAAGGGTTCGGCGTGCTGGTCCGAAATGTTCAGCCGGGATTCCCCGCAGCTCAAGCAGGACTCCAGCCCGATGACATGATCATTCGCATCGACGGTGAGCAAACACCCACTTCAACCGTCCTTCGCGCCAAAATCAGCAACAGCACGCCAGGCGATTACGTCACCATCACCGTGCTCCGCAGCGGCAAAGAAAAAGAGTTCAGAGTCCGACTGGCTGCAGCGAAGTTCATGCCCAACGGCACGCTCCTCCCCATCGCCAAGACTCCCGCTGCTTCCACAAAGAAACGCTCGGGCGGCGCCAAACCGTTCTGAAATCAGAGCCAACTCTCCCACTTCTTTCGGGATTGCTCGTCTGACCCCCTCTCCCCTCGGGAGAGGGTTGGGGTGAGGGGCTCGGGGTTCTTTGTGAATTACATGCGAAGCGCGCAACTCAGAGAACCGCGAACATCAGTCCATCTGCGCGATCGCTTCATCGGGAATGTCCGCGTTCGTATAGACCTTCTGCACATCGTCGTGGTCGTCAAGCGCGTCGATCAGTCGAATGACCGAACCAGCCGCCTTCATCGAAACCGCGATCGTGTTGTTGGGGATCATCGTCAGCCCTGCGCTCAGGCATTCGATTTCCGCTTTGTCGATGGCGTCCTTGACAGTGATGAACTCCGCCGGCGCCGTGGTGATGCTCCACACACCGTCTTCAAACTGAACATCCTCCGCGCCCGCCTCGAGAACGATCTCCATGAGCGCATCTTCGCCAGGCGCCTTCTCTTCTTCGATCGAGATCATGCCCTTCGCTTCAAACAGGTAGCCCACGCATCCCGTTGAGCCCAGGTTCCCCGCAAACTTGCCAAAGAGCGTTCGCATCTCAGGCGCCGTCCGATTGCGATTATCCGTCAGCACATCAACGATGATCGCGACCCCCTCCGACCCATACCCTTCGTAGCGGATGCTTTCATACTTGACGCCATCCGCATCGCCGGTCGCTTTCTTGATCGCGCGCTCGATGGTGTCCTTGGGCATGTTCGCAGCCTTCGCTTCTTCAATCGCATAGCGAAGCGTCAGGTTCATCGTCGGATCGCCCCCACCCTGCCGAGCCGCAGCCATGATCGCCTTGGAGCACTTGCTCCAAGCTTTGCCTCGCACCGCATCCTGTCGCGCTTTGCGATGCTTGATGTTCGCCCATTTACTGTGACCGGCCATTGGTTCGGATCTCCATGCGCCACCGGCGTTCACCGCCCGTGAATAATTTCTTCAATCGACAACTGTTATACCGTCACAGTTGCAGTGTCATTGTTTCTCAATGTTCAACGGCCCGAGAATGAGCGCAATGGCAGGCTCGCCGCCCGAAAGAGCTTGTGTGAGCTTGGCTTTCACTTTTCCAAGCATCTCAGGGTAGTTCGCCGGGGCCGTCTTCTTGACGATGGCGTCTTCGATGAGCGACTGGGCGACCTGCCAGCGACCCGTCGCACGAGTCTTGTCCCCCAACGCCCACAGTGCATCGCCCAAATGATCGTGCACATCGGCACTGTTGCGATTGCCAGCCAACTGCACCGCACGCTGCAAAATACTCACGGCGCCCTCTCGAATCATCTTCCCATCGGCGTCGTGCTCGTCAGCGATGACCCCTTGCTTATAACGAACCCACCCGAGCGAATCCGTCGCAAACGAATCGTTAGGACGGATCGAAAGCGCCCGAAGAACAAGCTGCTCTGCCTCATCCAGACGCTCGCCATGCTCCGCAAGCAGATACCCATAGTTGTTGTTCACCGTCTCGTGGCGCGGGTCAAACTCGAGAGCCAAGTCGTACAGCGATACAACATCCTCGAAACTTGCGCCGTTCTGATCGAACGACGTCGCCATCAGCAGCACCACGTCGGCGTTTGCGCGATCTCCCTCGGGCGGCCGTTGCGAGCCAAACGCGGTCAGCACCTTGGACGCCTTGCCCGATGAGGCAATCGCGCGGAGCGCATGACGGGCGGCTTGCAGATTCTTCTGGACCGATGCCGCCTGCACCCATCGCGTCAAAAACACCTCATTGGGCGATTGAATCAACTCCCCGGCGCGCTCCGCCAACTTTAGCGCAAGTTCATTTTGACCAAAGGACAACAGCCGTTGCACCGTGACGCCGGCAAGCTCCGAAGATCGCTGAGGCAGATGCGTGATGGCATATTCAAACACACCAACGGTTTCGTCGTAGCTCGCCTCCGCTTTGGCAAGCAGATGCAAATGATTGTCGTGGACCTCAACGGGAAGCTGGGGAAACTGTTTGAAAATAATCGCGTGCAGCTTGATGGCCGGTTCGATGTCGAGGGAGCCGTTGATCGCTTCTTGCCCAAGCAAAAACACATCACGGATGAATGGTTGCGCAAGCGTCGATGATTTCACTTGAGGCGAATCAGCGGTCGCAAGCAATTCCTCCGCACCGCGCGATGCATCCTTGAGACTGATGAGGACAGGCGCCAACTCGACCGCCCGGGCAAACGTCGCGGGTTGTTGGTCCAGCCGGGCCAGCGCATGCCGATCCGCCTCTTGAGCGCGATCCAGCTTGGTGCGTAAGATCGCCTCCATCTGCCGTGCCGAATCAAAATCGTAAGGGCGAGCGTCGATCCACTCCTGCAACATCGTCACCGCAAGTTCGCCTCGCTCATCTTCCGCAAGAACACGCGCCAGCGCCCGCACCGGGATCGCACTCGTCGGATGGCTCTCCATCTGGGTACGGAGCCAACTCTCCGCTTTGTCCGCAGACCCCGTGCGCAGCCAGATGGTGGTCATGAGATCGACGACCGGCTGCGTCAGGCTTTCCTCTGCAAGACTGGTCAACCCGCGCAGCGCCTGATCGTACTGTCCACCAGCGACCAGCTCTTGTGCTCGAAGCCATCGCAACGTTCGACTGGAAGGCGCCGCCGACCGCAACTCGCGCACCACTTCAGCAAGTTTGTTGGAATCCGGGAGCGGACCACTACGGTCGTACAGTTCGATCAACCGCGAATAAGGCTGCTCCAATGCTGGGTTCAGTTCGATCGCACGCCGACTCCACTTGGCGACAGCGTCAGCGTCACCCACATTCCAGGCAAGCCCAGCAGCGAGCATCACCGCAGTCAGTTCATTGGGATCGCCAGCGAGAGGCGCCGGCGCATCCCCGTTTGATGTCAGGGCCGGCAGCAACACCTCCAGCGCGTCATCGCCTTGGCTCATCGCCGCCAGCGCACGAGCACGGAAAATCCGATCCACCGCATTGCTGCCCACGGTCAGTCGGTCCAGATATTTCTGAGCCTCATTCGTTCGACCAAGCTTGGCGAGCAACTCGATATACAACGAGGCCAATGCTTTGGCGTTCGATCGCGAGGCAATGATCGGCGCCAGCGCTTCAGCCGCATCGTTGATCCGCCCTGTCTGTTCAAGCAAACGCGCCCGCAGCATCGCAGCCGATTCGGATCGACGCTCCTTTGTTTGCTCCAGCGCCGCTTCAACACTCGGCATGGAGTCCAGCAAAACAGCCGCATACCGCGCGTCATTCAAAGGCGTCCGCTCGATCAAACGAATCGTCTCGTCCACCATCAAGCCGGGATCATCGCCAACCAGCCGGAACAGATCGCGGACGGCGCCAACATCCGTCGGGTGAGTGGAGAGCCAATCGCTCAGAGCATCGATCGCAGCGTCATGATTCAATGCAGAAGCAGCGGCACGCGCATAGAGCGAACCAAGACGGTTCGTATCCTCCGTCGAAAGTTCAGCGCGTTGCTGATCGATTGCTCTACGTAGCAATGACCCAAGATCGCTCCACTCACCGACATATTGAATCAACGGAAGCAACCGCTTGCCGGACAAATCAGACCCAGTCGACAGCGCCGTCAGCACCGCCTGAGCTGCCCGCGCGGGTCGCCCAGCCTTCATCGACGCATAGACATAGCGCGTCAGCACGCCGCCCGAATCCAGCGAAGGGAGCTTCAGCACCTTTGCGTATGCATCGACCGCCGTTGAAAAATCGCCCAAACGAATCGCAGCATCGCCCGCATCGCGCCAGCCATCCCCTCGCACCCGAATGAGTGTTTGAAGTTCGTGCTGAAACATCGAAGGGGAGTCGCGCGCAATCGGTGTGTCCAGCGCTGTGACGATCAATTCGACGCCCGCGCGAAGAGCGCCAACTTCTACAAACGCGCGGCCCAGATTGAAATCCAAAATAATCGGCAATGCTGGATCGGCAACAGTCAACGCAAGCTGCCGCGCGCGCGAAAGATAGTTGACCGCTTTATTCACATCACGGCGCTGCTGCGACCACAGACCAAGCTGCAGGAGACTGGCGACATCATCGGGGTCTCGCCGAAGCGCCTGGCGAAATGCAGCAGCAGCAGAGAGTCGATCGCCCAATTGCCGATGCGTCTGCCCCAACTCTCGCCAAGGCTCCGGGGCAAAAGGATCCGCTTTGGCGGCTTCCTCAAGGTCCTGCAAGGCGCCCTGCAAATCGCCCTGAAGACGGCGCGACCGACCGGCGATGTACGACAGCAGCGCCTCGGCGTTTGGCTCGTGGTCAGCATCTGCCTTGATGGTGTTGTCTGATTCAGCGTCAGAACTGAACCGCGCGATCGCTGCATCGACACTCAGATGCGCGAGTTCGTCGTCAGCAGAGACGAGGGACAAAGCCTCCCCATCCAACCCTTTTGGCATCGGCGCCGACCCGGAACGACCGTCCGCGGCGCGATCTTCATTGGCAAGTTCGGACAAACGCAGCGCTGCGTCGCGCGATCCCGAAGTCGCAGTGACCGCGCAGCCAACCTGCCACACCGTCATCGCCGCCATAATTGCCAAGAAAGCCATGACAAGAACGAGTTGTTTCACACGATGCTCAGTCATAGATAATGTTCATGCCTGTAATGGAGCGGGGAGATGCCCTCGGCGCTCTGATTGTTCTACCGGACGGCTTTTTTACGAGTTGCTTTTTTCGCTATTTTTGCAGTGGTTTTCTTCTTGGGAGACGGGCTCTTGCGCTCCTTCGCCGGCGGCGACTCCACCCATTGCCGAAGAAGAAGATGCGCATCGACCGCGTCAGCAGCTTTGATGTGACGAGGAAGCATGGTGTTTGCCTCGTCCACCGATATTTTGGCGTCGAGCAACCCTTCATCAATCATCCTGTCCAACATTGTCTGATCAATCGGCGTCGCATGCCCGCCCAGCCCCATTAGCAAAACGCGCGACACCACAAATGGCGGGATCGCATGGATTGCTTCAAGCCGTTGTTTTGCCTCGCGTTTACTGAGTTGTTTGAGCGCCATCAGGCTGACGGAGTGCTCGCTGCGAAAAACGTCATCAAGCGAAGCGCGAAGCCGGACCGATCGCTCTTCGACGAGCGGGTACCGTTCACCGAGCATCGCTGCGATCTCGACGGGCAGCGTGACGCGCAGTTCGTTGAAGTCCACCACCGACGCTTTGATTCGTTTGAACGCGTGCGACGCCTTGGACTCCGTGGACTCCCAAAGGAGGTACGCCCAGATCAGTTCCTCAATGGGGTCGTCCGGCGTCGGCGGACGCTCGGGCTTGCCAAAGCGAGTTTGCAGCTTCTTGAGGAATGATTTCAACGAACTGTCAAGGTCTTTCTTCGTCACGTTGTTTCCGATTCCGGCGTGGGGGTGGTGGAGTGGGATGAATCGTCAGCTTCAATATCAGCGTCTATGTCAGTATCAACGCCAGCGTCTAAACCAGCATCGAAGTCAGCATCAACTTCGTCTTCAGCGTCAGCGTTCTGTTCTTCGTTCAGTTCGGCGATCGCACTATTAATGGCGCCAAGCACCGCAGATTCTTTCTTGATCCGATCGTCAGCGCGAAATTCAAGGGAAGGCAACACGCGCATCGCCACACGCTCGCCCGCTCGCCGACGAATCAAACGCGTCGCGCTTTGCAACCCGTGCAGCGTGGTCTTCTGCCGTTCGGGAGGGATCACCGACACGAGCACCGTCGCATTTTTTAGATCCGGAGAGACGCGCACCTCCGTCACAGAGATAACGCCTTTGATGCGAGGGTCAGACAGCCCGCGTTCGATCACCATCTGGACCGCACGATGCAATACCGACCCCAGTTGTGAAGTGCGCTGGGTCATTGGTTCTCCTCCCGCAGCAGGCTGTCCGCTTCATCGCAGATATCCGGGGAATAGGAAAAGCCTTCCGCTGGCGGACTGTTGGGCTCCGCAAGCGATTCGATCTTGATGATGTCGCGCTGCAGCCGACCCAGCTCCGCGTCACCGAGCCGATGAAGTTGGTTGGTGATCGAGTCCAGCACTTCCTTGGCGCGGGCAGCGGTATTGGCTGTCAACGACACACCGAGCACCGCCCGGCCGTGCTCGTCGAGCGCGTCAACTTCAGCGACCGAGACGAGGCGCTCACGATGCAGCCGATCCTTGAGCGATCGAACGACCCGGCGTTTGTCTTTGAGTGAAGTCGATCCGTGCACGATGAGCTCGAACTGAAGAATCCCGATAAACATGCGATTGCCAAGTGACGCCCAGGCGTCGGCGCCCAAGCGAAAAATAAAACCTTAGAGAGTTCGTTTGACTTCGATCGTTCGGAAACATTCGAGGACGTCGCCTTCCTTGACATCGTCGTAGCCGTCGATTTTCATGCCGCACTCCTGCCCGGAGCGGACTTCCTTGGCGTCATCCTTGAACCGTTTGAGCTGCGAGAGCACGCGGTTGTCCTCGATGATGATGTCGTCGCGCGTCACGCGGATGAATGCGTTGCGCTCAATCACCCCATCAGAAACAATGCACCCAGCAATCGACCCAACCTTGGAAATCTTGAAGACCGCGCGAACTTCAGCATGGCCCAGCACGTTTTCACGAATCTCAGGCTCAAGCAGACCTTCAGCGGCGCGCTTGAGATCGTCAACGATGTCGTAGATCACCTGGTAGAGCCTGACCTGCACGCGCTTCCGGTCGGCAAGCTGTCTTGCTTTGGACGACGCAATCACGTTGAACCCGATGATGACGGCGTCGGAAGCGTTGGCCAAAAGGATGTCCGATTCGGTGACGCCGCCCACCGCGGAGTGGAGCACGCGGACACGCACTTCTTCGGTCGAAATATCTTCCGCGGTTTTCTTGAGAACATCGAGGGAGCCTTGCACGTCCGCCTTGATGACGACGCGCAGCTCGCGGACCTCAAGCTCTTTCATCTGCGAAAGCATCGATTCAAGCGTGACCTTCGGCTGCATCAGTTCAAGCTCGCGCTCGCTTTGGCGACGTTGCTCCGCGGCTTCCTGCGCCTTCTTGAGCGAATCAACGACGTAGAACTTGTCGCCGGCGTTTGGCAGTTCATCAAGCCCCGAGATGCGCACCGGCATGACCGGGCTCGTCTCAGTCAATCGCCTGCCGTGATCGTCAACAATGTCGCGGACGCGCCCAAACGCTCGACCCGCGACGATGAAGCCGCCGATTTTCAGTTCGCCATCCTGCACGAGCACGGTGGCGGTCGGTCCTTTGCCTTCCATCATGGCTGATTCGATGACGGTTCCACGCGCCGGCCCAGCGAAGTCCGCTGTCAGTTCGAGAAGCTGCGCCTGCAGGTCGATTGTTTCGAGCAGCGCGTCGATGCCTTCGCCTGTTTGAGCGCTGGTTTTGACGACTTCGGTGTCGCCCCCCCACTCGACGGGGTTGAGCTCATGCTCAGCGAGTTGGCCGTAGATGCGCTGAATGTTCGTGTCGGTCGCTTCGGGTTTGTCGATTTTGTTGAGCGCGACGACGATCGGGGCGCCCGCTGCTTTGGCGTGGTTGATCGACTCGATCGTCTGAGGCATGACACCGTCGTCCGCTGCGACGACCAAGACAACGATGTCCGTCACCTGTGCGCCTCGCGATCGCATCGCGGTGAACGCTTCGTGGCCGGGCGTGTCGAGGAACACAAGCTGCTTCGTCTCATCGCCAATCGTCACAGGCACGCGGAAGGCGCTGGTCGCCTGCGTGATGCCGCCCGCTTCGCCCTCTGCAACTTTGCTCTTGCGAATGAGATCGAGCAGCGAAGTTTTGCCGTGATCGACATGCCCGAGGATTGTCACGATCGGACTGCGTGGCTGGGAGTCAACCGAGACTCGATCAGCGAACTCCTCCTGCACCGCCTGCTCAGCGGATTTCTCCGCGACGACCTCAAGCTCGATGTCGTAGTCGATCATGATTTCCTGAGCCTTCTCAGGTTGGATGCCCGAGTTGACGGTCGCCATAATCCCTTCGAGGAAGAGCTTTTTGATGATCTCGGAGGCTTTGACACCCGTCGAAGAAGAAAGCTCTTTGATTGTGAAGGGCGCAGCAATCTGGACTGGGCCGCCCGTTGTCGCAGCAGTGGACGCCTGATGCGACCCCTGCTGTTTGACCTTCATGTCGCGACGGCGCTGGCGAAGGAAGCCGCCGGCCCGGGAGAGCCTGGCTTCGCGTTCAGCGAGATCCTGCGGGCGCCAACTTCGGCCCTGCTGGCCGCCGCCCTGTTTCTGAGAGGGTGATTGCGTTGTGGGCGGGCCTCCACGCCGGCGTTTATTTCGGCGCGAATCTCCTGCGCCGCCTCGGCTGGCGGGATCGGCGCCTGGGATCGACACGCCCGCTCCAGCGCCTGCGCCGCCCCCACCTGCGCGCGGCCCGCGCGGCGGACCCGATGGCGAACGATGGCGCGGCGGATCAATCACTTCTGCCTTTTCAATGCGAACCACTTTGGGCCCGGCCAAAGCAACCGGCGAGCGCGCTTGAAGCTGAGGCCCAGCCCGCTTGACGTCCTTGGGTCGCACCGGCTGATTCATCACCACGCGTTTGGCTTGCGATGGCGGAGCGGGCGCCTGTTGAGTTTGTTCGGGAGCCTGAGTCGTCGCAGAATTCGCTTCGGGCGCAACAAGAGCTTCACCAGTTGGCTCCGAGACCGCAGAAGCAGCGACCGCCACCTCTTGTTGTTCAGCTTGTTCAACAGGCGGCGCAGGAGGAGCGGCAAACGAAGCCTCAACTGCGACTGCGGGGGCCGCTACCGCTTGTTCGTTCGCAACGTCAGCCGTGACCGCGTCCCCATCAGCGGACGCCTTGGTCATGGCCTTGGCTTTCTTGCGAGGTTTGGCGCGGACCTTCTTCAGATCAACGTGCGCAGTGGTCTCGATCGCCGTCCCGCCGCTGGACGCTTCGTTGCTGAACCATTCAAGAATGGTTGCTTCAAGACCCGCCGAGACGCTGGACATGTGGTTGTTCATGTCGGGGACGCCCTCGGCTTTGCATTTTTCAAGCACAGCCCTGGACTTGACGCCCAGCTCTCGTGCAATTTCGAAGACTCGTTTCGCCAAAGCTAGCTCCGGTCAGGCTTCTGGATCTCACAGGTGACGCCGATATCAATCGAGCCGCCTACGACGTTCGGGTTCACGCTTGTTCGGTGGATTCAGCGTGGGGTAAGTTGTCCAACACATTCTCGACGGCGTGATCGGTGATCTGCCGGCCGTCCTCTTCATTCTGTTCGCTCGATGCATGGGTCGTCGAGGCGTCCGCGGGGTCGTACCCATCGGAAGCCTCACCCGGGCGGATGCCGTCCTCCGGGTCATCTTCTTTGAGCACCGAGTCATCATCGGGGCGCTGGGCGCCACTGAGGATCGCCTCGGCGTTGATCTGATCGGGATCGTCGCTGGAGATTTCTTCGTCAGTGTTGGAACTGACGGGCGGGGTGTCCAAACCGATCGAGAGAATCGCAGCAGCAGCGAGATCAGCAGAAACTGGTTGATCCCCAGCGCCTTCTTCGAGCAATCGACGCGCCGCCTCGTCTTCTTCAGACTTGAGACGCGACGCTTCCTCTTTCTCGCGCTGTTGAAGCTCAGCGATTTCTTTGGAGCGAGTGGAAGCGTGGTCAACCATTTTCTGCGCCAACGTTTCGTCAATCTCGAGTTCTTGGGTGAGCACACCGATGCCGACTTCTTCGACATCAAAGACACTGACCATTCCCAGTGCAGCAAGGCGATCGAGCATCTGCTCGTCGGCGCCTTCCACTTCACCGAGCGTGGTGGACATCATTTCCAGCCCCTTGTTGAACTCAACAGGAGTGAGAATGTCGATGTCCCAGCCGGTCAGGCGGGCAGCGAGGCGAACGTTCTGCCCGCGTTTACCAATCGCTAGCGAAAGCTGGTCATCCCGGACAACCACCGTCGCCCGACCCAGCTCAAAGCAGAGCGAAATTTCTTCGACTTCGGCAGGCTTGAGGGCATTTTGAATCAGCACCTGGCTTGATTCGTTCCAGCGAACGATGTCGATCTTCTCGCCGTTGAGCTCATCGACGATGTTGCGAATGCGCGAGCCTCGCACGCCGACGCAGGCGCCAACCGCATCGACCTTGGAGTCGATCGAAGTGACGGCGACCTTGGTGCGGTAGCCCGCTTCGCGCGCCATCGCTTTGATCTCGATGATGCGTTCGGAGACTTCAGGCACTTCCACGTCAAAGAGTCGGCGAATGAAATCGGGATCGCTGCGAGACAGGACGATTTTGATCTGGTTTCCCATGTCCCGGCAGTCCAGCAGCAAACAGCGAATGCGGTCGCCGGGCTGGAACTGCTCGCCGGGAATCTGCTCAGAGCGAGGCATAAAGCCCTCCGCCCGGTCGATCGAGACGATGAGCGCTCCCCCCTCGTATCGCTGGGCGACACCGGTGAAGAGTTGGCCGACCATCTTGGAAAACTCGTCGAAAATACTGGCGCGTTCATCTTCGCGGAAGCGCTGGATCATCACTTGTTTGAAGGTTTGGGCAGCGATCCTGCCGAGTTCTTCAGGAGAGAGATCGAGCGCCTCGCCGTGTCGATAGAGGTTGATCTGGCCGGTCAGCCGATCGACGTTGCAGGTGAACTCTTCGGTGTCCAGCGTGCCGTAATGGCGACGGGCCGCGGAGATCATCGCCTGCTCGAGATCGGTCAGCAGAACGTCCCGATCGAGATTGCGATCGCGGGCGATCGAATCGATGATCCTCATCATTTCCTGTGTGTTCATGCCCAATACATCTCCGAAGTCGTGTCGTCAGATTGTCGTGATGTCCGTCGTTCCAAACTTGCGTACTACCCAAACTGCCGCGATCGGCCCGCGGTCGAAAAACAACAGGACCACGAACGTCGAGAAGACGCGCGTGGCCCGCCAAAGGATCGAACCGGATCGGCCCTCCCCACTCATGCGGGAGAGAGTCCATCGGCTCGACGGGATCAGCCTGGCGTGTGCTCAGGTCACATGCCCCGCTCCTTGCCGAGCGATCGGGAACTCAAAGCGCTGTGTCGCCACAGACGCTCGTTGTCCGATCGAATCAAAAACCATCATGACCAGCCATGCGCTTCATGATACATATCACCATAAAACCTGCCCGGCGGACCCCGTGCCCGCCAAAGCTCGGTCAAGAATCACTGTAATACTACGACATAGACTGCCCTGACGTCAATCAGGGCCCTCGCTCACAAGGCTATTGTTAGGCTCAGACCCGGTCCATTTCGCTGACCGGGCGGATCATCTTGAGGGCTCGGGAGCCTTTGAACTGCCCGATGTGGGCCAGCAGCTTCTTCTCTCCCTCCACGCACAGGAGCACCGGCTGGGAGGCGGGTTTCTCCGTCGTGATGATGTCCCCCACACTCAGCGTCAGCAGCTCATTGAGTGTAATCTCCGTCTCAGCCAAAAGAGCGGAAATCCCCACCGGCGCGATGGCGAGAGAATCGGCGATCTGGCCCGTGTAGCTGTCTGACTGCTGGGACTTGCCCGCAGCGAACCAGTTCTGCGAACTGAGTTTGTCCATCATCGGCTCGATCACCTTGTACGGAATGCACAGGTTCATTGTCCCCGTCCGATTGGCGAGCCTGATCTCAAAGCCAACCACAATCGCCACCTCATTGGGCGGCACGATCTGCACCAGTTGCGGGTTGGACTCCGTCTCCACTGAATCAAACTTCAACTCCGCGATGTCCTCCCACGCTTCCTGCAACGCGCCCAGCGCTCGATCGGTGATCTTGGACACGAGCCTTGTCTCGATCATCGTCAGCGGGCGAGCGGGGACGAACACTTTTTCATTGTTGCCACCGAGGAGCCGATCGATGATCGGGAAGATAATCAGCGGGCTCAGCTCCAGACAGATTCGGCCTTCCAACGGGTCCACTTCAATAAGCTGAAACGAAGTCGGATTCGGAAGCACCATCACAAACTCGCCGTAGGTGATCTGCTCACAACTGGCGACCTTCACCTCGACGATCATCCGCAAGTACCCCGACAAGCTGGCGCCGAAAGATCGAGCGAATGATTCGTGCAGCGTCTGCAGCGCCAACATCTGATCCTTGCTGACACGCTCGGGACGCTTGAAATCGTATTCCTTGATCTCGACCGAATCGAAATCGGTCCGGGATCGGCTGAAGATTTTCGGCGCGTTGGAGTTTGCCTCGCTTGCGTTGCCGGGAGAAAAATCCCCCGTGTCCACCGCGGAGAGCAGTGCATCGATATCGCCTTGGTCCAGTACGCTTGCCATAATCGATGAAATCGCTTCCTGTAATCCGATCAAACACACAGGCGATCAGCGTCAAGGCTCCAACTGCCACGACACAGCCAGTTATCGGTATCGGGTCCAGCGGGATCACCCCTTGAAAGCCCGGGCGATCTTCATTTTGAACGGAATGGAATAAAAACACCCCATGCTGCGTACTATCCTTGCCATGATTCGAATCAACCCCATCGGGACACTGCTCAGCCTCCTCTTGGCATGTCTCGCCCTCTCCGTGTCGCCGACCGCCACCGCACAGGATCTCTTTGGAAGCCCGACCGATTCCAAGGCTCCAGCCGTCGAGCCCGGCCACGAGGTAGAAGCCAGCTTTGCCGCCTCTCGGACCACAATCCATCCCGGCGACACACTCACGCTCGCTTTCATCATGGACCACGCGACCGGCTGGCATTCCTGGCCCTCCATCGATCAGGACGTCCTCCCCAAAGACATCGCCGAGTTCACCATCCGCACCGAAGCAGGGTTGGCTGGCCCAACCCCAGACTGGATCGCCGAAGTCGGCCCCGTTCAATGGCCCGAGCCTCACCTTGCCCCCGTCGCCAACATCCGCACCGGCGTCGGAACCATGGAGGTCTACACCTACCAAGGGCGCGCCATCGCCTACCTCCCCATCATCATCGCGGACGATGTCCAGCCCGGGGAGTACAAACTCGATGTCCGCCTGCTCTTTCAAACATGCGACG
This sequence comes from uncultured Phycisphaeraceae bacterium, assembly GCA_964392425.1. Lineage (GTDB taxonomy): Bacteria > Planctomycetota > Phycisphaerae > Phycisphaerales > UBA1924 > CAYMQF01. The sequence goes on from CAYMQF010000009.1 coordinate 29,120, forward strand.
AATCGGTCTGCCTGGCGCCTCGCACCGAAACACAAGAGCTCACCTTCACCGTCATCCCAGCAGGCGAAAGCAGCGCTGACGATGCGCCCGACACAGCCGACTTTGCCGACTTCGACCAATCCATCTTTGGCAAGATGCGCTCCGGCGAAATCGCTGCCGCCAAACCCTCAAACGCTCTCGCGTTCAACGCCTTCGGCCTCTCCTTCGAGCTGGACCCATCAGGCGCCGCGGGCTTCGCACTGCTCCTGCTCACCTCCGCACTGGGCGGCTTCCTCCTCAACCTCACGCCATGCGTCCTCCCCGTCATCCCGCTGAAAATCATGGGGCTCAGCCAAAGCGCAGGCAACCCTCGCCGAACACTCCTGCTCGGCTCCGTCATGTCGCTCGGCGTCGTCATGTTCTGGATGGGCATCGGCCTGGCGATCGCCTTCCTCAGCGGCTTCGACTCCATCAGCTCCCTCTTCCAAACAAGTTGGTTCGCACTCGCCGTCGGCCTCTTCATCGCGACGATGGGCGTCGGCATGCTCGGCCTGTTCACCGTCAAACTCCCCAACGCCGTCTACATGATCAACCCCTCCCACGACAGCCTGCATGGGTCATTTCTCTTCGGCATTATGACCGCAGTGCTCGCGACGCCTTGCACCGCTCCATTCATGGGAACCGCCGCTGGATGGGCCGTCACACAAGACGCCTCGGTCGTCCTCCTCACGTTTGCCGCGATCGGGCTTGGAATGGCGCTCCCCTACCTGCTCCTCTCAGCTAATCCGAAATGGATCGAAAAGATCCCGCGCACCGGCCCAGCAAGCGAACTCGTCAAACAAGTCATGGGCATGTTGATGCTCGCCGTCGCGGTCTTCTTCGTCGGCACCGGCTTGTCCTCACTGCTCGCCGAGCCCGGCCGGTCAGCACCCGTCTGGCACTGGTGGGCCATCGCAGGTTTGCTTGTCGCTGCGATGGGATGGATGGCGCTGCAGACGTTCCGCATCACGCCGAGCCTGACCAAGCGAGTCGTATTCACCACGATCGCGGTGGTTCTCTCGGCAGGCGCCGTCAAGGGTGGCGAAATCCTGACGCGCAAACCGCCGATTGATTGGATCACCTATTCGCCGGAAGTTTTCATTCAGGCGCGCCAGAAAGGCGACATCATCCTCATCGACTTCACCGCGGAGTGGTGCCTGAACTGCAAAGCGCTCGAGCGAGGCGTGCTCTTCAACGACCGCGTCGTCAATGCAATCGAAAAGTACAACGTCGTCCCGATCAAGATCGACCTCACCGGCGACAACCCGGACGGCAAAGCCTTCCTCCAAAGTGTCGGCCGAGTCGCCATCCCGCTGCTCGCCATCTTCGATCCCGACGACGACACCCCCTGGCTCAGTGATTCCTACACCATCGATCAAGTCGTCAATGCCATCGATCAGGCGCAGGGACAGTCGAACGCTCAGTAACAACACCTCGCGCTCACATCAGCGGGACGGGCGTCTCGCCCGTCAGTCAACATGCGCAACAGTGGGACGGGCGTCTCGCCCGTCAAAGAAATTTCATCCATCATTGAAATAGTTTTGCGCTCCCGGACGCCGGACCTGAGCTGCGAAGGTCCGGGTTGCCTCACAGACGAAACCCGCACTCAACAAAACGCCGACGCCGCAATCCGTCAGAGCCCCGAGCGCCAGCGAGGGGTCGAAACCACACTCACCTTCCCCATCCCCTCTCCCCCGATCCATCCCTTCGCCAGCCAAGCCACAACGTCCCAATCCAGTATTTTTCAGTTGACACGCCGCGATCAGTCGGCATACTTGTCTGTCTCAGGCTCGGAGCGGTTCACCGCCCACGCCGACAACTTTGCGGGTGTAGCTCAGTGGTAGAGCGTCACGTTGCCAACGTGAATGTCGAGGGTTCAAGTCCCTTCACCCGCTTTGATTGACCGCCAATGACAGTAGACGTCACAGACGGTTCGTCTGTTCGCACGCGATGAGTGTCGAACCGGTGCCGCCGAAGAGGTGGAGGATGTTCTCGCCTTTGCGCGACGAACAGGCGAGAGTGCTTCCCAAGGCTCGGGCAACATTTAGTCGAAGCGATCGAGGTTCATGACCTTGTTCCATGCCGCCACAAAATCACGCACGAAGACATCCTGCGCATCGTCACACGCATAGACCTCCGCAATCGCTCGCAGTTGGGAGTTCGAGCCGAAGATGAGATCAACGGCTGTGCCCACCCATTTCATCTCACCGGTGCTGCGGTCACGACCTTCGTACACATGTCCGCACTTCGCTGAGACTTCCCACGAGGTGTTCGTGTCGAGCAGATTCACGAAGAAGTCCGCAGTCAGCGTCTGGGGCCGAGCGGTGAAGACACCGAGGTTCGATCGCCCGGTGTTGGCGTTGAGGACACGAAGACCGCCGACGAGCACCGTCATCTCGGGCGCCGTCAGCGTCAGCAGATTGGCGCGATCGACAAGCAGCGCCTCGGCAGGTCTTGTTTCCTCCGGTCCGTGGAAGTTGCGGAACCCATCTGCCCGAGGCTCGAGCACAGCGAAGGACTCGACATCCGTCTGCTCTTGCGAGGCGTCCGTGCGCCCCGGCCGGAAGGGAACCCGCACATCGCACCCGGCGTTCTTGGCTGCCTGCTCGACAGCGGCGCATCCGCCCAGAACGATCACGTCCGCAAGCGACACGCGTTTGGCGCCTATCTGCGCGTTGTTGAAGTCGGTCTGGATCTGCTGCAGAGTCTGCAGCACGGTTGCCAGCTCCTCGGGATCGTTCACAGCCCAGTCTTTCTGAGGCGTCAGGCGAATGCGCGCCCCATTGGCGCCACCGCGCTTGTCGGAGCCACGAAACGTCGACGCCGATGCCCACGCGGTCGACACGAGTTGGGCAATCGAGAGCTCCGTCGCGAGGATCGTTCGACTGAGTTCGGCGATGTCCTGCTCGTCGATCAACTCGTGATCGACTTCGGGGACAGGGTCCTGCCAAAGCTGCGGCTCGGCAGGAACCAGCGGGCCGAGGCACCGCGACACCGGCCCCATGTCGCGATGCGTGAGCTTGAACCATGCTCGCGCAAACGCATCGGCGAACTCGTCGGGGTTCTCGTGGAATCGTTTTGAGATCGGCGCGTAGATCGGGTCCATCCGCAGCGCGAGGTCCGTCGTGAACATGATGGGGGCGTGCCGCTTCGATGGATCGTGCGCATCGGGCACGGTGCTAGCTGCAGCAGGGTCGGTCGGAACCCATTGCCAGGCGCCCGCGGGGCTCTTGGTCAGATCCCAGTCGTAGGCGAACAACGTTTCAAAGAAGCTGTTATCCCAGGTCACCGGGGTGGGGGTCCAAGCGCCCTCCAACCCGCTGGTGATCGTGTCGTCAGCGTTGCCGGCGCCGAACGTGTTCCTCCAGCCCAAGCCTTGCTCCTCGATGCTCGCGCCCTCGGGCTCCCGACCGACATACTGATCCGGGTTCGCGGCGCCGTGCGCCTTTCCGAACGTGTGCCCGCCCGCGATGAGCGCAACGGTTTCCTCGTCGTTCATGGCCATACGACGGAATGTCTCGCGGATGTCCCGTGCCGCCTCCAGCGCACTGGGTTTGCCGTTGGGTCCCTCCGGATTCACATAGATCAGTCCCATCTGAACGGCGCCAAGCGGATTGTCGAGTTCCCGATCGCCGGAGTAGCGTTCGTCTCCCAGCCACTCAGTCTCGGGGCCCCAATCAGTGTCTTCTTCGGGCGCCCAGGCATCCTCGCGGCCGCCACCAAAACCAAACGTCTTGAGCCCCATTGACTCCAGTGCGCAGTTGCCAGCAAGGATCATCAGGTCGGCCCACGAAATTTTCCGGCCGTACTTCTGCTTGATCGGCCAGAGCAGCCGGCGCGCCTTGTCGAGGT
>CAYMQF010000010.1:0-4725 GCA_964392425.1 uncultured Phycisphaeraceae bacterium
TTAGGTCACTTCAAAGAATCGAGATTCAAGAAATGAAAGAAGCATCCATCAGAAACGCTATTGCCTATGCCATCGTCGCCAGTTCAGTCGCAGCGATTCCTGTCCAATACACCTTGGGACAGACTTTCGGAGGCTTTGCGCCTCAGGCGCCGTTCTCAACGGGAGTTCAACCTTCGTTTGTGGCTTTGGGTGATCTGAATCGAGACGGAGCACTGGATCTCGCGGTGGTCAACCAGAACACCAACACCGTCTCCGTCCTACTGGGCGATGGGGCCGGCGGCTTGGCGCCTCAAGTGATCTTTCCAGTTCAGTTTCAGCCGGTGTCCGTCGCGATGGGTGACCTTGACGGAGATGGCAACCTTGACCTTGCCGTGACGAATCGAAATAGCGCGAGCGTCTCGATTCTCATTGGTGACGGGGCGGGTTCTTTCGCCGCTCAGCAGATTCTTCCTGTTGCGAGTGTGCCACAGTCAGTTGCGATTGGTGATTTCAACAACGACGGATTCCTTGATCTGGCAGTAGCCAGCGCTGGGTTGAATACGGCTCTTCCGGGCGTTGTATCTCTTCTGCTCGGCAATGGACCCAGCGGTTTTTCGCTGCCCGTGACATTCCCAGTGGAAAAGAACCCGATCTACGTCACCGTGGGTGATCTGGATGGGGACAACGTCGCCGATCTTGCTGTAGCCAACAGCGGGAGCTCCACCGTTTCCATCCTGCTTGGCAATGGCGCTGGATCTTTCGCACCACAACAGGCATTTCCAGTTGGTTCTGGGCCGCGCTCTGTCGCGATGGGTGATCTCAATAGGGATGGTGCCCTTGATCTCGCTGTCGGGAACTTTGGCGCCAACACCGTCTCTGTGTTGCTCGGCAACGGCGCAGGCTCGTTCGCCCCACAGCAAACATTCATTGTTGGAGCGAATCCGCTACCTGTCGCAATTGGCGATCTGGACTGCGACGGCGCCCTCGATCTCGTGTCGGCAAACTTCAACAGCAACGATGTCTCCGTCTTGCTTGGCGATGGCGCAGGTTCCTTCGCGCCTCAGCAAACATTCACGACTGGAAATCGGCCCGTGTCAATCGCGATGGGAGATTTGAACAGGGATGGCGCCCCCGACCTCGTCACGACGAACTTCAATGGCGCCAACGTCTCCGTGCTCATCAATCTAGGACTCGTTTGCCCATTTCCCCTGGACACCAACGGCGATGGCATCATCGATGCCATTGATCTGACGACTCTTCTCGCCAACTGGGGACCATTCCCGTAACGGTTGGCCAGTGAATGTTGCGAGCTTCGCTCATCTGACATCTCACATTCAGCGCCCCTCATCCCGGTCCTCTCTCGGCGGGAGAGGGAGTCAGAGACATCTGCCCTGAGTTGCGTGATGCTCTGCTGTTGGGAGGCATTTCATTGTATTTTCCCTTGTAAATGATGTTTTTTTGGAACAGATATCGGTGGGCGCGTGTATATTGAGATATGACCATGTGTTCATATCGTCGCCTCCTCATCCTGTTTTCATGCTTGACTCTGGCTCAGGCCGGAGTGATCGTCGCCTCCGCAGCCGCGGCGCCTCCCGGCAGAGCTTTATTTGCGGGGTTTGAGCCAGCGACGTTTTCACCTGTTGGCCTCCAGCCCTTCGATGTGGCCGTCGGCGATCTCAACAACGATGGAATCCAGGACTTGGTCACGGCCAACCGATTCAGCGACAATATTTCAATACTACTCGGCGTGGGCGATGGGACATTCATGCCTCAGACCGTCGTTTCGTTGGACCTGACAGGGCTCACCGACGCCCCACGGGGCGTTGCATTGGGGGATCTGAACGGCGATGGGAACCTTGACGCAGCGGTGGCTGTCGCAGCCCCCAACATCGTGACCATCCTACTGGGCGCAGGAGATGGATCGCTGACGATATTGGGCAACTTTCCAGCGGGCGGCCAGCCCATCTCAATCACTTTGGGCGATGTGGATGGCGATGGTGATCTGGATGTTGTCACTGCGAATCAGCTCGGCGCCAGCGTCTCTATGCTGCGCAACAACGGCGATGGAACGCTTGCGCCGGAGTTGTTGTTCACAGTCGGCAACTTCCCCCAGCACGCAGCGTTGGGCGACCTTGACGGAGACGGCGATCTGGATCTGGCTGTCGCCAACGGATTCAGCGATGATGTTTCTATTTTGTTCAATGGCGGACAGGGGATGTTCTCGCATCGTACATTGCTAGGACTTCCTGGCAGCGGGCGTTGGGTCGCCATGAGCGATCTGGACGGAGACAATGATCTCGACTTGGCCGTGGCGGTCGGGAGTGGTTTCATTTCCGTATTTGTCAATAACGGCAACGGGACATTTTTGCCAGGGAACACATTTGGAGGAATCCTAGCGCCAAGCTCAGTTGAGATCGGCGACGTTGATTCGGATGGAACGTCTGATCTGGTGGTCGCCGACTGGGCGAGCCACGCCGTCGCGGTGCTTCTTGGTACGGGCAACGCAGCTTTCGGCAACTCAATGAGTTTTCCGGTCGGGCAAAATCCAGAAGTCGCGGCGATAGGTGATTTTGACAGTGATGGCGATCTTGATGTCGTTAGTGCAAACGAGGGCGGTGATAATGTCGGCATACTGCTCAATCTGACTGTCACAACGCCTGCCGACCTGAATGGTGACGGCGTTGTCAACGCTGCGGACCTCGCCTCGCTGCTGGGCGCATGGGGCGCAGCAGGACCCTCGGACATCAACGGAGATGGCGTGACTGACGCAGCCGACCTCGCGTTTCTTCTCGCGAACTGGAGTTGACGCTAGCGCACGTCGTGTTCCACATTTTGTGAAACAAACTCAGAACCCCTCTCCCCGGCCCTCTCCCGGCGGGAGAGGGAGCAGAGCAACCCGAACCTTCACAGTGTTCAGGTTCAGCGTCTCCGATCCGCAATCACAAATACAACGCAACTCAGACCCCTCTCCCCAGCCCTCTCCCGGGGGGAGAGGGAGTCAGAGAGACCCGGATCTTCACGGTGTTTAGGTCCAGCGTCCAAGAGATTCTGACTCGAGTTCAGACACAAATTCAAACAAGAATTCAGCCGTTGTTGCCGCCAGCGATGGCGATCATGTCTTCGTTGGTTTCAAAGCGGGCCAGGGCGGCGAGCAGTTGTTCGATCTGCTGATGGGGGGGCATATTGAGCAGGCGCCTGCGGAGTGCAGCGATTGTTTCGTGTTCTTTGGGTTCTTGGAGAAGTTCGTCTTTGCGCGTGCCGCTGGCAGCGAGGTTGAGCGCGGGGAAGACTCGGCGGTCCGCGATTTTGCGATCGAGGATCAGCTCCATGTTGCCTGACCCTTTGAACTCTTCAAAGATGACCTGATCGGATCGGCTGCCGGTGTCGATGAGGCAGGTGGCGATGATGGTGAGCGAGCCTGCTTCTTCTGTGTTGCGGGCGCCTCCAAAGATTTGGCGGGGGATGCTCATTGCTTTGGCGTCGAGGCCGCCTGAGAGGGTGCGCCCCGAGTTGGCGTACTTGGGCGACGCGTTGAACGCCCGGCCTAGGCGTGTGAGCGAATCGAGCAGCACGACGACGTGTTTGCCTGCTTCGACCATGCGCTTGCAGCGTTCGAGCATCAGAATCGACAGCTCGATGTGCTTTTCGACTTTGTGATCGTTGCTCGAAGCGATGACCTCCGCTTTGACGTTTCGGCGAAAGTCGGTGACTTCCTCCGGGCGTTCGTCGATGAGCATCGCGAAGACGTGCAGGTCGGTGTAGTTGGCGTGGAGCCCTGCGGCGATGTCGTGGAGGAGCCGAGTCTTTCCTGCTTTGGGGGGCGAGACGATCATCGCTCGCTGGCCTCGCCCGATGGGGCAGAAGAGGTCGATGAGTCGGCAGACGGGGGGGCACCCTTTGTGTTCGAGTCTGAGCCGAGGCGCTGGGTCGATGACGGTGAGCGCCTCGAACGCTGGTCGTTTGGCGAACTCTTCCGGGGTCAGTCCTTCGATTTCGAGGATGCGGTCGACGACGGGTCGCGCGACTCGGCCGCCTCCTGAGCCGCCTCTGCGTCGGCGTCGCGGTTTGCGCATGACAACTTCGACGCGGACTTCCTGTGCATTGCGCAGGGGATATTCCTCCCCGAGGATGACGGGGACGTAGGGGTCGTCCGCAGACACGACGAGGCCGCTGGCAAATTGCCTGATTCGGCCTTCGGCGCGCGCGGACCATTCAAGAATGCCATTGAGTTCGGGCATAATGCTGCGTGCGCGAGGTGGCAGGTACGAGCGTCCCGGGAAGTCGGGAGAAAGTCATTGTGCTCGTACTCAGCCCCGGGATGTGATTGCAGCACAGGTTGGAGTGAATGTCAAGGGGTGAAGTGGAGATGTGGAAAAAATGACGGTTCGCGCTGTCGCTGGAGTGAGGGAGGCGGGCGCTCCTGATATGCTCTGGGAGAAGAGGGATCGTGCCGAGTTCTCGGACATTGATTTCCAGTGTGATTGAATTGATTTGGATTGACGGGGCGGATTTGAAACCCATGGAGCATTTCAAAGGCATCCCGGTGGCGCCAGGCGTGGTGGTCGGATCGGTGTTCATCATTGATGACGCGCGGATCCGCATACCTCGTCGGCTGGTTCGCCCTGAAGAGGCGCCTCACCAGCGCGAGCGGTTCGAGCATGCGATCCAGGCGTCTGCAGAAGAGCTGGCCGCTTTGTGCGCTCAGACCGAAGCGGAGCTGGGCGGCGAGGCTGCAACGATCTTCGC
>CAYMQF010000010.1:4825-14457 GCA_964392425.1 uncultured Phycisphaeraceae bacterium
GCGGGGCTCGACCGCGATCATGTGGTTGCTCTCGTCACCGACTCGGGAGGAAAGACGAGCCATACCGCGATCCTTGCGCGAGCCATGGACATCCCTGCAGTGGTCGGCGTCGAGAACCTCGTCAACTCCACCCGCGATGGGCAAAGCATCATCGTTGACGGCGATCACGGGATCATCATCCTCGATCCCGATGAGGAAACCATCGAACGCTACACCAGGCGCCATGAGGACATCAGACGCTTCCGCCTATCCCTCGACGAACTGCTCGACCAGCCGAGCGTCACGAAGGATGGCGTCGAGATCAAGCTGCTCGGCAACATCGAGTTTCCAAATGAAGCGGACACGGTGCTGGCCAACGGGGGGCATGGCGTCGGCCTCTTCCGAACCGAGTTTCTCTATCTCAACCAGCGCGAAGAGCCAACAGAAGAAGAACAGTTCGAGGCGTACCGCGATTGCGTCAATCGGCTCAAGGGCAAGCTCCTCGTCGTGCGAACGATGGACCTCGGGGCGGACAAGACGCCCGCGCATTGGGTCACGCCTGAGCGGAACCCCGCGCTGGGATGCAGGAGCATCCGGTATTGTTTGCGACATTTGCCGATGTTTCGCAGGCAGCTTCGCGCGATTGTTCGGGCATCTGCGCTGGGCCCGGTGAGCCTGATGTTCCCCCTCATTACGACGATCGACGAGCTTCGCCAGTCGCGCATGATCGTCCGCGATGTGATGGAGGACCTCGACGAAGCTGGGGTTGAATTTGACCGCGATCTCCAGGTGGGAATGATGATCGAAACGCCTGCTTCAGCGGTGATGGCGACGTTTTTCGCCCGCGAGGTGGATTTTTTATCCATCGGGACCAACGACCTCGTCCAGTACACACTCGCCGTCGATCGCGGCAACGAACGGGTCGCATCGCTCTACACCGCAGCCCACCCCGCCATCCATAGGCTCATCAAGGACGTCATCCGGGCGGCCCGCAGGCACAACACCCCCGTCTCCATCTGTGGCGAGGCTGCGGGGGATATCGAATACACGATCTTGCTCATCGGGCTCGGGTTGCGTAGCCTATCTATGACGCCATCTCTGATTCCGCATATCAAGCGGATCGTCCGAAGCGTCGATATTGGACAGTGCGAACGCATCGCCCGAAAGGCCGGCTCGTTCGATTCCGACAGTCAGGTGAGCGCATTTTTGCGTGAACTGACTCGAGCAATTATTCCCGAAGCGTTTGACGGGCGTTCCGTCAATCAGCGGTAAGTCCTTGTGGCTCCGTCGTTTCGAGACAGAATAAATCTCGGCGTCCCACCGGTTTTGCCGATAGGTCGTCGCCGAGAGTGACGCAGACGATCCCGTCGCGAAGGCTTGAGCCTGCTCCGAAATGGGCAGCTCGCCAGCGCGATGTGAGGATTAGGGCAAATGCCCTGATTTTCTGGAGGATCCCAGCGTCATTTTCTGGCGAGCCCGGCTCTCCCAGCCGACGCCGTTCATCAGATCGCGAGCCGCCTTCGTGCGACACGACACTCCAACAAAACAATCTCCAGCGGAGCGAGCACTTGTGCCCGCGCTGCAGCGAGAGAGCGTTGGAACGTGCGCACCGGCAAGCTGCGATCTGACACGAGGACACTGTGTCAACTCAACAAATGCTTATCAACAACGTGCCCGGCGAAGAGTGCCGGGTCGCGATTGTCTCTGACGGACAACTCGAAGACCTTCACTGCGAACGCGCCAACGCGTCGAGCCATGTAGGGAACATCTACGTCGGCAAGGTCGTCAACGTCGAAGCGGGCATCCAAGCTGCGTTCATCGACTTCGGTCTTGAGCACAACGGCTTCCTGCACATCTCCGATCTGCACCCGCAATATTTTTCCCGCGACGACGCGGACACGACCGAATCCATCGGCCGAAAGACGCCCCGGCGCGATCGCCCGCCGATCAATCGAAGCCTGAAGCGCGGGCAGGAAATCCTCGTGCAGGTCATCAAAGAAGGCATCGGCACCAAAGGCCCCACCGTCACCAGCTATCTCTCCATCCCCGGCCGCTACCTGGTGATGATGCCCGCGATGGATCACGTCGGCGTTTCGCGCAAAATCGAGGACGACGAACTCCGCCGAAAGATGCGCGACTCCCTCGACCAGCTCGACCTGCCCAGCGGGTTCGGCTTCATCCTGCGCACCGCGGGGATGGATCGCGGCAAGACCGAGCTCAAACGCGACCTCGCCTACCTCAACCGACTGTGGCGCGACATCGAACGCCGCCGAAAAGCAGGCAAAGGACCTCGGCTGCTTTACGCAGAGAGCGATCTTCTCCTGCGATCGCTGCGCGACATGCTCTCGACGGACATTGACGAGATCGTTATCGACGACAAGTCGGCGCTGCGCCGGGCGAGTCACTTCCTGAAGATTTTCGCCCCACGGTCGGCGCCGAATCTCATCCACTACGACACGCCGCTACCCATCTACCATGCGTTTGGCGTGGAAAAACAGATTCAGGCGATGCACTCGCGCCGGGTCGACCTGCCATCAGGCGGGTATCTCTACATCGACGAAGCCGAAGCGCTCGTCGCGATCGATGTGAACTCCGGCAAGATGCGCAACGCCGGAGATGCCGAGACCACCGCGTATAAGACCAATCTCGAAGCGATCGACTCCATCAGCCGACAGATGAGGCTGCGCGACCTGGGCGGCATCGTCGTCCTCGATCTCATCGACATGCGCTCCCATCAGCACCGCCGGGAGATCGAACAACGCCTGCGCGCCCGGCTCAAAGTTGACCCCGCGAGATCCAAAGCGCTCCCGATCAGTCAGTTCGGTTTGATCGAGCTGACCCGCCAGCGCATGCGAGGGTCCATGCGCACCATGCACTTCACGTCGTGCCCCGATTGCGACGGGCATGGTGTCGTCCAGCGCCCCGATTCCGTCGCATCCACCGCGATTCGTGAACTCGCCTGCCTGCTCGAACACGATCGCGTGCGCAAGGTCGAGCTTGTGGTTTCGCCTCGCGTTGCGAGTGAACTCTTGACGCACAAACGCCGGAAGATCACACGCCTGGAGATGGAGGCTGAAAAAGAAGTGCTCGTCCGTGTGAGCGAAACGGTCGCGGTCGATCGCGTCACCTATTATGCTTACGACGATCGAGGCGCCGACGTGGATGTCGCCAGCTTGCCTACGCTCAAGCCCGACAAAGCAATGAAGCCGTGGGTCGATGCAAATTCGAAATCCAGCGATCCGCTCGAAGATCCGCTCGAAGAACGCGCCCGCCTTGATCGTGAGCTCGAGGCCAAGCTCGCTGCGCAGGAGCAGATCGAGTCCGACACCGTCGCTGATGCGGATGAAAAGGAACTCGACGAGCTTGCCAGCCTGGTCGAAAATGACATCGAGAGCCCGTCGCCCAAACGAAAGCGGAGCAGGCGTCGTCGCAAGAAGAAGACGACCACCGCTGCGACTTCGACCGAAGAAACTTCGAGCAGCGCCGATGGTTCTCAGCAGCCCGCGCAGGCTGATGATGAAGGCGCCTCCGAGGATTCCGCGGACAAACAAACGAAATCCGCTCGCCGGCGCAAACGTCGTCGTCGTTCGCGCTCCAAAGACACCGTTGCCGCCGATGGTGAAACTTCAGTGGACAGTCCGAGCGATTCCGCTGAGCCATCCGAAAAAGATGAAGAAAAATCTGACGCGAATGCCGGTGCGGAAAGACCAGCCGGTCGATCGCGTCGGCGTGGTCGTCGCGGGCGAGGCCGGGGACGAAGAGGGCGCGAAGCGCGCGATGCATCGACCGAGTCCGTTGATTCCGCGAGTGAGCCATCTGCACCGGACAACGCACCGCGCGAGCCAGTCGTCACTGACAAACCGGCGAAGGCCGCCTCGACCAACAAGTCAGGCTATGCCCCGCGAGGTGATTCTTGGGACCTTGATCCCGCCGAGGTTGTTCCTGCGCGGGCGCCGCGGAAAAGCTCGAAGTCCAACTCGACTGCCAAGAAGGTTGCCGACACTCCAACCGCTCCCGCTGACAACCACGTTGCTGCCGACGTCGCTGCTGAGGTCGTCGTCAAGGAGTCGCCCGCCAAGAAGAAGGCTTCATCACGAAAGAAAGCTTCCAAGAAAAAAGCCAGTAAGAAGGCAACTTCCAAGAAAAAATCCACGCGCAAGAAGAAGACCAGCACGGCAAAGAAAACCGAAGACGCCGCTACGGTCGCCACTGCTGCGCCCGTGATGTCGCAAACCGCCGCTTCGAGCAAGGAGTGATCCGTGACGCCAACTCCCGACACCGCCGTCATCCGCCGGGTCGTCGTGCTGGGTTCGACCGGCTCCATCGGCGTCCAGGCGATCGAAGTCATCGAGCAGCTCAATCGGGAACATGCTGCGGGGCGGTTTCCGATCGAGCACCAAATCGTCGCGCTCGCAGCGGGAAGCAACGCCAAAACACTCTTTGAACAGGCGCACACGCTAGGCGTTTGCGACCTCGCACTCGCTGCCAACTCCGAATCGCTGGCTCCTCCCGCCGCTGTGCGTTTGCGTCAAGGCTCGGACGCTGCTGAACAGTTGGTGCGAGAGGTGGATGCGGACCTCGTGCTCGGCGCGATGGTGGGAGCCGCCGGCCTGCCTGCAACACTTGCTGCGATCGAGCTGGGGCGCGATGTCGCGCTCGCCAACAAGGAAACACTCGTCGCAGCAGGCGAACTCGTCGTCCCCGCGATCCAACGAGCAGGCGTCCAACTCTTGCCCATCGACAGCGAACACTCCGCGATGTGGCAATCGCTCCCCGAGTCGATCTGCCCGCCTTGCCAGCTAGGCGCGGAGGTCGCGCGCATCATCATCACCGCGTCAGGTGGCCCATTTCGCACCTGGGCAAAAGAAGACGCCTACAACGCGACTCCCGAACAGGCGCTCGCCCACCCCACATGGTCGATGGGCGCCAAGATCACCATCGACTGCGCTTCGCTCATCAATAAAGCGCTCGAGATCATCGAAACGCGATGGCTCTTCGGCGTCATGGGCGACCGCATCGATGTCGTCATCCACCCCCAGTCGATCATTCATTCTTTCGTCGAATACACAGACGGCTCCGTCCTCGCCCAACTCGGCGCCCCGGACATGCGAACGCCAATCCAGTGGGCGCTGAGCTATCCCCATCGCGCCAAAGGGGTCAGCGATCGGCTGGATTTCACAACGCTTTCTCAACTTGATTTTCAGCAGCCTGACCCCGACCGCTTCCCGGCTCTCTCCCTCGCCTACGACGTGATCGACAAGGGCGGCGTCGCGGGCGCGGTCTTCAATGCAGCCAACGAAGCGGCCGTCACCGCGTTTCTCAATCACACCATCCCTTTCGGGCGAATCGTCGAGCTGGCCGGCTCAGCCCTGCGCGATCTGGTCGGCGATCGCCCCCAGCCGCCGTTGACCAGCCTCGACCAGGTGCTCACGGCCGATCGCGAAGCGCGCCGATACGTCAACCAAACCATCGAAAAAAGAAAACCATCCGTCACCATCACGTCGGGGGTCGAGTCGGCCCCGGCGACGGAATAGGATATCCCACATGCTCAGTTCACTTTCCAGCGCGTTCGATCTCCTTCTGGTCATCATCGGTTTTGGGATGGTGATCTTCATCCACGAGCTTGGCCATTTTCTCGCAGCCAAATGGGCAGGCGTCAGCGTGCACCAATTCGCCATCGGCTTTGGGTCCGCAGCGTGCTCCTATCGAAAAGGAATCGGTTTCCGCGTCGGCTCAAGCGAGGGGGAATACCAAAAAATTCTCACCGACGATGCGCAAGGCGTCTCTTCGATCGATTCCTCTCGCGTCAGCATGACGGAGTATCGCATCAACTGGTTTCCCTTTGGCGGCTATGTAAAAATGCTGGGGCAGGAAGATCTCAACCCCACCGCCACGAACCAGTCACCGGACAGCTACACACAAAAACCAGTGTGGAAACGCATGGTCATCATCTCCGCAGGCGTTGTGATGAACATGATCCTCGCTGCTGCGTTGTTCGTGGTCGTCTTCATGGTCGGGCGGGTTGTACCTACACCAAAGATTGGCTTCATCGCTCCCAACTCGCCCGCTTCCAAGGCAACGCTTGTCGCTGGCAATCCCAGTAGCACGCCCGCTTCGCTCGAGCCGGGCGATGATATTGTTGAAATCGGCGGGCGCAAGCCGCGCTCGTTCAGCGATGTTTCGCTCGCCGTGGTCATGGCAAGCCCCAATGATCCGTTGACGATCGTCGTCAACCGATGGGGTGTGGTCGATGATCTTGCTTTTGAAGTGACGCCTCGCAAAAGCAATGTGACGCATATGCTCGAAATCGGCGTGGGCCCTGCGTCATCAAACACAATCATCAAACCGCCGATTGACGACCCTGCCGGGAGGCAGGAGATTCGCGCAGCGCTCGAAATCACCGGACTCATCGGCGTGGACCCGGGCATGACGCTCATCAGTGTCAACGGCGACACCGAGGTTGGCCTGTGGACGCTCGAATCTGCTCTGAGCAGTTCAAATGGCGCCCCGGTCCGCGCGGTGTTTCAAAATGAGCAGGGCAGCCGAGCCATTGTCGATGTCATGCCCGCTCCCGTGTACCAGACGGCAGTCACGCCCATCGCTGGGTATGACGACACGACAGTTCAGCTTCACCTGCTCGGCCTCGCGCCCGCGGTCAAAGTCGGCATCGTCACCGAACCGTCTGCGCAGAAAATCTTGAAAACGGGTGATGTGCTGGTGCAAGTCGGTGCAATCTCCTGGCCGGACATCGCCTCTACGATCGCTGAGATTCGTCGGCGAAAAAACAGCGATATCAATCTCACGGTTCTGCGAGACGGCAAGTACGTCGACCTGACGGCTCCCGTCGATAAGAACGGCCGAATCGGTTTTGGTGTGATGAGCGCCGAGCGAACACTCTCGACTATCTCTCGCGTGCCCGTGACTGCCCTCGGAGACGATGCCTCTTCAGAGCGCATAGAGTCAACCAAGTTTGCCGCTGCTCGATTGAACCTCAGGCCCGGCTCGACGATCGTGCGCGTCAACGATCAGCCGGTGAGCAGCTTTTCCACACTCCGCGCCGCGCTTCGCAAAGCGACTCAAGATGCGTACGCTCAAAAAGCAGGCGCCGAGGTGGCTCTCGAAGTGCGCCTGCCGATCGGCGACGATTACACCGCAGGCCCCGAAACTTCTCTGAAATGGTCACTCACTGCCGATGACGTGCAGACGCTGCACAAACTGGGATGGCGCAGCCCCGTCAATCCTTTGCTTTTCGAGTTGGACACGACGCTCGACCAAACAAGCAACCCCGTCGAGGCTGTTGGAAGAGGCATCGCTGAGACCCGCCGGATGATGATCACGACCTACCTGACCTTCGTGCGTCTCTTTCAGGGGACCGTGCAGGTGGACCAACTCAAAGGGCCCGTCGGCATCGCGCACCTCGGAACGCAGATCGTCGATCAGGGGTTTCTCAATCTTCTCTTTTTCCTCGGGCTCATCAGTGTGAACCTCGCAGTGATCAACTTTCTCCCCATCCCCATCGCAGACGGCGGGCACTTTGTCATGCTCGCCATCGAACAAGTCACTGGCAAACCCGTCTCCCCCGTCATTGAAAATATCACTTCGCTTGCAGGGTTGGCGCTGATCGCCACCGTGTTCATCGTCGTTACCTACAACGACATCGCTGCGCTGATCGGAGGTTGATTGGCGCCCTGCAACAGGCCAGCTCCGTTCTCCAACAATATGAAAGGCGCCGCGACCGGACATCGGCGTCATGGTTGAACCGAATATGTATGGACTCCTGATTCTTCTTGCTTTTGGTTTGCTCGTGATGATCACGTCCGCGACGTGGTGGACGATGATGCGATTGCGCAATCCGCCCCGCCGAACGTACGCAAGCGCCGTGGCGCGCAACATGCCGGGAGATCCCGGCGAGTTGCCCGTGCCGCGCCAATATGAAGAGTGGACCGCTGCGTGCCGAATCGGTCGGCGAACGCATAACTTGCCGGTGTGGGACATCGAGGGAGACGATCCCTCCGGGCCGGTCATCGTTTGTTCGCCCGGCTGGGGCGATGCCAAGGTCGGCTCTCTCGTGCGCATCGAAGCGCTGACCCCGGTTGCATCGCGCGTGATTGCATGGGATCCGCCCGGGCATGGAGAGGCGCCGGGCAAATGCCTTCTGGGTACGCGCGAGCACGAAGCGCTCGAGTCCATCATTGACCAACTCACCGACGATGCACAACAGCGAGGCGTCGTGCTTTATGGCTGGTCGCTTGGCGCCGGGGTTTCGATTGCTGCAGCTGGCGCGATGGCGGGTGATGCGCGAATTCGAGGTGTCATCGCCGAGGCTCCTTACAGACTTCCCACAACGCCCGCCTTCAATGTCCTCCGAAACGCCGGCTTGCCCTGGCGCATCAACGGCCAACTCGCGTTCCAACTCCTCGGCGTCGAGCTGGGAGTCGGACCGTTCTGGAAAGGCTTTGACCGCGTTATTCATGCCCAGCGAATGTCGCAGCCGTTGCTGGTGATGCATGGCGCTCACGATGAAGTTTGCCCTGCTGATGATGGGCGCGCCATCGCTAGCGCTGCAGAGCGAGGATTGTTTCTTTCCATCGAGGGCGGCCATCACAACGATTTGTGGACCGATGAACGCTTCCGCCCGCAATGTGTCCACGCGGTGCGCGATTTCATCATGAGCCTGCGCATGGGGACCGGCAAGGTCACAGCAGCAGTGAGTTCAGGTCCGCCTTTGGCGCCTGCTTCACCTGATATTCAAGGGTAATCCTGCCTTGTTGGGCGCATCACTACATCGTTGATGTGCACATGGGCGGGCTGCGTGACAACGAACGACACGATGTTCGCCACGTCGATCGGGTCGAGCACGGGGTCGAACTTTGCGAGGAAATCGCGTGACCATTCCGGGTCGTACCCAGCCACTTGTTGAAACTCGCTCTTGACGATGCCGGGGCAAATCTGCGTGACACGGATCCCGCTCGGCCCCAGCTCTCGGCGGACCGCTTCTGCAATCGCGCCAACCGCGAACTTGGTCGAGCCGTACATCGATGAAAAGGGCGAGATGTGTTTGCCGACGTTGGACCCGAGGATCACGATGTCGCGCGGCGTCTGCTTCCAATCGTCTTTGCCTGCGCGCTCAATGTCAGCGAGCATCCGCTGAGCCGCGGCTCGCACCAATCGGGCGGCGCCGGTCACGTTCGTCCGAATCATCTCCTCCCACTGCGATTCATCGGAGGTCACGACGCTTCCAGCCAATCCCCGTCCCGCATTGGCGATGATTAGATCCGGCGCAGCAGCTGAACAGTTCCCAGTGGGATGGGCGTCTCGCCCGTCACCTTCGCGCAGTTTCTCCCCTGCATCCAGCATCGCATCAATGACAGACTGCTCCGCACAGTCACCCACTGCTGCGACAGCTCGTCCGCCAGCCGATTCGATTGCGTCGACCAGTGATGCAAGGCGGTCCGCCCGGCGAGCATTGACCACGACCGCGGCGCCTTTGGACGCGAGATCGCGCGCGATCGCTTCGCCGATGCCTGCGCTGGCGCCTGTCACGACCGCGATTCGCCCAGCAAGTTGTTTCGTTGTTTCACTCATAGCTGAGAGAGTAGCGTCCCCGCCTGTCACGGCGCGGGCAGCCCCAGTGCTGCAGTCATCAGATCATG
>CAYMQF010000010.1:14557-20049 GCA_964392425.1 uncultured Phycisphaeraceae bacterium
GCGTCCCCGCCTGTCACGGCGCGGGCAGCCCCAGTGCTGCAGTCATCAGATCATGCACATCGGTGTGATGACCCACCGCTGGCAATCGGTCGGCGCCCGGCCCCATCGCTGTGACGAGCACATGGTCCGTCGCATGGTTGGGCCCCGTGTACACCACGCCCAAGTGGTTTGCCAATACTGATCCAAGCACCGATGTCAACCGATTGCGAGGCTCATACGGATCGACGCGATTTTTCTTCAGCGCCCGATCGAGCGTCGCCACTTCTGCTTCGTTGAGCGAGACATTGCATGCCTCTTGAACAATCGATGCGAGCGCCGCGGCGGTTCTGTCACGTTCGTTCAGCTTGCCGAACTTCATGAAGATCCATACGAACGATCGTCGACAGCCGAGCAATTTTTCAAACTGAGGGTTTCCCGCCTTTCCATAGGTGGAAAAGCCGGGATTGCCACAGGCGTGATCCGTCGTCGCGATCAGCAAGGTGTCGCCCGAAGTGCGCGCAAAGTCGATTAGCAGGTCGAGCGTGCTTTCGAACTCGAGCATGTCAGCGAGCGTCGAGGCTGCGTCGTTGTTGTGCCCCGCTTCGTCGGTGTGTTCATTTTCAACCATCAGGCAAAAGCCGTTGGGCGAATCGGAAAGGTGCTCCAGCGCCGTTGTAGCCAGTTCGCGCAGCGACGGATCACGATCCGACCGATCCAGTGAGTGGGGGAGTTCGCCATCGGCGAGCAGTCCGAACACACGCTCGCTCGATCCCTCCTGCACGATCCGGCGAAGTTCATCGAAGGTGGGCGCCCACGAAACGCCCGCATCGCGCGACTGTTGTTCATTGAAATAGCGGGAGCCTCCACCGATGCCGATGTCGACTCCTCGGTCGATCATTTGCTTTGCGATTCGTTCGCGCTGCGACCTTTTCGGAGTGTTGGCGATCATCGCTGCGGGTGTCGCGTCGGGAAGATACGAAGTCGTCACGAGCCCGATGCGTTTACCAGCCTGTTTGGCTCGCAGGAACAATGGCGCCGGCTCGCTCCCGTCGGGCATCACGCAGATTGACCCGTTGGCCACGCGCTGGCCGATCCCCCAGCCGCTCGCGCTCGCAGCAGAATCCGTAAGCAAACCCACAGCAGGCGTCGTCGCGTTGAGCCCCGACCGCACGTTCGGCTCGTTCATCCATTCAACCCAGCGCGAACGTTGGTGATGCCGCCTTTGCATCGCGAGATCCGCAATCGCCAGACAACCCAGGCTCATGCCGTCCGCGATGGCGAGAATCAGATTCTTCGCGCGTGTCGGCTTGTCTCGTCCCGCAGGAGGTTGATTCGCTTGCGCCCCAGCAGGCAGAAGCCCGACACCGAGCGCAGCTCCTGCAGCGCCAAGAAACGATCGGCGGTCCACACCTGCAGCATTGGACTTTTCGTCCTTCATTATCTCGCTTTCCTATTCGTTGGCTTGACGGAAGAAGTCTAAAAGTTCAGCGACAGGCTGCCGCCGATGTAAGGCGTTGGACTCGTATTGGCGTCGAAAAGCTCGTTGCCACCCGCACTGAGCAGCTCGAACTTCTGATAGACAATCCCGCCTACTTCGATGGACGCTTTGACGAGTTTGTTGGGCCGCCAGGAAAGCTCCATGCCGATCAGCACGCTTTCGTCGCGCGCCACTCCACCGGGCAGCACCGCCGTCGGTGAGTTGTCCAACCGATACTCCCTCGGCTCGAAGCGCGCACGCAAAGTCATGAACCAGTCAGGCGCCAGTTGCTCTTCGACGTGAAGCCCCAGCCGATCGGAGAAGATTCGCAACGAATCGCTGACGCGCCAGTCGATCGTGAAGATCGGGAGGCCCCGTACATGGTCTTCGAATCGTCCTTGTGCCAAACCGCCGATGCCGACGGTCAGGTCTTTGCTCAGACGCTTTCGCACCGTGACGAAACCGCCTGCCTGCAACGAATCACCAGCGTTGGCGCCCGACTCTCCAGCGTAGTCGAGGATGGTCCCGAAGCTGACGATCCAGCCGTCGTTGCTGTTCCACGTCGCGCTGGGGATGAGGCGGACGAGGTTGAGCGTGTTGAACGGCTTGCCACCCAGCGCGTTGGCCCCGCTGAAGTTGTAGAAGGAATATTCGTTTTCGAGGCGAAGGTTCACGCGCCATTGGTCAGCGACGGGGATTTGCGAATCAAAAAAGAAGCCTGCTCGGCTGACGCGCGCCGTGCCGCCGCCGTCCAGGCTGCCCGAAGCTGAGACGACTCCAAACGTGCTCGCTTCAAAGGTGAGCTTTGCGCGATCGTGTTCTTTGTCTTGTAAATCCAGCGAGTAGGAATCCAACTCCCCCGCATGTGCGGTAGGCGCCGGGAAGAGAAACGCCGCTGCGACAATGGCGCTGGGCACACACAGTGAAAGTGTCTTCATGCGATCCACCATACGCATTCACACGCGCATCCGCCACGCGTAGAGCAGCCACTCTGCGGTGAGGAAGAGCAGCCCCGCCAGAACGAACCAGCTCCAGATTTCTATTGGAGCCGCGGAATCCAACGACCCTGCAGAAGCGGTTTGCCCCGCGATGTGCACGCCGTCGCTTGTCTCGATCGCGCTCTCGCCCGCATCAAAGAGATTGATCGGCTCGAGTCGGTCGCTGCGGAGGGCGCCTTCGATGCGGTACAGCCCCACGCGGTCCAGCACGCCGAGATTGACTGTCATTGAGCCGGGCTCCACCTTTTTTTCAAGAGTGAGAGGCCCATCGGTGCGCACCGCAGTCACGCCTGGCTCGACGCGGACGACGATGGGCTCCGTCGTGGTGTGCGCGACGCTGGTGGTTTCACCGATCAAGCCGGTGAGCTGTTCGACGGCGTTGGTCATAAACACAACGAAGCTCACCTGCGTCGGCCAGTTGGAGTTCATCAGCTCGAAGCCGACGATCAATCGTTTGACGCCGTGATCGCGCACCAGCGAGATCAAGGGCCTGCCATTCGTGCCGGTCGCCAGTTTTTCGACTTCAACGCCGTCTGCGGGAGATCTGTACGCGGCGGAGCGCGTCATCGACGAAACAAAAACATTGTCCAGATTGACCTGCCGAAGGATCGGGTGCGATCGGCGCCACGATGCAAAACGGAGAGGGCCGATATTCATTCCGATCCCGGTGATACCAGGAACCACAATCGTCTTGCCATCCTTCGTTTGTATTGTTGTGGAGGGGGTGAACCGCGAACCGAATCGAATGGTTGGCACAGGCGGCAGCCAGGAGATTCCCACACCGTCGTAAATCACAAGGTCATAGTTTTTCAGCCCGTCGGGAGTCTTGCTCAGCTGACCGTATGTATTGATGTCGATCGTGTCGACGATGGTCGAACCGATCGCGCGGACGGCGCCGACCAGAAGCTCGCGCGTGAGTCGCCTTGCTTCATTCTGAGTATCCCACGTGACAATCAAGACGCGAGGCGGGATCGCAGACGCCAGCCGAATCGCTGCGACGTTGTCCGCTTGCAAATCGTCAGCACGAGGCACAACAAGCGAGACGATCTTGGGCTTTCCTGTCGGCGCATCGGTGAACTCCATCGTCACCACTGCCTCCCCGGCGCCTTTTGTGTCCCGACCCGGCACGACGACTCTTCGGCTCTCAATCGACTCGTCATCAATGCGCAGCGTGATCGGCGTGGAAATCTGATCAGCTCCAGCATTGATCACACGCGCAAAGATGCGCACCAGCGATGGATCGTCGAGATCGCGTCTGGCGGACATCGCCACAATGCCGAGATTGTCACGCAGTGCTTGAGGCGCCGGCCCCACGCGAATGAATCTGAACTCCGCGCCGCCCGTGCCTACACTCGCTGCGGACTTGCGGTAGGCGCCGTCGCCGATCAGCACGAGACGCGTGGATCGATTGTCGTCGCTCTGCCCCTGCATCACGAGCGCTTGGGAGAGCTTGAGAGCCGCGGGAAGATCCGCAGGCTGATCGGTGGGCTCGATCGACTTGACCCCATGGATGAGCACATTGCGAGCGCTGGTGAACCCCGTCCGTACAGTCGGTGATGCTGCAAACGAGACCACCGTGATCTCGACTTTGCCGGACGAACCGGCGATCGTCTTATCGAGTCGATCGATGAGTTCGAGCGCGCGTTCTTTCGCTTCGTCGAGGCGTGTCGTGTCGGTGTCGTCGTCGGCGCCGCTGGGCGCGCTCATCGAGGCTGAGTTGTCTATCAGAAGCACAACGCGGTCTGCTTGCGACTGTTGTGCGTCGATAGCAGGTCTCGCCAGAGCCAGAGCAAACGCTGCAAGAGCCAACATCTGCAGCAGCAGCAGCCACGACGTGCGGAGCCAGCGGAAGGGAGCGTTGACCTGCAGGTCGCGCACAGCTCGTTCCCAGAGGAGAGTTGAACTGACGCGGACGGGACGCCGCCGCAGCTTGAGGAAATAAAAGAGCAGCAGGATCGACCCCGCGATCGAGCCAGCCAGCAGTCCCACCATTGGCGCGAGAAATGTCACGATTCTATTGTCCGCTTGAATCGATCAGCCTGCATTGGTCGGCCCGGTCCAGAGCAGTCATCGACTCGCCTGTGCCGTCAGATACACCACATAGTTTTCGTCGAGATCATCAGCGGATTCGATTGGCGACGGGTAGAGCCGACCGTCACCGTCGATCGCGTCGCCCAGCCGATCGTAGATTTTGATCTCGCCAAACCCCGTCTCGGCTAGGGCATCGGTTAGCTCAGGGACTGACCACAGCCGCCAGTGATAGACGAAGGCGTCGCGGATTTTCGTTCTGTCAGGCAGGACAAAATGCATCGCGTTGATGACTCGCCCAGTAAGCGGGTCCGCCTGACGCTGCTCCCAGATATAGAGGGCGCCGTTACGAAGCTCGACCTCCGACTCGCCGCGGGCATAGGCGTCGACGCCGCCGTAGATATCGAGCGTAATCAGCCCCGCTTGCCCCGCCTGTTTGATGAGCCGACTTCGCGCGTGGGTGAGGTAGCTGAGCAGGTCGGATCGTGTTTGCAGTTCGCAGATGGAAAAGTTCAGGACGGCGATCACGCCGACCAGGTCGGCCACTTCCCGCACATCTTTGCAGTGAATCGTCAGGCGAGGGTCATCGTTGGCGATTGCGCGCAATCTCTCGATCGGCTCCGAATCGCAATCTACACAGACCGCACGGTTCGCCGGATCGATTTCCAGCCACGCGCGGGAGAGGGCCCCGGCTCCGCTGAAATCTTCGCCCAGTGTGACTGTTTCTCCTTCGCGCCCGCTGTGGACGGCGCGAATGAACTGCGCCTGCATCGTGGGGGACTGCGCTGCTGCTTCGTACAGCGCGTACCGATCGGCCGAATCGTTTTCAGGTTGCTCGGTGCGGGCGTTCATGACTCGGGCAGGAGCCTGCCGAACATGCGTGGCTCAAAGGGAAACTCTTCGAGCAGCGAGTGGATGTCCGCGAGCGTCACCGCGTTGATCGCGTCAAGTTCTTCTTCGAGCGATTTGTATTCGCCTTGGTACGTCCACATTCGGCCGAGCCGTTGCAT
>CAYMQF010000010.1:20149-31693 GCA_964392425.1 uncultured Phycisphaeraceae bacterium
GGCTCGATAATCGACCAGTGCAGGGGACTGTTGTCGGGGCCTCCCAGCGCCAGCGCGAGCATCGTCGCTGCGTATCGGCGTTCATCATTCGCACCCGGCGCGGGGCACAGCATCATCTGGTAACAGCGGTGAACCGTCTCGTCATGGTGCGTGAAAGAGCCTTTGTTGGCAGGCGGGAGCGTCGTGTCGCGCGAGGCGCCCGTTCGCTCCCATGCGGAGCACAACGATGAGATTTGTTCGACTGTTTTGGAAAAATCCAGATTGCCAGCCAGCGCGACGGTCGTGTTGTCCGCGGAGTAGCGATCGTTGAAATAGGTGCGCATCTGGTCCGCAGTCAGCGCGGTGATGGTCTCATTGGTGCCCAGCACGCGGTGAGCCATCGCGTGGTCGCCGTAGCGCTGTTCGATCACGTTTTCGTACAGCACCCAGAAGGGTTGATCCATATACATCGCGATTTCTTCGAGAATCACGTTTTTCTCAGTGGTGAAATCCTCTTCGCGCAAAGCTGGGCGGAGCATGTCAGCGAGCAGATCGACCGCAGCGTCGAGCCGTTCGGGGAGCACCTGCGCATGGAAGACAGTCATCTCGCTGGAAGTGAAGGCGTTGTATCGGGCGCCAAGCTCGTCAAACTCGCGGTTGACATCATCCGCGGTTCGGCGGGCGGTCCCTTTGAACATCATGTGTTCGAGAAAGTGCGAAACCCCCATGACGTCGCTCGCCTCGTCGCGGGCGCCGGTCTTGACGAAAAACCCGGCTGCTGCGGTGTGGGCGTCGGGATCGGTCTCGGCGACAATGGTCAGGCCGTTGTCGAGGTCGGCTCGCTGGAACGTGACGGGCATGGCGTCTCCTGCAAAGGGTGAGTGAACGCTGCGAGGATAGCTTTGACGACTGTGCCCGGCTCGCGAGCGCTGCACACGCACGAACTGACCGCGACGCCAAAGCGTTTTTCGCCGGCAGCTGCGATGAGTTCGCTGAGATTGTCAGGCGTGATCCCGCCGATCGCCAGCGCGGGGGGGAGCGGAGGATCGCAGCTCAGATATTCGCGGAGATAGGCGGGGCCGCTGATCGAATCTTTGTGTTTAGTGGTGGTGGGGAACATCGGTCCGACGCCGCAGGAGTCCGCTCCAGCAGCAGCCGCAGCGCGAGCTTCTTCGATCGTGGAAGTTGAGACGCCGATGAGCAGTTCATCGCCTGCCAGGGCGCGAATCTCACTGATGGGGAGATCGTCTTGCCCGATGTGAACGCCCGCTGCACCAGATAGCAGGGCGATATCCGGGCGGTCGTTGATGATGACGCTCGCAGAGTAAGGCTCAGCGAGTGCGACCAGTTCTTTGGCGCGCGACAAGAGTTCCCGGCCGGCCAGATCCTTCTCCCGAAGCTGCACACAGTCAGCGCCCGCTTCGAGTGAGAGCCTTGCTACCGTGCGCCAGTCGTGATGAACGCACAACGATTCGGTGAGGAGCACGCACAGTCGCCAGCCGGTGAAAGCTGCGCGACCGGCTCCGAGCGCCAAGATCAACCGCTTCTCGAGGTCGTAGGCGCGATAGCGGAGGGACTCGAAAGTTGTCGTAGTTGGTTGTTCGCTGGTTAGGAGCGTCTTGGCGCACTCCTCTATAGACCGCAGCGATTCAGTCAGCCGATGCGATGCAGCCAGTGCGACTTCCCGCAGCCCGGCGCGATCCTGTTCCGATGGAGTTGAAACTCCTGTGCCGACATCGCCTTCAGTATCGCGCGAAGCGATCAACAGCCCGGCGCCGCCTGGCAGCGCATCCAGCGCCCCCCGCAGGTCGTGGCGAAGCTCTTTGAGCGATCGACACAGCGCCGCATCATCGAGGGCAAAGCGCGCGACATCCTCCATCACGCGCAGTGCTTCCCGCGCGCGGTTGGCGTTGGCGTCGATGATGCGGTGGGTCGAAGTCATGGGTGTCGCTCATTGCAGTGCGCGGGCAAGATCAGCGATCAGGTCGTCAACATTTTCGACACCGACGGAGAGCCGGACGAGCGTGTCGGTGATCCCAAGCTCCGCTCGTTGGTCGGCGGAGATGGACGCGTGGGTCATGATGGCGGGGTGGTCGACGAGCGACTCGACGCCGCCCAGCGATTCAGCAAGTGCGAAGATTTGCAATCGTTCGAGCATGGTGCGCGCCTCGGGGAGCCCTCCTTTGATGAAGAGCGTGATCATGCCGCCGAAGCCGTCCATCTGTTTGGCTGCGATTTCGTGCTGGGGATGGGTCGGCAGCCCGGGATAGAGCACGCTTTCGACTTTGGGGTGTTTTTCCAGCCAAGTGGCGATTTTTGCGGCGCTTTCGTTGTGTCGATCTATCCTGAGTGCAAGCGTTTTAATGCCGCGCAACACGAAGTATGAATCGAAAGGCCCGAGGACGGCCCCGAGCGATTTCTGAATGAACCGGATCTGCTCAGCAAGTTTAGGATCGTTCGTCACAAGGATTCCGGCGAGCACGTCAGAATGGCCGCCGAGATATTTCGTCGCGGAGTGCATGACGATGTTGAACCCATGTTCGAGCGGCCGTTGGTTGATCGGCGAGGCGAACGTGTTGTCGCACGCAAGCATTACGTCGGGGTTTTTCGCGCGGGCGATCTCTGCGATGCGCGCCAGGTCAGCAATCTTCAGATTCGGATTGGTCGGCGACTCGACCCACACAAGCTGCGTCTTCGCGGTCATCGCCTCGGCAAACTGATCCGGCTTCGTCATGTCGACGTAGCTGAGCTGCAATCCCTGCGAGCGCTGCCGTACTTGTGACAGCAGGCGATGCGTCCCGCCGTAGAGATCGTCCATGCAGACGACGTGGGCGCCGGCGTCGACAAGATCGAGGAGCGAGCCGACCGCTGCCATCCCGCTGGAAAAGGCAAAGCCGCCTTCGCTTTCGTCGAGGTCGCGCGAGATTCCTGAGCCTTCCAGTTGTGCGATCATTCGTTCGAGGGCAAAGCGCGTCGGGTTGTGCGCGCGGATGTAGTCGAGCCCCTGGTGAACGCCCGGCGACTGCTGGATGTACGTCGAAGCGGTGAAAATGGGCGGCATGACGGCGCCGGTCGTCGCTTCGGGCTCCTGCCCCGCGTGAATCACACGCGTTGCAATGTGGTGGGATGCATGGTCGGACATGGGTTCGGTCAACTCCAAGAACGTATTGAAAGGATCAGAGAAAGGATCAGAAATATGCGAAGCAATGGTTATCAAACTGGTGGGGCTGGGCTTTACGCGGTCACGACATTGACGGGGGCGTCGCCGTCGAGAACGGCCCGGATGTTCCCGCTGACAATCTCGGTCATTAGTAGACGATACCGTCTCGCGCCCGACCCGATGTGAGGCGTCAACACGACATTGTCCAGCTCCAGCAGCCCCGGACTGATATTGGGCTCGTTTTCGTACACATCGAGCCCCGCAGCGAAAAGACGCTTGTTTTTGAGGGCGGCAACGAGAGCCTGCTCGTCGACCACGGGCCCGCGAGCGGTGTTGACCAGAACCGCAGTTGGTTTGAGCAGGGCGAGCCGATCCGCATTGATCAGATGTTTGGTTTCCGGTGTCAACGGCGTGTGCAGGCTCACAAAATCCGCTTGGCGCAGGCCGTCTTCGAGTGACACCTGTGTCGCGTTGATTGGCGCGAACTCGAAGGAATAGTGCCTGGAGCGCGCGACATAGAGCACTCGCATCCCCCAGCCGATCGACCGCAGCGCCACGGCGTATCCGATCCGGCCGGCGCCGACGATCAAGAGAGTGCGCCCTGCGATGTCCACGCCGAGCAGGTCGCACATCCCCAGCGCGCCGCATTTAGCGTATTCCTCTGAATCGATCATGCGTTGGCTTTCGCGGAGTCGGCGAGAGGCGCCTAGCAAAAGCGCCCACGCAAGGTCCGCGGTGCCTTCCGTGACTGCTTTGGGTGTGTTGCAGACGACGATTCCTCGCGCGGTGCATGCTGCAAGATCGATATTGTCATAGCCGACGGCGAAGTTGGAGATCACGCGAAGCTGATCGCCCGCAGCGTCGAGCAGCGCGCCATCCACGCGATCCTGGGACATCGTCACCATCGCGTCGATCGGTGCGTGGGATGCGACAAACTCGCGCAGTTCATTCGGATCGGGATAGCCTTCGGGCGGACCGATCACGAGCTCGGCTCCGGGGAGGTCGAGTTCGCCGGGGATTTCTCTTGTGACAAGCACTTTGGTCAACTTTTTCCCGCCTCCTCAAGCATTTTCTCAATCATCTCAGCCGCTGCGTCGCCGTTGCTGGCTGGCTCATCGAAGAGCACGCGAACGATGTCAAACCGCGTGCGAATATCGAGCCCTGTTTTGTTCACGCCGACGCAGAGCGGCGATTCGACCTTCTTTTCTGCTCTCGATGCGCACAGAGAAATGAGCGAGGCACGGTCAGCATTGGCGAGTGTGCACAGGGCTGGTTCATCATTGGCCAGCGCATCGGTGCCCATGAGCGCGTCGCCGTCTATCACGACGCCGACGAGTTTGGCCATGTCGATCCACATTGTCGCCCAGCGGATGTCTTCGGGCTGGCCGTGATACATTTGCCAGCGATCGGCACAGGGGTGGGATTGGCCGTCGATTTCTTCGAGGGAGACGAGCATTTGCAGCGAATCTTCCGCTTCCTCGGGGACGAACAGGATTGTTTCTGCCGCGGTGAGCATGGCGACCATCACCGGCGCCACGAGCCTGCCATCGGCCGGATCAATCACATATTTGATCGGGACGAAATGCTCGTCGAATTGAAGCGTGCCTCGATAACTTTGGCGCAGCATGGACCGCGCCCGGGTGAGGGCGTTGTCGAAGTCGTCGTTGTGATCGGCTGAGTTGGTCATCGTCGCGCGTTCAACAATCTGGTCCTAATCCGGTCTTTCTGGAGGGTTCTATCCTGTCTCACGATATGAACAGGATTCTACAGTAGAGGGTCAACCCGGACCTTCCCTATGCTCAGATCCGGCGTCCAAGGGCCACGCTTCGATTGACGGGCGAGACGCCCGTCCTACTGAGTCTTCAAACAGTGGGTTTTTCAAACGGCGGCTATTCCAGTTCCTTATCGAACAGTTTGCCGCACTGTGGGCATCGGCCTCGCACGGGGAGGGAAGTGATGTCTTCGCTGCACTCTTTGCAAAACCGTCGGCGGGTAAAGGCGCTCATGTCTGGCGCCGAGCTGAAGATCGCTTCGAGCGCTTCGGGGCCATGCCTTGCGACGATGAGCACGAGGAAGTCATATTCCCCGCTGCACTCCGGGCACACTCCCGTCTGCGAAAGCTCTGACAGGTCGTGCTTGCAGCCTGTGCATCGCAGATCAAAACCAGTGAGGTCGACGTTGTGCAGTTCGGGCTCGGCTTGTCGTTCCCAGTCGGCGTCGAGCTCGATTGGCGCCGAGTCAAACTCTTCGAGCAACTGGACGGCAAGGTCTTTCTGGGCCGGCTCGAGCAACATCAACTCAACTTGGAGCATCTTGGGGCTTGCTGGGCCGAGGATCGCATTGACGTAATCGCCGACCACGATCGCCTGAACATCGTGGCCTCGGAGGAACATCGCGGCGTGCTCTGCCTGGAGTCTGCTTGCATATCGCTGAAGACGAATCATGCGTGAAGGGTAGTGGTTCGGCTACATCTCCACCGGGTCGGGCGGCGGGTCGGCAGCATCGGCTCGCGGGAAGAGAGGATCGCCCAATTCGATCGTCGCGCCGGGCTGGATGCCGCCCCATGCAGCACGCTCTGCGAGAGGCAGAATATTGGCATCGGGAGAGACGCCCAGTCGACGCTGCAACTCGTGCATTTGAGATGGCATGACAGGGCTCAGGAGGACGCTGGCGATCCGAAGCGCCTCAGCACAGTGGTAGAGAATCGCGGCGACTTCAGCTTTCTTTGACTCGTCTTTGATGAGCTTGAAGGGTTCGGTCGTGTGGATGTAGCCATCCACTTTTCGCACGATGGTCATTGCGTCCGCCATGGCGCCTGGCAGGTCCATCGCAGCCATCTTTGTGGTCACTGAAGCGAGGGCGGCAGCGGTGATCTGCGGCCAATCATGCTGGGCATATTCGGTGACGCCAGCCGGGTCGGGGATGGCGCCGTCGAAGTACTTGTCGATCATTTTCGTCACTCGGCTCAGCGCGTTGCCGACCGAGTTTGCAAGATCGCTGTTGTAGACTTCGACGAAGCGCTTGTGCGAGAAGTCCGCGTCGGTGGCGCCCATCGGTCCCTGCGTGGTGAGGAACCAGCGCACCGCGTCGACGCCGAAGGAATCGCAGTAGCCACGCAGTGTGGGCATGTCGAGGAAGTTGCCCAGACTCTTGGACATCTTTCGGCCTTCGCGGATCCAGTACGAGTGTGCGTAGACGCAGCCGGGCAGTTCTTTGTCGAGGGCCATGAGCAGGCAGGGCCAGATCACGGCGTGGAACCACAAAATGTCCTTGCCGATGACGTGGACATCAGCGGGCCAGCGCGATTGCCGATCGGGTGTGTCCACAACGCTGAGATAGTTGATGAGCGCATCGATCCACACATAGACGCGGTGTTCGTCGTCGTCAGGCATGCGGATGCCCCAGTCGGCGCCTGGCTGGTTGGGATCGATCGCGCGCGAAACGGGCACATCCTGCAACCCCTGTTTGATCCGCCCGATGACTTCGTTGCGCCGCGCAGCGGGGCCGATGAAGCTGGGATTCTTATCGATATGATCGCGCAGCCGATCGGCGTATTGGCTGAGCTTGAAGAAATAGTTTCGTTCGGTTCGTTTGACGAGAGGCTTGCCGGTGACGGGGCTGGAAAAGTCGTGCTCGCGCGCGACGTTGTCGGTGACGTACTCCTCTTGCGAGGCGTCCCACCATCCTTCGTAATCGCCGAGATAGACATCACCTGACTTTTGGAGTTGGCGGATGTATTCGATGACTTTGTTTTTGTGTCGATCTTCGGTGGTGCGGATGAAGTCGTCGTTGGAGAACTCCAGCTCGCGGAAGGCTTCCTGAAATGCTGCTGCATTGCGGTCGGCCCACTCGAGCGGTGTCAGGCTGCGCTCCTCTGCTGCGGTGACAACTTTTTCAGCATGTTCGTCGGTGCCGGTGAGGAAGAAGACGTCGGCGCCGACCAGCCGGTAGAAGCGTGCAGCGACATCAGCGAGCAGCGTGGTGTAGCAGTGCCCGATGTGAGGCCGATCGTTGACGTAATAGATCGGCGTGGTGATGTAGAACGAGTCTGAGTTGGTCATGGGCTTGGATTGTAGTGCTGGATGGGGCAGCGATGCGGGGCTGGGCTTTTTGTGGGCATCTTGGGAAAAGTGAGTTGGGGGGATGATTTTCGGGATCTCTCCTGAGATTTTGTTATTCGTATAACCCTTTTTTTATACAGTAGATGCGTGCTGTTGGGTGGATCTTGTCACTGGGTATGGTAGATTTCTTGTAAATATGGGGGGTTTGCCTATTGCTCTCTGAGGAAATCATGCAACAATGGGACCGGCGTGCAGAGAAGTTCCGTCTGCTTCGGGGGGATCTCATTTCGAGGTTCGCCGGGGCCAAGAGAGGAGCGACGCGATGAGCACACCACGCCGACTTCGTTTTGGCGATCTTTCCGCTTCGCGGATGGCGATGGGTGCCGTTGCGCTCTTGTGCTCATCCGTTTCATCGACACACGCGGGGTCTCTCTTTGCTGGCTTTGCCGCCCCGGCGCTGATCCCGACGGGCAACGCGCCGATCGCCGTGGCGCTGGGAGATCTGGACGGCGACACACTGCTCGATCTTGTTTCAGCGAACTTCCAACAGGGAACCGTGTCGATCCGCTTCGGATTGGGAGTGGGGACATTCATCTCCGCCAGTGAAATCCCCATTGGTGTGTTTCCGGTTGATCTTGATCTGGGAGATATCGACAACGACGGCGACCTCGATTTGGTGGTGACACAGGATCCCATCGGCTCCAGCCAGGACGGGGTGGTTGTTCTGCTCAACGACGGCGCCGGCGCGTTTACATTCAAGCTGCTGTGCCCCGTTGGGTCTTCTCCAGAATCTGTTGAGCTGGTCGATTTGGACAACGACGGCATTCTCGATTTAGTGGTCGGCGTCTTCAACGATGTCGCGGTCATCAAAGGGGTCGGCGATGGAACGTTTGGCGTGCCCATGCTCCAGGCTGCGGGCGTCGCTTTTGTGGTCGCGACAGCCCACGACATGAACATGGACGGGTTCGTGGACATCGTCGCAGCGAGCTTCTCGGACAACTCCGTCTCACTCTTGATCAATCAGGGCAACGGCATGTTCGATCCACCGGTGTTTTTCCCAGCAGGAGAGAGCCCTCGCGCTCTTGCCGCGGCGGATGTCAATGGGGACGGTTTGCTCGATGTTGCGATCGCTGGTGACACACCCAGTTCGCTCGGCGCCATCTATCTGCTTTTGGGCAACGCCACCACCACCTTCGATCCTCCTGTCCAGCTCTCGACGGGCGGCCCGCTTGGTTCGGGTGTCGGGCCTTGGGATATCGCACTGGTCGATCTGAACTTTGACGGCAACCCTGATTTGATCTCGTCGAACGTGGCGACCGGCGATGTGACGGTGCTCGTCAATAGTGGAACGGGCTTCTTCGATGCGCCGCGGTTCTTCCCCGCGGGCCTGTCTGCGCGATCGCTCGCAGTCGGTGATATCAATATGGATGGCAGCCCGGATCTTGTGGTTGCCTCGCTTCCCGACAACTCCGTCGCGATGCTCCTCAATCTTACGACCAACCCGCTCGATCTCAACGGCGATGGCTCCATCAATGGTGCTGATCTTGCGATCCTGCTGGCAGGCTGGGGCGCCACCGGGCCGAAACTCCCTGCGGACTTCAACGGGGATGGCGTCGTCAACAGCATCGATCTCGCCACGCTTCTTGCTAGTTGGACCGGCTGATCACACGGCGCCAACCGTTTCGTCAAGCACCTATGCACACATAAATGATGCGATCTTCGCCCGGGCTTGAGTTGGGCAGGCTTTGTTCAATTATTCAGGCGCCTGCAACGGCTCCGGGCCAATCGTCGCGATCGTCAGCTTTCCAAGCTCTCGGCGGGCAAGATATTCATTGACCTGATCAAGCGTGACTGCATCAATCGCTTTGGCGAGCTCGTCGAGTGTGCGAGGTCGACCGACGCGGAACCAGTCAGACGCCAGCGCTCCCGCTCGGGCGGACGTCGATTCGCCGCTCATCACCAGTCGCGATTTCATGCCGACGATTGCTCGGTCGAACTCTTCTTGGGAGGCGCCGCCCCCCGTCGAGGTGTCACCGTTGATTCTTGTTAGCTCACCGACGAGGACATCGAGCGTCTCCTGCGCTTTGTCAGGCGTGGTCCCCGCGTACGCAGCGACTCGCCCGAAATCCCGGCTTGCTGCATAACTGGCGTTGACGGAATAGACGAGAGCTCGCTTTTCGCGCACTTCGGTGAAGAGTCGGCCGCTCATCCCTCCCGACAGCACGTTGAGGACGACGCGCTCGAGGAGCGAGTCTTCGTCCGCTTCTTTGGGAGCGTCGTGGAGGACTGCGATGTGGACCTGGTTGGTGTCGTCTGATTCATGGCAGGCGCCTCGCTCGCCCTGATGTTCCCACGTCACATCATCTACCTGGCCGGCCCAACCTGCGAGCAGCTCGTTGAGCCGACTCTCGATTGCGTCCGCGTCGACATCTCCTGCCAATGCAATCACCGAACCTGTTGGCACAGCCAGCCGTTTCCATTCGTCGACCAGATTGTCACGGGTGAGCGTCTTCAGCGTCTCCAGCCGACCCATCCCCGAACGGTTGAGCGGCGTCGGCTCGTGGTTTTTCCTGGCGAGCATCATCACGCGCTGATGTGGATCGTCCTGAAGCGACGCGAGAGCCTGCATGCACAGATCGCGCGTCGGCTCGATCGACGCTTCGTCCATTCTGGGTGAGCGAACCATATTTACGAAGAGCGGCAGGGCGTCGATGACTCGCTGGCCGAGCATCGTGCCCGAGATATTCATGAAAAACGTCTGGGAGCCGGCGTGTCGAGAGGCGCCGAGCCGATCCATCGCGTCTGCATGCCCTCGAGAATCGAGCTGTCCCGCGCCTCGGAAGAGCAGTTCGGTCCACATGGCGCCCAGCCCTTCGAGCGGGGCCGGCTCGCGCGCCGACCCGCCGGTGATGGACCACGACATTCCCACTGAGCGCACCGTGGGGATTTTTTCCACGATGAGGTCCATTCCGCATTCAAGCTGACGTATCTGGATGCCGGTCATCGTTGTGGTTTCCTTGTCTTTTTATCGATCCGGTTGTTTGTGAGTTGTGTCGCATGTCTCACCCGCGCGAGCCTTTGTTGCGTTGGCGGGCGTCTGCTGAGTCTACGTCGATCGTTTGATTGTCGCGCAGGCGTCACAACCGTCACAGTCGGCGCCGGGGAGTTTTGGCAGGCTCAATGTCGGACGATCCGGGTTCACCTATCGGTCATTGAGCCGGCGTTGCAGGTCGATGATAGATGCGGATATGCGTGTTCTCACCTACATCGTGGCAATCGCAGCGTTGATCGCTGTGATCTCAGGCGTGGTCCTGCATCGCGCCAAGGTCAGTCGCGAGCGCGCCGAGGTGGTGACGACCCGGCAAAACGTTCACAGCATCGAACGAACGATCCGCGTCAAAGGCGCCACCGGTGAGGTTGAAGTCAACGGCCGAGGTTGGCCCATTGATATTGACCCCGCATGGTTTGGCGACAATCCGCCTTGGAATCCGCTTCTGTCACACGATCGGCCGTGGCTCGAAATCGCGCCGCACGAAGAAGCGGCGCTGGAGCATCCGCAGGTTCGCGTCGCGTCTGATCGGAGCGTTGCAGCATTCTGGTACAACCCGGCCAACGGTCTGGTCCGCGCTCGCGTGCCGATGACGCTCTCCGATCGCCGGGCCGTTGAGCTCTACAACTCGATCAACGGTGTTTTTCTTCATTCTATTTTTGAGGGTGTCGGCGATCAGATTCTTCAAGTCGAGACGCCTGACACGCCGTTGGGCAGCCTCAATAACGCCACGACA
Source organism: uncultured Phycisphaeraceae bacterium (assembly GCA_964392425.1). Taxonomy (GTDB): domain Bacteria; phylum Planctomycetota; class Phycisphaerae; order Phycisphaerales; family UBA1924; genus CAYMQF01. Next base: position 31,135 of record CAYMQF010000010.1, read on the forward strand.
TCGGCTCAGCCGGTGAGTGAGCCTGATTGAACTGACAGCGGGTGCGTTGGAGCGCGCGCACGGCGAAAATCGAGCGCGCCGTTGCGATTCAGAGATCACAAAGTTGTCGTAAGACTGTTTTACATCACAAGATGCGCACATCGGTGTGTGCGCCCATGAAATGGTTGTTCGAGTGCAGTCAACGCGTGTTGGCGCGCTCGCTGCAACGATGCGCGCGTGTAATTTTTGGCGCGCCGCATGTTGATGGACGGTGTTTGTGCTTCGAGGAGCGCGCATGAAAAACAGATTTCATATTCAGCGCTGCGTTGACGAAGAAGTTTCTGTTCCGCAAGTTTGCTACAGCACTTGCCAGAATCAGTCCGATAGTGGTATAAACTAGATCGGAAATGCGATGAGCCGGATCTGGTGCTCCGAACACTCCGTCGGTAACACATCGCCCCGAACTCCACAAGGAGAGCCAACCATGGCAAAGAAGCGTGCTACGAGAAAGAAGGCCACTCGAAAGAAGGCCACCCGAAAGAAAGCGACTCGCAAGAAAGTGACTCGCAAGAAGGCAACT
>CAYMQF010000011.1:0-27943 GCA_964392425.1 uncultured Phycisphaeraceae bacterium
ATCCGAAGTAGTTTGCTCCAACCCCCGGCGTAGAAACCGGGGGTTTTTTATGCGCGCGACCGAATACTTCATCGCGCTAACAAATGGATTCCGATATTGAGCGCACGAGCATGACATTCCAAACCAATACATACTTCATACGCGGAGCATCATGCTTGTTTTACAGACTTTCCTCGGCGGGGTCTGTTGGCCGGGCGAACGTCTGGATTGAATCTTCGGACGGTTGATGCGGGGCCAGCAAGCTTGAGAGCCCGAGCACGACGAGCTGAATTGCAACGCCGAGGACGAGCAGCCACGAGCCCATTGCGCTGATTCGTTGGAGTTGGTCATACATTGGTGTTGCGTCGGCGATGTGAGGCGGCACACCGTTGAGGCCGATGACAAACTGTGGGAAGATCGCGATGGTGACGCCCTCGAAGAAGAGCGTTGCCGCGACGGCTGTCCAGAGGGCGTTGCACCGGCGCCCGGTGATTCGCGGCCACCAGTGCAAGAGGCCCGCAAAGAACGCTGAGCCAACTCCACCGATGAGCAGGATGTTCAGATGGGCCGTGTTGAACGGGGTGTTGAAGAGTTGCATGCCCGTCGAGAGCGGACGGAGGAGCAATCCCGCTGCGACGCCATTCCCTGCAAAGAAAAGGAATGCAAGCGTGTACAGAAATGGGGGAGTCAGTCGACCGTCATTGTTGTTTCGGAGCGCTGCGAGCAGGGCGCCAGCGATGATCAGCGCGGGGATGACGATCAGCATCGCAAGGCTCGAGAACACCACCGCGAAAATGGGCGGGATCGAAGTAATGAGCTCGACGCCCCAAGTAACGCCATTGAGCGCAGCAATCGCAAGTATGCACAGAGCGATCCGTTGGTGCGATGCTGGCGCATTGCGCGGCGAGATGCGCACCACGACGGCGATGATTCCGACGGCTGGCAGGAGCGCGTTGTAGAGAGCAGGGTGCGCTGCAAACCAGAACATGTGTTGATAGAGTCCGGGGACGCCGCCGAGCGCCGGATCGAAGAGCCCCGTCTGCAATTCGCGGTCGATCAGCAAGAGCAGCAGAGCCAGGAAACCCAGGGGCAAGGTCACCAATCCCACAAGCGCCGCGCTGTTCAGGCCCCAGACAAAGGCGGGCAAATCGAGCCAGCCGACGCCGTTCGCTCGGCATGTCTGCGTGGTGACCACCATGTTCAGATTCAGCAGAAGCAAGGCAACGATTCCGGCGAGCATCGCCACGATGAGTCCAATGCTGGCGCCCGTTCCTACCGCGCTTGAAAGTGTGTCAATCGCCCAATCCGTATCGACGGGGCTGGAGACGAGAGTCATGACGCTGGCTGCTGCAGAGAAAGCGAAGAGGTAGAGGGTGAGCGTGTTCATCCGCGGGAAGGCGAATCGCTGGGCGCCGATCATCTGTGGAAGGAAATACACACCGAGCGTTGCGGGAAGGAGCGGGACAAGCGCCCAGAACGCCAGGATAAATCGGTGTGCGCCCACGCTGTGGCCCATCTGTCCGTTCGCCAACACCGCGCTGAGTCCACAGACGATCGCAACAATCAGAATGATCGCGAAGTTCATCCGTGCGATTCGGCGGTGATCGCTCGTGATGACCCAGCTCAGAGCCTTGGCAATCGCGCCGTTGGGATGCACGGTCACGTCGGCGCCAGCCGCTGGACGCGGGGATGGTTGAGTTGGATTGGGAACGCTCGTCATGGTCAGTTCATGTTTGGTTGGTCTGTGTCGGGATGACGCAGGGTTATGGTGTGTCCTTCAATGATTTGATGTATGCGATGATCGCGTCGGCGTCTTCATCGGAGATCAGCCCTTCGTAAGGCGGCATCTGGTTGACGAAACCATCGACCACCTTGGCGCCAGCTGAGAAGATCGATTGACGAATGTACGCATCATCGGCAATCGCGGATGTGCCGTCGGAGAAGTGTCGCTCCGAGCCGTACAATCCCTTCCAGGTAGGTCCGACACTGGGGGCGCCGGTGGTTGAGTGGCAGGCGGTGCAGCCGCGCCGGAAGTAAAGGATCTTGCCGCGTTTGATGGGTGAATTCGAAGCGGTCGCGGGACGTCCACCGGTGACGAGCCAGCGATCAAACTCTTCTTGTGGGACAACTTTGATGAATGCGAGCATCTTTGCGTGTTCTTCGCCGCAGTAGGCGCCGCAATAGATGACGTGTCCGAGGGAGCCAGCAGGTGTGAGTGTGGTCGCAGTGAACGTTCCGTTGGTGATTCGATCGGGGAAGACTCCCATCTTGAATCGGAAGTCCGGGATCGTGATTGAATGGAATGAATCTTCGCTCGTGAGCAGCAGGCGGATGGGGCGGTTCACTGGGATCAGGATGATCGGGGCTCGGCTTTCCGAACCGTCATCGGAGTAATGTGCGAACTGGGTTGGCTTGGTTCCGTCGGTGTATTCTACGTCCCATTCCCACTGTGTCGCCGTGATTTTGACATCAACCGCGGTGATTGGTGCGATCGCAGTTTCGAGATAACCCTGTACGCCGCTTTGGAAGGAGTAGCCGAGGATCACGATCGCGATGGTCAAGACGCCGAACCGGGGCGCCCAGGAAACGATCCGCCCGGCTCTGCGATCGGATGCTTCCCGGTTCTTCCGGCGGAGCAAAACGCTGAGGACATACACGACAAAGAACACAATGCCCACCGCCCAGACGAGCAGCAGCACGCTCATCAGGGAGTCGTATTGGGTGGACGCTGCGGATTGCAGATCTCCGAGCCAGTATTCAGCGATTGATCCGCTTGTGTTCATGGGTTGGCTCGCCTCCCCCCGATCATTGAACCATTACTTTGGTGTGTTCTCGCGGCGCGCGCCTGAGTTCGGTTGCGCGGAGCACGGCCAGAATGGTGTTCATTCAATGCGCTCATGGCGTCAACTCGAGCCAGTGCCAACTCGAAACGGTCATCGCACTGAGTAGGTCTCCCTCGGCGCCGTTCCAGACCGCAATCGAGATCGGGATCCTTCGTTCGTTTGTAAACTGCACATCCATCGTGTCATCCGTTTTGAGAGAGCGAGTGATAACGACCCGCCAGACACCATCGATCCATGCCGCTGAGGCTTTGGCGCCTTGCTGTTCGGGAGGTTGCGGCGCCATGCCGTTGGACTCAACAACAAAGCACTCTGTGCTGGCCGCCGTTTCCGAGTTGATCCCTGTCGTCGCGTTCTTCTTCTCAGCGTCGAGCACAAAGAACGGCAGGACACCGAGGACGCCGTAGTCAATCTCGGGGTTCGAGGAATCGCCCCCAGCACAGGTATACTGCTTGTCAGCGCCCCAGCGCCATTCGTTGATCGCTGGCTCCGTGTCGTTCGTTTCGACTGAAGTGACCTGCACTGCAGAAGGCGATTCGGTAAGACCGAACATCACGGCCATGCCGTCGGGGTGTCGATCGTCTGACCCGTTGAGCGGGTTGAGAGTTGAGTCTTCCCATTCGATGCAGATCGAGATCTCATCGTCGCTGCGGACCGCCCGGATGTTGACATGAGACAATTCCTCATGGCGGGATTGCAGCGGGTTGACGCGCAATGGCTTGGACTCGACGCCGAGCCATGCTGGGTGGATCGGATCGGTGAGCATGGCTTTATCCAATGCTGGTCCAGCAGTGATGCGTGCGCCCGAAGGAATGCCTGGAGGGGTCGTCGCCGGCGCCAAGGTGCGGATGTACGCCACCAACGCCCATGCGTCGAGTGTGTTGTACGACTCTTCCTCAGTGTCGTTTTCGACGAGAAGGATGCCCTCGTACGACACCATCGGAGTCCCCGGCACACCACGAAGGATCGATCGCACCAAGTCCTCCGAGCGCGGTCCCGACTTGAACAAGCCAGACGTGAAATCGGCGGGACGGACTGGTTTTTGCTGGAAATCGACAAGGCTCTTAGCGTTGACGCCGTCGCCGGCGCCGGTCTCGCCGTGGCATGTCACACATGCCAGAGTCGTGAAGAGTTCTTTGCCTCGCTTGACCAGATTGACAGTGAGCGGAGGACGAACACCAACATCGGCGCTCGCTTCAGGAACCACCACTTGCTCTTTATCGCGCAGCCCATAGACATAGCGTGCGAGCCCCGCAATCTCTTCTTCACTGAGGACGCCGCCGAACGCCGGCATGGCGCTGCGGGGAACACCCTCGTGCAGCGTTCGCTCAAGGTCGGCGATGATGTGGTCTTCGCCTGCCCACTCCGCGGCATACCGGAAGGGGCTTTCAACAAAGTCGCGGGGTCTGGGGATGAGGTGCTCTGACGCGGGGCCGTCGCCTCTGCCCTCGGCGCCATGACAGCTTGCGCAGTTGCGCACAAAGAGCGCCCGGGTTTCTTCCGCGGTGGGAAGATCGATTGTGTTGATCACCCGGATCGGCTCGTCAACCCAGTCGTCGTACTCGTCGTCGTATTCATCGTCGCTGCCCGAATCAGCGGTGTTGTCCACGGTTGGCGTCGCGTTGGGCGTGTCGCTGGAGGTCACCACCATAGATTCAGGTGTGAAGACGGCGGCGTCTCCTGCGCGCCCCGCCCAAAGGATATAAGACACGGCTCCAATGTTGGCGAGCAGCACCGTCAACACGGCAAGAGTGGCGCCAAGTCGAGCGGGTGGATTGGGTGTTTGTGTTTGGGAAAGGTGGTCGGGCATAGCCTTGCTCATCTCATATGGGCAGTCGACCGACGCCAGGCGATTGGCGCGGGATCACTGCGCGTTGCTTCGGGTCTAGTTCGCAGCCTTGAGAAACTTGAGGATCTGGCGCTGTTCCACGCCGGTCAGGCTGGCGCGAACGCGCATGTGCATCATGATGATCTCCCACTGCTTGTCGCTCTGCGCTCTGGGTGGGCGAATGTTGTGGCAACGGATGCAGTTGTCCGCCCACAGTTTGGCGCCTTGCATGGCCCCTGCGGGGAGTTGCGCGAGCTCTGTTGTCGCATCGGCGTCTGTTGTCGTGGTCGCGCCAGGCGCTTCCTTCCATGCTGCGTCCGCAGACGGATCTGGATTCGTGGCGCAACCTACGAACGTGACCCCGGCGACCAAGCTCAGCGCCAGCGTCATGCCGAGGGCATGGGATCGTTTGCTTGAATGGGTCATTGTGCTTGTGCCTTTCATTGGTCTTAGAACCCCACCGCAACCATGACGAGGAAGCTCTTGCCGGTGTCCCCGCCGTCCAAGTCGGGGTCGTAGGCGAACTTGAGCACGGTGCTCGGGTTGAACCAATAGTTGACGCCGAAGGTCCACCGCTCTTTCTTGCCACCTTCGGGGGCGGTGTCAGGCGACTTCATGTAGTCGTAGCGGCCGACGCATTCAATGTTCTTGAGGAAATCCGAATTGGCATGGATGGGCCGGAAGGCTGCCTGAGCGTAGAGGCCGTTGCGTTCATTGTTGAAACGAGTCGGCCCGACGCCGAGCGCGCCGGTGGCGTCGAAGGTGACCGAGTCCACATTCGAATAGACATATTCGAAACGGAAATCGAAGAGCCCCGGTTTCGTGTCAATGATGTAGCTCGCATCAACACCCATAATGACCGAATTGGAATCGAGCCCGGTGTCGCTGGTCGTTTCGGAATACATGAACGAATAGCCCAGCTCGAATTGCGGCACAGGCAGGTACCCGAACCGACCACCGATGGCTTTGTTGTCGCCGAACCCATTGAAATCCAGTTTGCCAAACTCGGCCACATCGGTCGCCGCATCAACAAGTGTTGGGCCGTTGACTGCGTAGAGCGCATAGTTGAACCGTTGCTTGCCAACAGGGACGGCGCCGCGGACATAGACCCCGGTGCTTGCAAACGGCGCCAGCCCGTCGTGCCCTCGCACCAATGGCGCGTTGGGCAGTTTGTTGATCCATGCAGGGTGCAGTCGTTCAGAAAAGAGACCAAACGGCGTCAGGAATTTACCGGCGCCGACAACGAGATAGTCATTGACAAGGTACTGGAGGTCCGCGTATTCGAGATCAACTTCGGTCGTTGTTCTGCCGCCTGCGGTGTCAAACCCGAGTTCGAATTCGGTTTCGAAGAGCAGTCTGTCGTTGATCTGCCAGAGGATCAATGGGACCGCAGCTGCGTTGAAGGTCGTGTCTCCACCTTCGGGCGCTTTGAGCAATGTAAATGCGTAGCCGGTCAGGTGGAAGCCTGTTTCCCCGGGCTCCAGCGATAGCGTTTGTCGTTGCAGGTCGTCGAGGCGACGGTTGGTCTGCTGGAGATCTAAGCGGAGCGAGGCCATGCCATCGGGTTGATCCGATGTGGCTTGTGGCTCGACGTTCGTGGTCTGGATCGGCTGGGCAGTCTTCTGAATAGGTTGGGCAGGCTGGATGGGTTTGGCTTGCTTGGTCTGGTTGGCTTGCTCGCCGCGCAGTTCGCGGATCATCGCCTTCATTTCCTCAAGCTCGCGTTTGAGTTCGTTGTATTGCTCGTTGGTGATGGGCGGCTTTTCCTGCGCGATGGCCCCGTTTGGGGACAAGGCGCCAAGGATTACTGCCGTTGCTGCGAGCCTGACGTAGGTCTTGGTGATCACTGTGTGTAGCTCACTTTTAGCTTGAAGCTGCGTCGAAGACGAACTCGATCTTGGTGGTCTTGCCCGGTTCCACGGTGATAGTCTGCTCCTGCATCCCGAGTTTTTCGTGCCACAGATCAAGTGTGTACGTTCCCGGAGGCACGTCGGCCAGTTCGAAGGCGCCACTCTTCGAGGTCACTTCGCTGTACGGATTATCCGTCGCAATGAACCAGCCAATCATCCACGGGTGCACATCACAGGTGACCTTGACACGCTCGGGTCGGCGGAACTTCGTCGTCATCTTCTTGACTGAACCCGGCATCGCGATATTCGCCGATCGATTCTTCTTGGGCCAGGTGTGGACGTTGTGAAGAACCCCGTCGTCGTTGAGCAGTGTGACGGGCTTGCCGATCGGCGCGACGATGACATGAGGGTCGAACACGCACCCTTCCTGACCCATCGAAGGCTTGTTACCCGTCGGGAAGGGTTTGCCAACCTTGATCTTCTTGATCGACACCACAGCCCACTGGACGCCCCCGTCTGCGGAGACAACAAGGTCCTCTGTATAGATCGGATCTGCGTGACAGATGGCCTCCGAGGTTGTCACTTTGACGAGGATTTGTTTCGGCGTTGCACCGGTGTAACGGACCGTGCCGCTGATTGTCCCGCCGTTTTCAACGGGGCCCGGCGTATAGCGGGGCTTCCTGGGAGCGGCGTCTGCGACCGCTGCGAATCCAACGAGGCTGACAAGAACAACGCCTGCTGTGATATGTGTGAACGTTCGCATTATGAATCTCCTTCAGTGGTGAGTGATTGCTCGAAGTTTGTCTGCCAGCGCCCAAGCAGGGGCCGGCCCATCAAAAACCGTGTGTAATGGACGAGTTGCCAAATCTCGTCGTCGGTGTATCCCAGTTGTGCTGGCATGGGTGTGCCGGGGATGCCGCTGCGAATCCGTTTGAATAACTCCTCGGGAGAATCGCCGCCACGGATCGGGTCGCGTGTCAGATTGCGAACGGCGATTGGCTTGCCTTGTTCATCCGTGGGTGTATCAAGTCCGTCGCCGGTTCCGGTCACGCCGTGGCACGATGCGCACGTTTCGATGAACAACTCCCGTCCGGCGCTCAGGTCAGGTCGAAACGATGCGGCAGGGGTCGGCACGATGTAGGGCTCAAGGGGTGTGACCCGATCCCAGGAGATATCCTCGATTTCTTCGGGGTCGAGAGCGTCATCGCCGACGAACTCAGAGGTGAGTTTTTCGACCCAGCCAAGCCGATTGATTTCCCGGATGTACTGCGCTAGTGCGACAGCTTCTTCATCCGTGAACCACGGCCCAGCAGGCATCTCGCCATTGACTCGCCCGAAGCGGATCGTCTGCGTCAAGTCGGCGTCAGTGGCGACACCGTCCGTGCTCGAGACGTACCGAAACGGCTCGTTGTAGAAATTTCGGGGTTTGACATTCATCGCGATCGCAGCAATGCCATTGCCTCGTCCCGTGGCGCCGTGACACGCAGCACAGTTTTCCTGAAAGAGTTGTGCTCCCAGAGCGCTGGCGCCGGGCTCGATCGCTGGCATGTATCCCACCGTGGTCGAGCTGTTGTTCTGGCATGCTGACAGTGACAGCGCCGTAAACCCAACCAGAAAGGCCGACGCAGCGACGAACACCGTTCGATGCTTTGGTCTCCGGTCGGTCCGCACTTGAGTGCCGTCTGATTCATGGTGTTTCTCAAGTGTGTTTGTCACGCTTCGGTTCCCCTTTGCCTGTGGTGTCTTTGGAGCGTAAGTGATTATTATGCAGGCTGCTGATGCGACGCCGAGATTTGCTGTATTACACCATCGTCGCAAAATAGGCGCCACATTGTCCTGTTTCCAATGCGCGATTTCGCTGTTTTCGTAAAATGCTTGCAGGCAAGGGTTTATGGCAGGGTTACCAGCCCCGGTCGGGTGTGGAACATGTGACTTGGATTGAGAAAAACTGTCGCGCTTATGTGACACTCGATGCAAGTCAGGGCTTTCATCTCCAACCAATCGTGTGGCAGAATCAATGCCCAATCATCGCGCATGGCTCATTACGGCACAGAATCACATCGATGTGACGCCAGTCAGCACCCATTCATACAAATGAGACACCAACAATCTTTGTATTGCCTGATGTTGGGTCACCAAAGCGTGGCAATCGACGGAATGTCACGGGCGGAAGTCGCGGGGCGTGATGTCGTGCTTGGCAAGCAATCGATACAGCGTTCCTCGGGGGAGCTGCGCCTCGCTGGCGGCCCGGGTCATATCGCCTTTGGTGTTGGCCAGCAGGTCAGTCAGGTATTTCTGCTCAAAGCTGAGCACCTGCTGATTTCGACTGTTGAAGAACCCACCAGAAGGCTTGATCCCGTCTTTGGACCTCGCGCTGACAACGATCTCATCGGGGAGGTCTCGCACACCGATGGTTTGCTCCTCGGAAACCGCCAGTGCGCGTTTGATCACATTTTGCAACTGGCGCACATTCCCCGGCCACGCATAACCGGACAGGATCTCCATCGCGTCAGGTGAGGCTTCCGCAACACTCTTGCTCATCTCCACTGCGTATCGATCGATGAAGTGATCTATGAGTAGTGGGATGTCGTCGGTTCGCTGTCGCAGGGGCGGCACGACGATCCGTCCAACATTGATCCTATAAAATAGATCCGACCGGAACCGCTTCTGGGCCACCTCTTCGTCCAGGTCTTTCGAGGTTGCAGCTATCACACGAACATCCACCTCGATCTCGTCGCCGCCTCCGACGCGCCGCAGACGCCGTTCTTGGAGCGTGCGAAGAAGCTTGGATTGAAGGCTTGGTGAGAGATCACCGATTTCATCAAGGAAAAAAGTTCCCTTGTCAGCCAGCTCCAGCAGTCCCAGGCTTCGGCTCTGCGCACCGGTGAAGGCGCCGCGTTCGTGCCCGAACAACTCGCTTTCAAGGAGCCCTTCGGGGATGGCGCCGCAATCGACGGGCATGTATCGGCTCTGACGCCGCGAGCTTTGGTCGTGGATGCTGCGCGCGACAAGCTCTTTTCCGGTTCCGGTTTCGCCGAGGATCAGAACGTCAACATTCGTTTTGGCAAACTGTTCGATGAGTCGGTAGACGCGTTGCATTTCAGAGCTTTTCCCGATCATCTCACCGAACGATGAACTGTGCTCGACGCGCTGCCGAAGCAGTCGGTTTTCATCACCGAGTTGCTTGGTGCTGAGCAGTCGCTGCGCCGTCGCAAGCAGGTCTTCGGGGAGAAACGGCTTGGCCAAATAGTCCGCAGCCCCGAGCCGCATGCACTGGACTGCGGTCTCAACGCTCGGGAACGCGGTGATCATCAGTGCCGCGAGATTTGGGTCTTGCTCGCGCGCCAAGCGCAGGAGATCGACGCCGCCAACGCCTGGCATCCGGATGTCAAGGATCAACAGATCGAGGTTTTCGCTCTCGATGCGACCAATCGCCTTTCGGCTGTCCTGCTCGACGAGGATCTCAACATCAGTGAGCCTCTTGAGCGTCGCGCTAATGACCTCAAGCATCCCCGGCTCGTCATCAACCACCAGCACTTTGGATTTCGCCATCCCGTTGGTCCTCCGCGCTCCCCGGCGGGAACATCACACTGACTTGAGTGCCCTCGCCTTCGACGCTTTCAAAACGAATCTGACCGCTGTGACTCCGGAGGATGCCCTGGCAGATCGCAAGCCCCAAACCCGTGCCATGGCCTTCCCCTTTCGTCGTAAAGAAAGGATCAAACACACGCTCAGCCGTCTCCGGTGACACACCGTACCCGGTGTCGCCCACCTTCACGACAACCCACCGTTTTCCTTCTGCGTCAGCGGTCGGCGCCTGCGCAGCGTCAACCATGAGACGACCACCCTTGGGCATCGCGTCAATCGCATTGAGAAGCAGATTCAGGAAAACTTGCTCGATCTCCTGAGCGTTTGCGACGATCGGGGGCAGCTCCTCCAAGAGCCGTTCTTCGATCTCGATGCCAGCGTGGACGGCGCGCTGATGGATCATCGATAGCGCTTTATGGATTGGATCTTGGAGGTGTATCAGATGCTGGGCTGTGGTCGAGGGGCGGGACGATGAGAGTAACCCCTTGGCGATGTTCGCCACGCGGTCCGACAGGTCGATCATCTTCTGGATCTCCTGCGCAACTTCGTCGGACATCTCCTCGCGCTGGTCGAACAGCATGAGTCTTGCTTTGGCGCTGATGATTCCGATGGGGTTGTTGATCTCGTGGGCGACGTGGCCGGCCAGTTCGCCGACCGCTGCGAGTTGTCCGGCGCGGATCAACTGGGCGTAGGTGTTCTTTTGTTCAGTGACATCCTGCCCGAGCTCAACGATCTGCTGCACGCGCCCCTTCTGGTCGATCAGTGGGGCTGTTGTGATCTGCACGATCCGCCGGGAGCGGTGAGCGGAGTCGCCGTGTGGGGTTCCGACGCCCGGCGACTGGACCATGACTTCCGACGTGATCGGGGATCCGCTTTTCAGAACAGCCTCAGCTGCGGCTCGCCCCGGGTCCGCCTGACCGGTCGGTTTGCCCTCGGCGCCCGGGGCGCCAAACGTCTCTTCCCAGAGCGTATTGGCCCACTGTGTTTGCAACGTTCGGTCGAGGATGCGGAGCGAAGTTCCGGTTGTACGGAGGGATCGTTCGAGCAGTTGCTGTGTGCGCTTCGCTTTGATTGCCATCATTTCAAGTTGTCGCTCCTCGTCGCGCAGGCGATCAGCGAGCGTCGTCACGAAGTACGCCACGAACAGCAGGATGACCGCGTGCAGCAGCACACGAGTGGCGACGTAGACTTGGTCATGAGCCGCATGCTCGGGGACGCCTTGATCCATGTTGTGTGGAAAGACCAAGAGCGTGTAGTGCTCGATAAGTTCATTGGCCTCCAGATACGCTAAGCCTCCGAGCATCGCGCTGGCAAACAGCGCGACCATATAGCACTGACGTCGCGACAACACGACGCCGCTGATGATGACATGAAGCAACATCAGCAGTGTCAGCGGGTTTTCGATGCCGCCCGAATAATGCAACAGCGCCGTCAGGATTACCAGGTCGGCGTACACCTGAATCTGCAACAGCGAGTTCTTCACGGCTCCGCGCTGGTAGAGCAGGGAATACGCCTCGTTGGATGCAGCAAGCATCGCCACGGTGATCGTCAGTGGAACGAAGACTTCGGTCGGTAGAATGTTGACGACAAAAACACTGACGACCACGACCGCTTCCGCGACCACAACGACAAACCAGCGCATCTGGATGAACCAACGGACATAGTTTTCAACCAGCGCCTTGCGACTCTCGCCGACTTCATCAATCGACCGGTCCTCAAACGGCGCGGGCGGCAGCAACGGCGGAGACCGACGGATCGTGAACCAACCAACGATGACCGCGGCTAACAACGACGAGAGCAACCCCCGCGAGAGATACAGCACCCGGAGCATTTTTGGATCTGCATCGCTCAGCCACAGACGCTCCGCAATCGCAAAGGCAATAAAGAGGGCTGCGACCAGCGCCAACGCCAGCAAGACCGCGCGAAAAAAATCACGACTGAGGTTCGACGGAGATGCTGGGCTATCCGATCGTTTCTCTGTAGTCATGGCGCCAACTCCCCGAAAAAATCACTATAAGTCGCCTCAAGCTTCTTCACACTCACAAGGGAAAGTTCCGCTGCGAACAGGATCGAACCCATCGCCGCTGGCTCGCGACGACCATCTGGATTACAAAACTCGGGTGGTGAACAACGAGGTCGGCGACGGCCTTCGTTTTCAAGCCAACTTTCCGTGGATGGCCTGCTGTCTGCAGCAATGATGGAATGAATGCCACCGCGATCCGTCAAGCACTGTCTGAACGAGGAGAAGACCAGGCGCACTCAGGAAAGCCACCTTGGAGACTCGAACTCCGGACCTGAGCTTTACGAAATCTCCGCAAGGCCTATCTGACGGCATTCAATATGGCTTTTCTCAGGACTCTCACGCCAAATGCATACTGTTTGCCCACTGTTTCTTCGGATTCGGCCCGGTGCTGAGGACGCGCAATTGCGTGTGCGAAGTCTCTATTCTCTTCTCATGGCGCAATTCAGGGCGCAGTAAGGGTGCCTCTGGCCGACTGTTCTGATTCGCTTCCCATCCGAGGTTGGGTAGTGGATCGGTCTGAATCCTGACTCATTTTATATGGCTCACACATGTTTGATTGGGTTTTGACAAACTCAGTCTGCCTCTCCTCAAGCGGTCCGACCAGCTCATCCAGCGTCCAGACGAAATCGGCAAGCTGGGCCACGACCGTCGGGTATCTGGAGTCGTCATTGGCCCGCCGATCCAAATCAGTCCGCCGCCTCGTACCGCTACGTGCTCGCGCAGCGTGCTCAGTTGATCCTCCGCGAACACTTCCGGGTGAACGTCGCCCCAGAATCACAATGTCGAACTCGGCCCGCTCCTCGTCGATCAGGGCGCGGAGATCGTTGTCACATCCAGCAACTCCGGCGGCGCTCGGTGGTATATTGCCGATCGTGCGTTTTCCATGAACAGTCAAAGTCGAGGCCTGGTTGAACACGATGCGAATTCTCACTGTTGTCAGAATGGTTCCGGACTCTCAGGCGACGATCACAGTGACGCCGGATGGCTTGGGCATCGAAACTGGCAATCTCAAGTGTCTCTGCGATCCATTCGACGAGTTTGGCGCCGAGCAGGCGGTTCGACTCAAAGAGAGCAGAGGCGATGTCGAGGAAGTCGTCGCGCTCACCTTCGGTCCGCCCCCGCCAGCCACACAGGATCAGGCGCTGCGCTCCGCGTTGGCGTTCGGCGCCGACCGGGGCATTTATGTCTGTATCGAACAGGCTGATTCTCACATCGCGCACAACGAACTTCATCTGGCGTCTCTCGCAGCGGCGGCGATTCGGGACGCGACGCCGGGCTTCGATCTGATCCTCTGTGGCAAGCTAGCGATCGACAACGACTCGGGCGAGTTTGGCCCGGCGCTGGCGGAGTTCCTTGATTGGCCGCACATCGGAGCCGTCACACAACTGAATCTTGCTGAGGACGGGTCAACCCTTTGCGCCCACCGCCGAATCGAAGGCGGGGAGGAGGTCGTGAAGTCACACCTCCCGACACTGCTGACCTGTGAAAAAGGGTTGGTTGAGCCGCGGTATCCGGCACTGCCCAACATCATCAAAGCGAAGAAGAAACCGATCGAGTTCGTGTCTGCCAACGATTTGCCCGGCTTGGAGACACGATCAACAGGCGCCACGCTCGTGAGGTTGACCCCGCCGCCGCCGCGCCCGGCGTGCACCATGATCGAGGGCGAGCCCGAGCAGATGGCGCGCGAACTGGTCCGGCTGCTCCATGATGAAGCAAAGGTAATTTAGCTCATGGCCAACAACATCCTTGTCTTTATTGAACAGCGAGAGGGGAAGATTCATCCCGCATCTCTCCAGTTGTTCACGTTGGCGGCTGATCTCGCATCGCAGACCGGCGGGCAGATTCATGCGGTGATCGCAGGGGATGAGGTGGGCACCTGTGTGGAAGTCATCGCGCGCCTCGGCGCCGAGCGCATCCACATCGCTGAGGACATCTCGCTTCATTTCTACGACGCCATTGCCTACAGCAGAGTGATTTGGGCTGCGATCGAGAAGGCAAACGCTGAGATTGTTCTACTGGCTACGACCTGCCTTTCGCGCGACTTGGCGCCTCGAGTGGCGGCACGGACCAACGCCGTTCTAGTGACCGACTGCCACGACGCTTTGATTGAAGAGGGCACGCTGCACGTGAAACGACCGATGTATTGCGGCAAGTGCACCGGCGAGTTTGAGCTGGCGCCGGGTGGAGTTCGCATCATTTCCGTCCGTCCAAATACGTTTGGGGCGCCGGAGCCGAACTCCTCAGCGTCTTCGACGATTGAGCCGTTGCTCCTCGACACCATCACGGGTGACGGGCGATGCAAGACGCTGGAAGTCGTGCGCACCAGTGGAAAGACAAGAGCTGTCACCGAGGTTGATGTTGTCGTGTCAGGGGGGCGGTCGCTCAAGTCCGAAGAGAACTTCCAGATTCTGTACGAGCTTGCCGAAGCGCTCGATGGTGCGGTCGGCGCGTCGAGAGCCGCGGTGGACGCTGGCTATCAGCCCGTCAGTCGCCAAGTCGGGCTCACCGGCAGCGTCGTCAGTCCCCGGCTCTATATCGCGTGCGGCATCGATGGTGCGATTCAGCATCTCGCGGGAATGCTCGGCAGCAAAGTGATCGTGGCGATCAACACCAAGCGGGAAGCCCCGATTTTCGGCGTGGCGACCTACGGCTGCGTGGCGGATTTGTTCACGCTGGCCCCGATGCTCACCGATGAGATTCGTCGGCTCAATGGCGACAGGTGATCTGTCCTGACCTGATGCGATGCAAACGAGTACAGTTGTCCATGTGCATCATCCGTAATGCCATGCGCGCGCATGGCGCAGCGTTCGAGGATCAACGCCGGTGAATCCACTTGTGATGACCATCTTGCTTGTCGTTTCTCTGGCCGGGTTCGCGTGGTCCATGCATGGTCGGCTGCGACTCCTGATGAATGGATCTTCAGAGTTTCGGTTCGATCGGCTTGGCGAGCGAGCGCGACTGACACTGCGCCAAGGGTTTGGGCAGCGCGGGCTTGGTCGATATCCCATGGCCGGGTTGGCTCATAAAGCTATTTTCTTCGGGTTTCTCGTGCTGTCGCTGCGCACACTGATCCTCTTTGCAAGGGGATTCATCAACGATCCGGCGTTCGGGTTCTGGCTCTTCGACTCGGGAACGGTGCTCGGGAATGCGTACGCACTGCTCAAAGATATCTATGTGGTGTTGATCGCGCTGGGCGTATTGTGGTTCCTTTACCGCCGCGTGGTGGTGCGTCCGTCACGACTGACGCTCAACGCAGACGGGCTTCTCATTCTCGTAATCATCGGCATGATTCTGATCTCGGACATCATGTACGACGGCGCCGACCATCTCCTTGCAGCGCCCGACTCCGTAGTGCCCGCGTTCAGTGTGTGGAGTCCACTTGGATCCTGGTTAGCGATAGCCATTCACCCGCTCCCCGGCGGGGCGATCACGACGATTGGGCGCCTCGGCTTCTGGACTCACATCGCACTCGTGTTGCTCTTTCTCAATCTTTTGCCGTATTCCAAGCACTTTCACATCATCACGGCGATCCCCAACATCTTCTTCCAGAGCCTTGAGCCGTCCGGGCGTCTGCATCCGACCGACGACATCGAGGGAAAAGTCGAACGCGAAGAAACGCTCGGCGTGCGACGGATTGACGATCTGTCGTGGAAAGGCATGCTCGATCTATTCAGCTGCACCGAGTGCGGACGCTGCACCGACCATTGCCCAGCGGCGCGCACCGGCAAGCTGCTCTCACCCAAACAACTGACGATAGATTTGCGCGATGCGGCGTACAAACGTCAGTCGTCCATCGGCGCGCAATGCACGGACGCCGAATCTGCGGAGCCCGGCTTGCTTGATCTGGTTCCAACCATCATCAATCCCGAGATTCTCTGGGCCTGTACGACGTGCGGCGCCTGCGAGCGGGAATGCCCGGTGCAGATCAGTTACATCGACAAAATCACGGACATGCGCCGCTATCTGGTGCAGGAAAAAGGAGAATGCCCGACTCCGCTTACGGACATGTTCCGAAGCATGGAAACAACGGACAACCCCTATGGTGTGAGCGCGGGCGATCGAATGAAGTGGGCCGATGGGCTGGATGTTCCGGTGCGCTCGGCAACGGATGAGACTGAGGTTCTGTTCTGGGTCGGGTGCGCCGCATCGCTTGATGACCGCGCCAAGCATATCTCCCGAGCAATCGCGCAACTTCTCACTCGCGCCGGCGTCAAGTGGTCCACACTCGGGACCGAGGAGCGATGCACCGGCGACGCAGCACGCCGCGCTGGCAATGAGTATCTGTTTCAGAACATGGCCAAAGCGAATATCGACACGCTCAACCGATACAACACGACGAAGATCGTCACCGCATGTCCGCACTGTTTCAACACGCTCAAGCACGAATATCCTGATTTCGGCGGACATTACGAGGTGCTCAGTCACACGGAATTTCTGCACGGGTTGGTTCGAGAGGGTCGCCTCAAGCCGGAGTTGAACGTTCACGCTAAGGTCGTGTATCACGACTCGTGTTATCTGGGTCGGCACAATGGGGTGTATGAGGCGCCGCGAAGCCTGCTCACAAGCATTCCGGGTGTTGAACTGGTGGAATCGGCGTCGTCGCGCGACCGAGCGATGTGCTGTGGCGCGGGCGGCGCTCAGATGTTCAAGGAAGAAGAGCCAGGCGTCGAGCGCGTCAGCGTCGCGCGGTCAAAGCAACTTTTGGAGACGGGCGCCGAGGTCGTCAGTTCCGCGTGTCCGTTCTGCATGCGCATGCTTACCGATGCTCTGCACGAGGAAGACCACCCCGGCGTTGAGCAACTCGATGTCGCCGAGCTTTTGCTGCGCTCGGTCGAAGCAAACCCTGCCTGACGGCGCCACGACAGCGATCGTCGCGGAGTGCATGTTCAATTTGGGGAGTCGCGTTGAGCGTGAGTTCACGCGGAGCACTTGACAATAGTGTCCTGCAACCAATAGCCTATAGTAGACATATATATCTGCTGAATGGGGCGTCCGTTCGCCTCTCAGCGTCATCTGAACTGCTGGAGAACACAGATGAGCCTCTTCCCAACGCGATCCCCAGCGTCCCTCGAATTCAACGAAACCCTCTACGAGAAGGAGGGGCGGGTTGCTCGCATCACGATCAACCGGCCGCACAACTACAACGCCTACAGCACCCCGGCGCTGCAGGAGTTGGCCGCTGCTTTTCAGGATGCGTCGTGGGATGACAACATCGCTGTGGTCGTGTTCACGGGGAGCGGGCACAAGTCTTTCTGCACCGGCGGCGATGTCAAGGAATACCAGGAGAGTTATACGCAACGACCGCGCGACTATTGGAAGTACATGTGTTGCTTCAAGAGTTACATCGAGTCGATCACGAACTGCTCCAAGCCGGTGATCGCGAGGCTCAACGGGATGGCGGTCGGTGGTGGCAACGAAAGTCAGTTGGCCTGCGATCTCGCCGTCATGGGTGAGCACGCCTTCATCGCACAGGTAGGAACGAATGTCGGGTCCGTCGCTTGCGGCGGATCGACGCAGTGGCTCCCGATCCATGTGGGGGACCGCAAAGCCCGCGGCGTGCTGTTTCTCAATCAGCGTTATCCCGCTTTCACGTCGCTTGCGATGGGGCTGGTGAACGTCGTGGCGCCGACCGTCAAAGGGCCTGATGGCAAGTTCCTCACGCGCTTTGTCGATGGTCGAAAGTTCCTCACCGACTGGAACACGGACCCGTGGGAGAGCCCGTTCGAGAGGCGCGCCACACCTGCGGAGATCAAAAAGGCGCTCAAGGGCGCCGACGGGCACAGCATTGATCTTTCTCTCATGGATGAGGCGGTCGCGGAACTGACTGACATCCTGGTCAACAAGTTCTTTGAATGCACGCGGTACACCAAGACTCAGCTCAACTATTGGAAAGACACCGCGTGGCACGCCACGGCTGGGCACGCGCGCGATTGGCTCTCGATCCATTACACGAGTCTTGAGCCATACGAAGGGATGACGGCGTTCGTCGAAAAACGCAAGGTCGATTATGTCGGCATGAGACAGCGAGCTGCGGACCCGGATGGTTCGAGCGAGTTCCTTTGGGGGCCGTATTCGAAGCAGTGTCCCGAGTGCGACGCCAAAGGCCTGCCCGCTCACTTCGAGCACTGTGGCAAGTGTGGCGCAGCCCTCGCTATCACGCCGGACAAGAGAAATAAAGCAGATTTGGTTAGCCCATGAGCCATGATCCCCGACGAGCATTGGTCACCGGGGGCAGCAGCGGCATCGGGCGCGCCGTCGCTGAGATGTTGGCGCGGGACGGCTGCGATGTCGGCGTCATTTTCCTCGGTTCGCTGAGCGATGGAGATCCCGTCGTGCGCCGGATTGAATCGCTTGGGAGGCGCGCGTGGGCGCGCGAAGTTGATGTCGCAGATCCCGGGCAAGTGAGCGAAGCCGTCGAGGCGTTCATCGGACATTTCGGCGGCGTCGAAATCCTCATCAACAACGCCGGGGTCTTCCGCGATCAGGTGATCTGGAAGATGACCGACGAAGAGTGGCGCGAAGTGATCGACGTTGATCTCACGGGTGTATTCAACTGCTCGCGCGCCGTCGCGCCGGTGATGCGGCGAGATGGGTGGGGCTCCATCGTCAATATTTCCAGCATCAACGGCCTGCGCGGTAAGTTCGGGCAGACCAACTATTCCGCAGCCAAAGCCGGTGTCATCGGTCTGACCAAGGCGCTGGCCAAAGAGCTGGCGCGCTCCAATGTGACGGTCAACGCCGTCGCGCCCGGCTTGATCGACACGCCCGCGATCGAAGCGATGCCAGCTCAATCCCGTGATGAAGCGCTTGGCGAAATCCTGCTCGGGAGAATCGGCACGACCCAGGACGTGGCCGAACTCGTCGCATTTCTCTGCAGCGACCGGGCGCGATTCATCACCGGTGAAGTGATCCGTGTCGACGGGGGGCAGTGCATATGAGACGCGAAATGCACCACGAAAGGCGCCGCCATGAGTGACTACGAGTTTTTGCATGTCGAAGTCTGCGATGGGATGGTGACTGTCACGCTGGATCGTCCGCCGCTGAACGTGCTGAATAATCCGATGCTCGACGAGCTCAACGCGGCGCTCGAGTCGCTCCTGTCAGACAAGAATCTGTCCGCGATGGTGCTCGATGCGCGCGGCAAGGCGTTCTGCGTAGGCGTGGACATTGCCGATCACACACCCGACCAGGCGGGGGACATGATCCACCGTTTCCATGGCGTCTTTCGCAAGCTGGCGCTGAGCGATGCGCTGACCATCGCGGTCGTCAACGGCGCCGCTTTGGGGGGTGGATGCGAACTGGCCTGCTTCTGCGACATCGTTCTCGCTTCGGATCGCTCCAAGTTCGGTCAGCCTGAGGTTCAGGTCGGTGTCTTCCCGCCGATTGCTGCCTGTGCATTTCCGACAAGCATCGGTCTGCGTGCTGCAATCGAGGTGGTGGCGCTGGGGCAGACCGTCGATGCAGACGAAGCGCGTCGCATCGGATTGGTCAACCATGTCTATTCGACCGACGAGTTCGACGATCGGGTCAAGACTTATCTGGCCAACATACGCAGCCTTTCGCGCCCGGTGGTCAGGCTCGCAAAGAAAGCGACCTCGCTCGTCGCGCGCGAGCAGTTCCTTTCCCACTTGGAGCAAGTCGAGCGGCTGTACCTCGACGACCTGATGAAACTTTCGGATTCCCACGAGGGGATCGCTGCGTTTATGGAGAAGCGACGACCGGTTTGGAAACATGCCTAGGAGTTGTCAATGAAAGCTGCCGTTTTTCATGGGCCGGAGATCGGGCTCAAGGTTGAGGACATCCCAACGCCCGAAATCACCGCCGACCAGATCCTTGTCAAGGTCGCAGCGTGCGGCGCCTGCCACACCGATCTGCACTACATCGACCATGGCGTGCCGACTTTCAAGAAGCCGCCCATCGTCCTGGGGCACGAAGCTTCGGGCATTGTCGAGCGCATTGGCGCCGACGTGACCAACATCAAGGAAGGACAGCGAGTGCTGATCCCCGCGGTCCTGACGTGTGGCAAGTGCGAGTTCTGTCGGACCGGTCGAGAGAACATTTGCGCTGATATGAAAATGCTGGGCAATCACTTTGACGGCGCTTACGCGGAGTATGTCGCGGTTCCCTCCAAGGATGTGCTGGACCTTCCCGAGTCGATCCCGCTCGCTGAGGCTTCGATCATTGCTGATGCGCTCTCAACGCCGTACCACGCAGTCAAGAACCGCGCCCGCGTGCGCCCGGGAGACACGGTCGTGGTGTTCGGTTGTGGGGGCGTGGGGATCAACGCGATCCAGCTTTCCGTTTTGGCTGGCGGTTCAGTCATCGCCGTTGACATCAGCGAGCGCAAACTCGAATGGGCAAGGCAGTTTGGCGCCATCCATACGATCAACGCCTCATCGGTCGAGCGCGTCGACAAGGAAATCAAGAAGCTGACCGGCGGCGGCGCCGACATCGTGATGGAGGTCATCGGCAACCCGCGCACCATCGAACAAGCGCTCGACAGCGTTCGGATCGGCGGGCGCCTGTGCATCGTGGGGTACACGCACGAGGCAAGCTCGATCGTGTCAGGCAAGATTATGTTCAAGGAGCTTGAAGTGCTCGGATCGCTCGGCTGCCGCCCGGTTGATTACGTCCCGCTGATCCGCATGGTGGCGCAAGGCATGATCGATGTGACTCGGCTCGTCACGCACCGGTTCCCTCTTGATGAAATCGAAAAAGCTTTTGAAGTGATGAAGGAGGGCGTGTCCCTTCGGTCGATCGTGATCCCCTAAGCCATGTCGTGGAGAACCCTTTGACGCAGGCAATGCGCAAACGTGTCGAGATCGAGTCGCAAAAGAAGTTGCGATCGGTGTTGCGCGAGCACTTCCTCGACCTTGACGCTGCGGCGAAAGATCCGGGGCGCCGCGTGGCGTGGTGCACCTCCGTCGGCCCCTGTGAGTTGCTCACCGCGCTCGGCTTTGATGTCTATTTCCCCGAAAACCATGGAGCGCTCATCGGCGCCCGGAAGGTGAGTCACGAGTTTTCGCCTCGCGCTGTTGGGCTTGGGTATGGAGCCGAGTCGTGCTCATACATGAACTGCGACATCGGATCGGCGTTGGCCAATCGAAGCCCTCTCCAGGATGCCTATGGGATTGACGGGCCGCCCGCGCCCGACCTGCTCGTCTACAGCACCAACCAGTGCCGAGAGACGCAGGACTGGTTCAGCTATTTCGGTCGGCGCCACGAGGTTCCGGTGCTCGGCGTCAACCCACCCGGGTTTCTTGGGCAGGTGACCCCGGAACACGTTGCCTTTGTGCGAGATGAGTTGGCGTGCCTTGCCAAGCAGATCGAAGCAAGTTTCGACTGCAAACTCGACATGGACAGGTTGAAAGAAGTGGTGGCTCTGTCGAGCAGGACCAGCGCGCTGTGGCGCGAGATCCTTGACACCGCGCAGACGCGACCCTCGCCAATCACGTTCTGGGACGGGCTGTTCCACATGGCGCCCGTCATTCTGCTCCGCGGCTCGCAGGTGTCCATCGACTACTACGAGCTACTGCTTGCAGAGATGAACCAACGTGTTCACAACGGAGTCGGCGCCGTCACCGACGAGCAATGGCGCCTGTATTGGGAAGGGATGCCGATCTGGCCCAAGGTCCACGAACTGTCGGACAAGTTTTTCGACATGCATGCGGTCATCGCTGCGAGCACCTACTGCAACTCGTGGGCATTTGATCCCTACGAAGGCGGCGATCCCCTCAAGTGGATGGCCGAGACGAGCATCCGCATCTTCATCAACCGTGATGAAGCTTGGAAACAGGCGTTCCTACAAGACATGTTTGAGCGATACAAGATCGACGGCGCCATCTTTCACAACGCCCGAACCTGCCCCAATAACACGAACTCGCGCTTCGGGATGCCCCAACGGCTGCGCGACGAACTCAACATGCCGGTGCTCGTGATTGACGGTGATCTGTGCGATGTCCGATTCTTCTCGACCGCCCAGACCATGACCAACATCGAGGCCCTCATCGAACAGTTGGAGGGTCGCCGATGAATAGTGGCGCGGTGTATGTGGGGATTGACGCGGGTTCGTCGGCGACGAAGTGCGCGGTGATTGATGTCGATGGCGCCTTGATCGGTCATCATGTTGTTCCGTCCGGCTTTGACTATGCGCAAGCTGCGGATGCGGCGCTGGCGAAATCACTTCAGCAGTGTGGCGCGTCACAAGATCAGATCGAGCAGTGTGTTTCGACCGGGTATGGTAGAGAGAACGTGCGATTCGCCGATCGCCATGTGACTGAGATCACCTGCCATGCCCGTGGCGCCCGCCAATGGTTCGCCGACGTGCAGATCATCATCGACATCGGTGGGCAAGACACAAAGATCGTTCGGCTCGACACGCACGGCCAGACGACGGACTTTCGGATGAACGCCAAGTGCGCCGCTGGGACCGGGACGTTTCTTGAGTCCATCGCGGTGAGGCTTGGGATTCCCTTGTCCGCCGTTGACGACCTGGCCATGCGGTCCACCAAGCGAACCGTTGTCAACAGCTACTGCACAGTTTTCGCAGGGACCGAAGTCTTGGAGCGCATCAAAGAAGGGCATCCCCGGGAGGACATCTCCATGGGACTGTTCCGGTCCATCGCGTCGCGCATTTTGGAGATGATTCCGTGTCAGGACGGCTCTGTTGCAGCGACCGGCGGCGTCGTGGCGCACTGCCGAGCGATGACCAAAGCATTGGAGGAGGCGCTGGGCGCCCCCGTCCTGCTGCCGCCCTTTCCCCAACTCGCCGGAGCGTATGGCGCCGCCCTCGTGGCGATGGAGTCGAACTCGACCAAGACGCAAGTCGTGGAGCATTCGACATGAAACTAAGGGCGCAACGAAATATCAGTGTCGATCTGTTCGAAGCTGACGCCAACGATTTGGTGCTCATCGGAACGTTGCAGGACAACGAGCACCTCATCAAGCTCGAAGTCGTCATCCACATCCCGGACGGGCAGGTCACACGAAGCCGGTTGGAGATGATCCGGGCGCCATTTCCTGTCTGCCATGAGATCGAGGCGATCGCCGAGTCGCTCGTCGGGCTTCAGATCAAACAAGGCGTGGTGAAACAGATCGCCGAACGCGTCGGGGGCGGGCTCGGGTGTTCGCATGTCAAGGAAATCGCAGCAAACATCGTGTATTTCGCAGGCTCCTATCTCGCGCGCCGTCGCGCAGGCATGGATCCGGTGGATGTTGACACCTCCCATCTACCGCCCGAAGAACGGTTTCAGCTCACTGTTGACGCGCTCCATGACTCCTGCCTGG
Organism: uncultured Phycisphaeraceae bacterium; assembly: GCA_964392425.1. Taxonomy (GTDB): domain Bacteria; phylum Planctomycetota; class Phycisphaerae; order Phycisphaerales; family UBA1924; genus CAYMQF01. Next base: position 23,395 of record CAYMQF010000011.1, read on the forward strand.
CGTATTCACAAACCACGCCTTTGACTCTTGACGCGGGCATCCGTGTGACGCGGGTCGGCGTGGAGAACACCTGCCCGGTGCCTTTGGGTGATTATGAAACTTCGATGGGGCTGCTGCTCAAAGATCGCGCACAGCGTTGGGGCGGGAAGGTGTATCTTCGCTATCGATTGGGTGATGAGACGCTGACCGTCACATGGGATGAGTTCGCTGATCGGGTCTTTCAAATCGCGCGCAATCTGCTCGATCTGAATATCCGCGCGGGAGATCGTGTCTGTGTGATCTCCCCGAACCGCATCGAGATGTACCTGTTTGAAATGGCGGTGGTGTCCATCGGCGCGATCTCGATCCCTGTTTTTGCAGGGTATCCCAAAGAACAGCTCGCCTATGTGTTGCGCCATTCGCGCCCCAAGATTGTCGTCGTTGCCGGCATGCGTCAGCTTGCGAAGATCGAGCGAGAGAGCCATGCGTGTGTCGCCAAGTTCTATTGCATGGATTTTGATAAGGCCTGCGAACAGTGGGGCGGTCATGACTTTGCGCTCCTGACTCAGAAGGGCGGCGCCACCTCCAAACAACTCGATGATCGCCTCAACGGTGTCAAAGCTCATCATCTCTGCATGATTATGTACACCTCCGGCACGACCGGGCCGCCCAAGGGCGTCAAGCTCACGCATCGCAATCTTATTTCGCAGCAGAAGGCGATTTCTCTGCTTTGGGATGTTGATGAGAACGACGTGTTCATGAGCTACCTTCCCTGGCATCACAGCTTCGGTGGTCTGTTTGAGAGGTTCATGAGTCTCTACAACGGCTGCGAGTTGTGCCTTGACGATTCGCGCGGGCGCGACATCGACCGGCTGATTGAGAACTGGCGAGCGTTCAACCCATCGCTCTTCTTCAGTGTGCCTCGTGTGCACGATCTCTTGCTGGCCAGATGCAGAGAAGAACCCGAAGTGAGTCGGATCGTGCTCGACAGCAAGCTGCGTTTTGTGTTCACTGCGGCGGCGCCGTTGCCAACTCAAGTCGAGGCGGCCTATCGCGAGCGCGATATTCCTGTTCAGGAGGGCTGGGGACTGACGGAGACTTCGCCTTGTGTGACGGTGAAAACGAAGGAGCACTCTTGGCGAAGCGGCTATGTGGGGTTTCCATTGCCGGGGGTGTCCGTACGCATCGGGCGTGACAAGGAGATTCTCGTCAAGGGGCCCAATGTCATGGAAGGCTACCTCGACGACGACGAAGCGACGGCGCGCATCATCGACAAAGACGGCTGGCTTCACACCGGCGACATGGGGGAGTTTACGAAGGACGGGCTGCGCATCTTCGGTCGCAAGGACGGCGCCTTCAAGCTCACCAGCGGTGAAGTCGTGCATCCTCAACGGATCGAAAACACTTTGGCCAATGAATCGCCGTACATCGACGCCGCGGTGGTGTTCGGCAGCGGTGAGGACTACGTCGGAGCGCTGATTTATCCGAACCTAAGTTGTGTGCGCGCCTGGGCGCAAGACCACGGCGTGTGTGGTGAATCGTTGACCGATGATCCCGCCGTTCGAGAGCTGTTCGCTTCTGAAATCGAGCGCATCCGCCCGGTGGACGAGATGAAGTATCAGCGGATCAGGCGTGTGATTTTGGCGGATCACGAGCCGTCCCTGGAGCGAGGCGAGCTCACTCCGTCGTCCAAGATTGTGCGAAAGAAGGTGCGCGAGAGCTACAAGAGCCAGCTTGACGCGATGTTCGAGCCGACCACGTCGGATGGTGTAATCGAGATTCCACAGACCCAACTGCAAAGGACCTGATCTGGTGACGAGCAACGGATTCCCACATGTGGTCATTGTCGGCGCCGCACGCACGCCCGTGGGTGTCAAATGCGGTTCGCTGAGCAGTTTTTCCGCAGAAGACTTGGCCGTTCTTGCCGCTGATGAGGCGATCCGGCGCAGCGGCGTCGCGCGCGAGCATATTGACGCAGCGGTCGGCGCCAACGTGTACCAGTTCACCGCGCCAAACCTGCAGGACATCTATTTCCCGCGCAACGTTGCGCTCCGATGCGGGCTCAAGATCGAAACACCAGCGCTGATGGTGCAGCGCATCTGCGGTTCGGGATTGCAGACGCTGATGAGTGGGTTCCAGCAGATCGCGCTTCCCAACGCGGTGGACGACGCCGAGTTAGTTCTTTGTTTTGGTGCGGAGACAATGTCTCGCGTACCGCAGATCATCCGGTCGCCAAGGCGGTCGAAGATGAACTTCTGGGAATTTTGCGAGGACGGCTCCGTCGAGGACTCGTTGCTCGCATCACTGAACCATACCCAAGCGAAAACAAACATGATGCTCACCGCTGATGAATACGGCGCGCAGCAAGGCGTCTCCCGTCAGGATTGCGATGAGTTCGCCGAGCTTTCGCATCGGCGCGCCCGCGACGCCAGGCGAAACAGCTATCTCAACGGCGGCGAGGCGCTGCGCGGCATGTTTGCCATTGACACGATCGACTCCAACGGCTGCCCCGTGCACCTCGCGCACGATGAATGTGTTCGAACGACTTCATGCGATGAGCTGGCGGGTCTGCCGGGATTGACGCCCAATAAGCTGGTTTCACCCGGCAACGCCAGTGAAATCTCCGACGGCGCAGCGGCGGTTGTGATCGCCAGTCGAGAGCGAGCGGAAAAGTTGGGACTGCCTCACCGGTGGGAGATCGCTGGCTACGGCGCGTGCGGCGTCGATCCGCGTGTCATGGGGAGAGGCCCGGTCCCTGCGATCAGTCAGGCGCTCGCCCGCGCAGGAATCAAGCACAAAGACGTTGACTTATGGGAGATCAACGAAGCCTTCGCCGCCCAGTTCCTTGGTGTTCAAAATGAGATGAACCTCGATCCGGAGATCACCAACGTCAACGGCGGGGCGATCGCGATCGGCCACCCACTCGCTGCAACGGGAGCGCGGTTGATCGTCGATCTGATTTATGAAATGGAACGGCGAGATGCACGGTGCGGATGCGCCTCAGCGTGCATCGGTGGGGGACAGGGCGCCGCGATTGTCATCCGCGACACGAATCGAAAGTAGTCATATGAAAACAAGAAACTACAACCTATGAAACAAGCATTTTCATTTGGCGATAAGCGCCTCGATGCGGCTGTCCGGCGGGTCAACGAAGTTCGCCGGGTCGCCATCGTTGGCGCGGGCACGATGGGGTTGGGGATCGCTGCGGATCTTCTCAGGAAGACCGAGTATGAGATCGTTCTCCTTGATGTGAACAGTGAGGCGTTGGACCGGGCAAAACAAGGATTGAGCGAACGTTGGGCGCGGGAGGTGAAAGCTGGGCGTCTTCGTGAGCAGGACGCCAAGGCGCTCGAAGCGCGCACGATTTGCACACAGAGCTATACCGATCTCGCCAGCGCGGACATCGTCTGGGAAGCCGCGACGGAACGAGTTGATGTGAAGGCCAAGATTTTTCACGCCATAGAAAGCGCGATCGACCCGGATCGAATCGCAGCGATCTTCTCGAACACGTCCTCGCACACCACCGCGGAGCTTGCCGTTCTCTTCGAGTCGGAGATGTTCCGCGAGAAGTTCCTGACGGTCCACGGCTACTTCCCCGTTGAGGCGAACCGCCTGATCGACGTTATGAAAGGGAAGCACGCGAGCGAGGACACGTTCCTCTTCGGCGTTGTGTTCGCCGACCAGATCATGGAAAAAACCGTGATCGCTCTGCCGATGGATCATCATGGCTACATCGCGGACCCGATCTTTCAAGCGATGGGCGCGATTATTTCCTGGGACGTGCGCACCGCCCGGGACATCGCGCAGTTGGGCGGGCTGTGGGATCTGTTCACCGCGAACCCGTTTACGGTTCTCGACCAGACCGGGCACATGCCTTACACCGAGTCGTCTCGGCATTGCGGCGAGTCGCTTCCCGAACACGATCGCCTGCGCGGGCTGTACGATCGTGATGGCAAGCACATCCCGAAATGGATCGCGACGCTCGAACGCAAAGGATTCACCGGCGTCAACTCCCCGGCGCGCAAGGGCTTCTATCAATGGACCGATGGTGCGCGCCCGAAGCCTGAGAGGGTGTTCGATCCCCAAAGCGGTGAGTACGCGCCGATCTGTGAGATTTCGCGCAACGACTTCTGGTCTTATTACGAAGCCGCCGCGCGCGATCGAAAGAACGGCGCCATCAAGAGCGCAGACTCGCTCGTCTTTGTTGCTTGTGCCGACGATGCTGGAGGCAAAGCGTTCAGGCGGTACGCGCTCCCGATCTTCCTGTACGCCTTGGACATGATTCAGGACGGCGTGGCGACACCCGGCCAGATCAACGGCGCCACCCGCGCCGGTCTGCGATTCAAAGTTGGAATGATCGAGGTCATCGATGCACTGATCGCCCGATTGACCATCGAAGGTGTGATTGAGTTGGTTCGGCGGGCGCGCGACGAGAATGCTGACGACCCGCTCTGGATCGATCTGCTTGACACCGAAGGCGTCGCTGGCCCGCGCGCGGGTCGCCCCTGCCTGCTCCACGAGCTGCGAAAGCGAAATATCAACCGTCTGCTCGAATATGGCAAACACCACC
>CAYMQF010000011.1:28043-29636 GCA_964392425.1 uncultured Phycisphaeraceae bacterium
CACGAGCTGCGAAAGCGAAATATCAACCGTCTGCTCGAATATGGCAAACACCACCACACACCGGTCGGAGAGCTTGTGCTGAAAACCGGCGAGTATCGCGGTTGCTACCTGGACTTGAAGTTCTGTGAGCCGACCTCGCGCGACCGCGTCGCCAGCATTGTGTTCAACTGCCCGAGCCGGGGCAACGTCTTCAACCGCGCCACCATCGACCAGCTTGACCACGCCTATCGCAGAGTGCTGGATCTTCATCGGCAGGGCAAGTGTGGCGCTGCGATGTTCACTGCTGCGGGCGTCGGGATGCGAATGCTCGGCGCCGACGCGCGTGAGTTCAACCGCGGGTGGTTCGAGCGCGACAAGGGGTACGTTCCACTCGCAAGGGCCGACGCGGAGGGCAGCAGTCGCAAAGCAGTGAGCGTGTTTCGCCTTATTCAATCGAGTCCCGTGGCGACGATCGGCGTCTTCGGTGAAAAATGGGGTGGCGGTTGCGAGTTCACATATTATCTCGATCTGCGCTACGACATCACGGCGCATGGCTTCGTCTATGACACGCTTGAGCGACGCTCGAAATGGCAGCAGATGACGACGTACAACCAGCCGGAGCTGGACTACGCCATCCTGCCTGGGTTTGGCGCCGCTGGCGAACTGCGCCGGCTGGGGCTTGGCGATTCGCAGGTGTTCGAGATCTTCGATCAGGGCATGACCGCGCAGCGCGCCTACGATGTCGGCCTGAGCAACGGCGTCTTCGACAATGAACTCGAGGCGTTGCAACGAGGCTACGAACGCGCGAGACAGATGGCCAAGGACAGCCCCTATTCGCGCGCCCTGTTCAAGAAACAGCTTGCGCGCGGCATCGATGATGAAGCCCTCGCCCGAGAGACCGGCGACACCTTTGATCCCAACAAGAATCCCTATGTCAAGATCGGGCTGCTCAAGCTGCTCGATCGTGGTGGGAGGGCGCCCAAGATGGATTACTCATGTGAAAACACACCCCTGCCGGGCTGGGAATATCCGGGTGAAGGAGAGTGAAAAAATGCGGAGATTGAGTGAATATCCCACTTGGTGATGGGGTTCAATAGATTGGACGGCGAAACAACCCTCTGTAAGGAATGGCGCCGATGCACGACAGAGTATTTGATGAATGGCGAGGTCAATCCCTTGATGATGCGCTCCACGCATGTCAGGAGCTTGTTGAGGATGTCGAGTTCCCGACGGTGGCGCGCTGGCGGGCGCTCGGGGGCAAAGTAGTGGGGCATTTCCAGGTCTACTTCCCCGAGGAGATTGCTCACGCTGCGGGCATGTTGCCCGTCAAGATGCGTGGCGCGATGGTCGATCCGACGGTTGCCGACTCACACTTTGGATCATACTTATGTTCGATACTGAAAACCTCGCTTGAACTCGCGATGAGCGGGCGGATGACGCTCGACCTGTTCGTCTCCCATCCGATCTGTGACGCAGCGCGAAACTTGGCCGCTATATGGGGGCGGAACACAACGTATCCGTGCCAGATTCTTTATTTGCCGCAGAACGCGAACTCCTCGCACAGCGCGGTGTATCTCTGCGATGAATACAACCGGATGCGGCGTGTAATCGAGG
>CAYMQF010000012.1:0-28494 GCA_964392425.1 uncultured Phycisphaeraceae bacterium
CGCCCCTTCCCACCTTGTCGCCAGTTCGTGCGAAACGCCAAGCAGGTCCAGCGCCTTCCCGACCACAAAATCCACCAGATCCTCAATCGTTTGTGGCAGCAGATAAAACCCCGGATTCGCTGGGCACACGATCGCCCCCGCCTGCGTGATGCGCTTCATATTTTCGATATCAATCAAGCTCAACGGCATCTCGCGATGGACAAGAACCAATCGCCTGCGTTCTTTCAGTGTCACCTGCGCTGCTCGGATCAGCAGGTTGTCGCCGAGCCCGTTGGCGATCGCGCCAAGAGTGTTGGAGGAGCAGGGGATCACCACCATGCCGTCGTGGAGCAGTGAGCCCGACGCAATCGTCGCGCCAACATCGCGCCAATGATGAACAAAAACTCCATGCTCCGCCGGCTTTGCCTCAGCGTCCAGCCCCGCCAAAGCCGTTGCATTGATCCCCTCCATGCCCAGTTCATCATGGAGGAGCCGTTGCCCGGGGCCCGTCGCCGTCAGATGCACCTCATGTCCGCCCGCTGCGAGCAGTTGAATCAGCCGCTGGGCATAGATCGCACCCGAGGCGCCGCTGATCCCCACAACAATCCGTTTCCGCTCAGTCATCGGCTCATCTCCATTGGCCCGCCGACATGCTACACGCGCAGGCCGTTAGACTCTCGCCGATGCTCTATCTATATGGAGGGATCGCCATGCTCCGCAACGCAGCCCGGATCAGCTTGTTCGCCTTGATCGGCCTCACGTTCACACTCGCCAGTTGTGTCGGCTACACCACCTACCCGCCGCCCGGCACGGGGGCTGGCTCCGGCGACACGGCGATCAACTCGCCCAACGTTCCCCCGGCGCCTGACGTCATCGTCACCGCACTCCAACACACGATCGTCCGCCGACCCGTCAACGGCGACTACGCCATCAACTTGCCCCCCGAGCTAACCCCCAAGAAAGCAGCGTCGATTGTCGCCCGCCTGCACGATCCCCACGCGCACCTGCTCACCCCTGAAACACAATCCCTGCCGACCTATCACATCGCCCGCATCTGGATTCGAGGCGCCAACGCGGAGGTCGATGTCTTCCACCCCGTCATGGATATCCCCGGCCCAGCAGGCGCCCCGGTCGTGCAACTGGCGACCGTCACGCTTCGCTCCAACCTCGCCCGCTGGAAAATGGTCTCCATGCGATCGTCGCGCATCGGCGCCGCGACGCCCCCGCCGTTGCACTTTGTCCAGCTCGAAAAGCAAGACGATGATCCCGCAGACGCAACCGCCGACGAACCAACCGCCGACAACGATCCAACCCCAAACTGAACAACCCTTCCTCACAGCGATACACTTCCCTCATGCCAATCGACACCCAATCATTCAAGCTCGGCGATCGCGTCCGCATCACCCAGCAAACGCCTCGCATGAGAGGAACGTGGACCAACACCGTCGAAGGCGTCATCACGCGCATCGAGCAATCCAAAACTGGATCGTGGTACGCCCACAGCAAAGACCACAAGCTCTGGCTCGACCGCATCGAAATCCGCATGGACGACGGCGAACTGGCGATGCTCAATCTCGATCAATACTCCCACGTCGAGCAGGTCGCCTGACCAACTGACCGCCGATTCGCCGCCAGCCAAGTCTGTGCGCGCAGCTACGGCGCGCTTGCACACCCATTTTCATAAAACAAAATAATTTTTTTCGCTTTGCATAGACAGCGTTTTTGCGCTTCACCGCGCGATCAACCGCTCGACGTGTGCGCGCACACACCGACCGGCGCTCCAAGAGTGTAGGCGTCGTGCGTAATGCGGCGTCCCCCTCAACGAAGACGCGGAGCGCCGTATGACATTCAGGCTCGAACCATTTGCAAACGTCGGCCTTGATGAGCCAACCCTTCGATCTCGCCTCATCTCCCACTCGCGCACCACGCTGCCCCGCCTTCGGCGATTCTGGAGCTACTACCGCAACCCCATCATCAACCAGCGCGATCCACTCACCGGAGTCAACCATAAACGCACCGCCCAAGAAGAAGGGCTCCCCGCTCGGCTCACCGCGCCGATATCCAAAACCGGTGACGACCGCGATCCCGCGCAGCACGAAATTGTCATCGAAAACGACATCGCCTGGCGTCTCCACGCGATGGTCGACTTCCTCGCAGGCAAGCCGATCTCCATCCTCAGTTCCGCACACGACGAGCAAAAACGCCGAGATATCCAGCGAATCCTCGACGCCGTCTTTGAAGCGTCGGGAGGCATGACGCTCCTGCAAGACGCAGCGCTCCTGTCCAACGTCTACGGCTACGTCGACTTCCTCCTCCGCACCGACGAGCTGTTCACTTTGCCCCGGCCCAGTTCGCCACTGACCGACATCGAAGCGGTCATTGAGCAGGCATCGAAACTCCGCATCGAGCTCGTCGAGCCTCCCCGCGCCGTCCCTGTTCAGAACGTCAACGATTACCGCTCGCTCGATGCGTACATCGTTCACTTCGCACGCCCGTCGCATCGCATTGACGAAGACGACCGCGCGCCCGGCGCCCTCGCCTCCCTTCGCGCCCGCCTGAGCGGAGGCTCCGCAACACCCGCCGCCATCACCGCCACCGAAATCTTTTCGCAGACGCACCACCAAATCTACGAAAACGATCGGCTCATCATTGACGAGCCCAACCCGCTGGGCGAACTGCCGATCGTGCACATTCAGAACATCAGTCAGCCGTTTCACTACGACGGGCTGAGCGAAGTCGAGCCGTTGATCCCGCTGCAAAATGAACTGAATACGCGTCTGTCCGACCGCGCAAACCGTGTCACGCTTCAATCGTTCAAGCTCTACCTTGCCAAAGGGCTTGACGACGATGGCGCCGTCCGCTCCATCTCTCCCGGACAAGTCTGGACAACCGACAACCCCGACGCCTCCATCGAAGCGTTCGGCGGCGACGCCCAGTCCCCCTCCGAAGACAACCACATCCAGCAGATCCGCGACGCGATGGACAAAACGTCCGCTGTCACGCCCCTCGCCGTCGGCCTGATCCGCGCCCGCGTGGGCCAACTCTCCAGCGAAAACGCGCTGCGCATCTCCCTCCTGGGAATGCTCTCCAAAACCGGGCGCAAACAACTCGCCTTTGGCAAAGGAATCGCGCAGCTCTCAGCCATGATCCTCACCGCGCTGGACCGAGCAGGCGTGCTTCACACCGAGCCGCGCGATCGCGCCGTCAGCGTCCAATGGCCCGAACCGATCCCGCAACAAGAAAAATCCAAGCTCGACGCAGCGATCCTCAAAGCAAAGCTCGGCGTCCCCAAAGATCGAATCCTCGCGGAGCTTGGATACACCCCCAACGATACCGCACTTTCTTGAATCCATCACAACAACAAACACAAAGGAACCGACTCATGCCAATCCCCGAACCCACTGCCGACCCCGACACGTCCCCGCAGCCCGCAGACAAAAACCTTTCGCCCGGCGACATCGCCGACCAAACACTGACCAAACGCGCCCAGCGCGCCGAAGAGCAGGCTTCATCTTTGGAGACTCAGCTCGCCCGCTTACAGTCTGAGTTGGACCAATCCCGCGCCGCACTGACCGACGCTGATCGCCAGCACGAAGTTGATATGGCGCTCACACAGGCTGGCGCCGTCGATCTCGACACCGCGCGCCTTCTCGCCCAACAGCAGATCACCGACACGCCCGGCGTTTCAACGGCCGACCTCATCACCGCGCTCGCGCGCACCAAGCCCTACCTCTTCCGCCCCTCATCGCGTGCTTCCCATTCAGCAATGTCGCCCTGCATCGATGACGCCCGCTCCGCACTGTGCGACGCAGCCGACCGCGCCGCTCGCACCGGCGACCGCGCCTCATTGCTCGCCTACCTCCGTGCCCGCCGAGGCGCCTGACCTCACTCCACTCGCCCATCCCACTCAACTCGCATACCGCGGGCTGCCTCTCTTCGTCTCTCGTATCAGACCGTTTCACACTCCATAGATAGGAAAAACTGCTCATGCCATTCACCGGAAAAGCCACCTACTCAGCTGGCGCCTCACTTCCCGAGATCGCTGAAGATGTTTCTGACATCATCGGGATCATCAGCCCCTTCGAGACCGCGTTGCTCGACCACTTGGGCGATCCCCGCCGGGCGTCGCGCAGCACCGTTCACGAATGGGTCGAGGACTCACTGCTCCCCAACTCCGACGCCATCAACCAGACCGTCTTCAATCCTGATGCACTGACTGAAACTTCGATCACCGTCGACAACGGCGCCGTCTTCCAGGTCGGCGACCAAGTCAAGCCCGACGCATCCGACGAGATTTTGTTCGTCACCGCCGTCGCCGCCAACGTTCTGACCGTCGTGCGAGGGTACGGCGCCACAACCGCTTCCCCCATTGGCGACAACCAACCTCTGCTCATCATCGGCAACGCCGCTTTGGAAGGCGCCGACGCTCCCGCAGCGCGCTTCACAAACCGCACGCGCAAGCAAAACTTTACCCAGATTTTTTCCTCGACCGTCGAAGTCAGCGGCTCCCAACAAGCCGTTCAAGCCATCGGCGTCGAAGACGAGCTCGACTTCCAGAAACAGGAACGCCTGCGCGAACTCTTGCGCGATCTCGAAAACACCGTCATCAATGGAGTCGCCCCCGCCGCCTCCCAGCAAGGCTCGTCAACTACACGCCGAACTATGAACGGCCTGCTCCAGTCGATCGCCACCAACAACTTCATGCCCGACGTCGGCCCCATCCCGCCGGGCGACGGATTGTCGCTGGCCATCCTCAATGAAGCCGTCCTCAACGCCGCCATTCGCACCATCTGGGAAAGCGCCAACTCCACCATCGACACCATCGTCGTCAACGGCGCCCAGAAGCGCAACATCAACAACTTCGTCACTAACAGCCGCAGCTTCGACTCCGCCGACACGCGCTTCCGCGATCTGCTCTCCGTCTATGAGTCCGACTTCGGCGTGGCGCGCGTCGTTCTCTCCCGCTGGATCCCGCGCGACACCGTGCTCCTGCTCGACTCCTCGCGCATCGAGGTGCTCCCGCTCGCCGGGCGCAGCTTCCAGTTCAAACGACTCGCCGCCCAGGGCGACCGCGAGATGGGCCAGCTCGTCGGCGAATACACACTCGAAATCCGCAACGAAAACGCGCACGGCGTCATCACCAGCCTCGCCTGACCGCACCCTCTCTCCTCCCGCGCCCCCCGTCGCCAGCCGTCCAGCTCGCGGCGGGTTTCACCAAGCAAGCAACTCCCGATGTCCGCCCAGCGGACTCTGTAAGGAGACACCCGATGTCTTTCGCCACCGATCGCGATCTTGTCGTCCTCGAACCAAACCTTTTTCGCGACATTGCATGGTCAGGCCAGCGACGACTCAGCGCCACAGACGCTGCAACCGTCGGCACAACGCTCACCAGCGCATCGTCCGACTTTCAGGCAGCCGGGATCACCACCGGGCACATCGCGATTCTCAACACCACGACCGTCGAGATCATCTCGCGCGATTCGACAACCCAACTGACGGTGTCGATGTTGCGTGACGACCCAACCGACCCGCCGTTGGCGCCTCCCCCGATCACCGCCGCTGCGCTCGACATCACCACCTTCGGGCCTCAGATCACGCATGTTCACGATCAACTGCTTCGCGCCATCGGCATTGAGCCCACCGACCCCGCCGCCTCGCCCGGCCCCAACGACATCACCAACCCTGCCGCGCTCGCTCGGCTCGAAGCGCTGGGCGCACTCCATTTGATCTTCACCGCAGCCGCAGCACTTGCGACCGATCAGGATCGACTCTGGATCAAAGCACAACTGCACCGAGATCGTTTCATTGCACTGCGCAATCGCTTGCGGGTCGGCGTCGACCTCGACGGGGACGGCCAGCCCGATGCGATCCGCCAACTCAACACCATTCAATTCTTGCGAGGGTGATCGACCATGCTCTTTCTCAATCCACACACCGTCACGCTGGGCGCCGTTGTTCTCGATCAGGTGAGCGCGATCATCGTTGATCGCACTGCCGACCGCCTCGCGTTGGAATACTCCGACTTTGGCGCCTACCCCATCTACGCCGATGTTCCCGAACAACGTGTGACGGTGACCATTGTGCGCGATCTGCTGGAAGGCGACCCACTTATCTTGAGTTCTATTGTGCCGGGGCTGCAAACCGCGCTCGCCTTTGCGACATCCCCCGCTGACAGCGAGGCGCAGCTTATGAACTACACGACCACTCTCGTCATCACCGCAGTCAAACACGAACTCAAGCGAGGCAAGTCAGCCATCCAGCGCATCGTGGGGGTGGCGATTGCAACCACCGGCAACCTGGACCCTTTCACACCGCCTTCCGCAGGGAAACAATAATGAGCAGCTCCATCGCCGGCCAAACCCTCTTCAACTCAGGGCCTCACCGTTTCTATATCAAACCCGTCGGGATGCTCTTCGTCCCGCCGCTCTTCTTTGATCCGCTGCAGACCACGATCAACGTGATCGTGCCGTTGCAACTGTCGATCATTCAGACCGGTCGGCTCGTCGGGACCAGCGAGCAAGATCTGTGGAGTCAGTTCAGCGCGATCCAGCTTGCCGCGGAGGCTCAACTCAATGGAGTTCTCATCGACAACAACAACATCTCCTGGCTCAACATGACGCTCCTCCGATTCGCCCCCGAAGATCGCGTCGATCGTGGACGAGCCATTTCGCTTGCCTACTCAGCGACGTACGTCAGGCTCTGATTGTTTTTCACGACACTTCCTCCTATCGAATCGAGCATTATGGAACAGGACCTTCTCAATCTGGTGAGTCAGTTTGGCGCCGCGGGGCTGATCGGCTGGATGTGGCTCTCCGAACGCCGTCACACCGCCAAGCGCGAACAGCAACTCACCGAAGCTCACGACCGCATCGGCGAACAACGGATCGCGCTCGATCAACTCCTCTCCGTCATCGCGGAGAACACCCGTGCCGTTGCGTCGCTCGAAGCTGGCCAGCGAGCCCTCCTCTCGCTGCTGGAGTCCATGCATTCAGCAAAAACGACCGTGAACAACTCCGAAAAGACCGACGCTCGCACCGCCGCATGATCCACGCGCTCATGATTGACCGCCGATGTAGACTTGGATCGGTATGAAAGTTCGAACCTCTCATTACGGTGTCGCAACAGCCATCGCATCCGCGTGCCTCATCGTTGGATGTGCTCCCCGGCCAGCGACGCCCACCGCCGATCAGTCAACCCGCACACCAGCCCAGTCAGCGAATCTCTTCGCTCCCGTTCGTGTGCAGATTCATCCTCTGACCCGATTTGTCTGGCTCGAAGCGCCCGGCGCCGTCCCGCACATCGAAGCACATATAGAGTTGCTCGATCGGTGGGGGCTTCCCGTCAGGGCGCTGGGCGAACTTCGCTTCGTCGCTCGCTTTTCGCCACAGACCACGCGCACCATTTCCAAGTCCGAGCCCGACTTCACCGGCAAGGCCACCTGGTCAGTCGATATGACAGACCCCGAACGCAACGCCGCGGATTTGTACGATCGAATCGTCCGTACCTACCGGATCAGCCTGACCGACCCCATCTTGCGACTGATCGGCGATGAGCCTTTCACACTCGAAGTGACGTTCGCCACGCCCGGCCTGATGGTTCTTCCCGCATCTATACAAATCGATCCGGTGCGTCGGTCGAAGTGAAGTCAGAAAAATGAAACAAAAAAAGACCCGTGAACAGATGCCACGGGTCTTTGGGTCAAGGTTGTAATTGCCGGAACAATCTCTTACGGCGTGGGGGTCTCGCCGTATCGAGCCAACATCTCAGCAAGGTCGCCGCTGTTGACAACGCCATCAAAGTTGAGGTCGTAGGCAATATCGTCAGAGCCAAAGTTGGAAAGCAGGATGGACACATCGCCAGCGCCGATGACGCCGTCGTTGTTCATGTCCCCGAGTGACGAAGCGAGCAACGCAGAGACATCATCTCCATCGATCAAGCCGTCATTGTTGAAGTCACGAGGGTTCTCCTCGATCGCCTGCACGAACGAGATGCCCGGCGAGTTGGCAAGATCAACTGTCCAGACAACGGCGAATTCCGTTTCACCGGGGAAGACATTTTTGTAGGCGCCATTGGGATCGTTGATGTTTCCATCACTGATCATTTGGAGAGTTTGGAATCCACCACAATAGCGGTACCCTCCCAGATCAAACATGGTGTCAACGTACTTGACACGAATAAAATATTCTCCGAACAGAATGTCAGAGTTGTTTCGAGGCCTGCACAGCGCCGGAGTTGGTCCGACGGAGACATGTTCGACCGTTCCCCAAACGCTGCGTGATGCGCCGACAAGGAAGTTCTGCAATCCGGGAGGCGGCCCGGGATTCGGGTTGACGCGATAGATCTCCAGGTCGAGATTTTCAAAAGCGAACGCCGACTGAATCGTTGGGAGTTCTCGACCATTGGTTGACAATGATGGAGTGGGGAAAGAGCCGGTGGGGTCATTGGCAGGCAGGGACATCAACGGTCTGAGCTGGCGCTCTTGGAGAGGCTGAATGCTCGCTGGGGAAGCCCAGAGGTTGAGCATGTTTTCATTCCAGATTTCAGTGCGGTTCCAGACGAGTGTTGCACGGATGGTGCTGTTGGGAGTGATGATGCCGATTGGATAATCAATGCGACCGACCCCGAGGCGACCGTGATCCCACCCGGCGTTGATTGGCTTTGCATTCGAACCGGTCGATCCCCCAGCCCCACTGCCGGGGCCTGACATCGGACCAGGGATCTGGCCGGTGGTCGGCACGTTGTCAAGGTTGAAACGATCCGTTCGCAAGCCAGGGTCATCCGGCGGGATGATTTGTTGAGGTTGTCCGTACGGCCGGTATTCGGATTTTTTCCCGGTCGATGGGGCCTCTTGAAAAGTGTGAGCCGCTTGCGGGAAGACGGTGGTGTCGTTTTTCGATTTTGGTGTCTCGGGTGGAGCCATGACGCCGGCAAACCCCGAGCCTTCGATCGGCGCCGATGCGGTCGTCACAAACGGTTTCCGCGGATCTGTCCCCTTCGCGATCACAGGCCCGTCATTCGGCGTCGGACCAACGACGGGGGTGACCGTGGTGCCAGCGCCCGGGGCTGTGATGGGATCACCCCAGCCACGGAACCAGCCTTGGGTCACGCCTGGCAATGGAGCCGCGGGAAGCACCTGTGGGATATCCTCGCTGACCAGCGCTGGCGTATTGCCGCCCTGCTGAATCAGAAGATCTGCGGGATCAAATGGTGGTGGATCTCGGCGGATGACATCGGTTGGATCATCAAGCGTCGGGTGATAGCTGCCGCGCGTAATGCCATTAAGAGTTCGATTCAGACCATCAACAAGATATGGGAAAGGCGTGAGCAAGTTGGCGCCTCCCAGCCCATCGGGTCGCACATCTCTTACCTGATTGGAGAGAAGCTGAGTCTTCAATCGTCTGAAATCGATGAGTCCCGAGCCGACTTGCCGATCCAACGGGTTCGTGGTGATGCAGGCATCTTGTTCGGGGCCCGGCTGACTTTGTGCCTGCTGAACATTGGCGATGGTTTGATCGACCGAGTTGATCAGCATGGCGCGAGTGACCAGCCCGGACGGCTTGAGCTTGAAGAGAGGATTCCCTGATGAATCCGACATGGGAGCGCCTTGCCCGTCAAGCAAAGGCTTGGGAACGAAAATGTTGCTCCCGCGAGAGTCCAACACGGGGCTCCCTTGCGCGTCGGTCAGTGGGATGTATTCAGGAAGCCAGAGATCGTTTTTCAGGCCGACGTCCTGAACTAGCGCCGCGGCGCCAGCGATGATGGCGCTGGCGAAGCTCGTCCCCTCCCACAAGGGAACAAAAGAGCGAGTGACCGCTGCGGTCGGATCAGTTGGATTGACATCAGGATTGGTCTCGGCCGTGTTGACACCGCTCAAAGTCGCGGCGAAGTTCGTAATCACGTTGGGGCTCACGTCGGCTACATTGTCATTGGCGATCGAGATCGTGAGAGTCGATCCATCAATCAGGAATGAAGACAGGTCCACCGAATCTCCATAGTTCCCCGGGGCGTCCGAGGCGGCTCCCTGATAAGAGGGGGCGACGCCGGGCGAGTTGGCCCCACCGATCGTCGCAGTGTTGTTCCCATCGGTGATGGTGATCTTCATGTCCGAAGCGAGCGAGCCGTCCAAAAGAGGCTCGGCGTAGGTGAAGCTGTATGTAAACACGCCGAGGGTTCCGGTGGCGCCGTTGCCGCCCGTAAAGAGGATGCCATCGCGAACGCCGCCCAGTGTTGCCTGAAAGTTGGAGACCACATCAGGGTTGAGGTCCGTTCCGCTGTCGTTGGCGATGGAGACCGTGAGTGTTCGGCCATCGAGCGGAATCGCGGACACATCAATCGAATCGCTATACGTGCCCGGTCCCGAGTCATCAATGACGTTGGAAGGATGGTCCGGGTCGTAGATCGGAATGATGCCTGGGAAGTTCAACCCGCCGATGACCGCGGTGTTGGCCCCGTCAGAAAGCACAATGCGAATGTCCGAGGCGCGTGATGCGTCCAGAATCGGCTCGTCGTAGTCGAAGCTGTAGGTGAAGGTGCTCACCGCGCCTGCCATGGAGGTGTTGGTGTTATTGTCGAAAATCGTTGTAGACGCCCCGCCGTTGTCGAAGATTCCCCCCAACGTTGCGGTGAAGTTGGAAATCGCATTCGGGTTGGGATCGCCGCCCCGGTCGTTGGTGACGGTGATGGTCATCGTCGTGCCGTCGATCGAAAATGCGGACAGGTCAATCGCATCACCGTAGTTGCCTGAAGCATCGGAGCCCGTTCCGTTGTAGGAGGGCGCGATGCCGGCAAAGTTGTCGCCACCGATGACCGCGGTGTTTGTTCCATCTGAAATCACGATTCTCATGTCCGAAGCAAGCGATGGGTCGGAGGTAGGCTCGTTGTAGTTAAAGTTGTAGGTGAACATCCCCAGCGTGCCAGCCGAGGCGCCGCCGCTCGTAAAGAGGGTGGCAGGCTGGGCGGCGGTGGGGCCGGCGAGCGTGTAGATTCCGTCAAGGAACACGGAAAAGTTGGTGATGTCGTTGGGGTTGGGGTCTGCGGCGAGATCGTTGGTGACGGTGATTGTCAGGCTGTTGCCGTCGAGATTGAAGGCAGACAAATCGATCGTGGCGGTGTAGAAGCCTGGGCCGCCGTCGGTTGGATTGCCGTTGCCGTCGAGTTGGCCATACCCAGGCGTAATGCCCGGATTGTCGCGCCCACCGATGGTGATTGTAGTGACGCCGTCCGAGACCGTAATCTGCATGTCTGAGGCACGGGACGGATCAGAAACAGGCTCGTTGTAGGTAAAGTTGTAGCTGAACATGGTTCCCAAGGTTCCGCCCGAGGCGCCGGCGCTGGTGAACATCGATTGAGACGCGCCGCCAGCGAGCGAGAACGGGCCCGGCTGGGTGGTTAGCTGGCTCTGGTTTGCACCGGCGAGAGTGAATGTGCCAGCGGTGATCTGTTGATCAACGAAGGAGCCGGTGAGCGTGTACGGCCCGACGGCGAAGAATGCTTTGTTCGTTTCATCGCCAGGCAGGAGTGTGATCGTGTCAGGCGAGGTGAACTGCTGGTCGGTCGCAGCAGGACTGAAGTACCGCCCATCAAAGGCAGGAGATCCAGCCAAGGTCAGGACTGTCCCGGGTGCTGCAATACCCACCACCGATCGCGTGCGAGCAAGGGACTCCGGCAAGCTGGACGTGATCGTGCATCCCATGGGCAGCGAAATCTGATCAACCGTCGAAATCAGTGTGATCCCGGCGGATCGCCAATCCGTTACGCCCACCGGGCCATCACTCGAGTTGTCATCCGGTCCGCCGAGTCCCCGGTTGAGCCGAGCGACGTTGAGCACGTTGTACGCCGTTCCGGGCGATCCAGCGGTTCCGCCTGGGTCCATCGGATCGGTGTTGATCATATTGATGAGAGCAGGGTTGCGCCGGTCATCACCGACAGCGGTGACAACGATGGCGTCAGTGCGCCATACCGCTGCGTCGAAGGCATGGGCCAGGATGGACTCGCCGGTCCGGTCCTTCGTATTTGCGACCGATCCGAAACTGGCGTTCACCACGGTCGCCACCGGGTACGGCGCAATCCCGAGCATCCCAGCGGCGAATCCCGCAATCTTCGGATCCACCATGGCGAACAGTGCAAAAGCCTGCGACAAACTTGATTTGGCGATGAGAACACCGTTGTCGCTGATGCCTCCAGCGAATCCCGCAGAAAGAATCAGGCTTGCTTCTGGAGCAAAGCCAATCACGCTACGGATCGACGCGGAGGGATCAATATTGGTGATGGGATCCCAGTTCCCCGCCATCGCACTCGCTGCAGCAGTTTCGTGTGCTGTGTAAAAAAGCCCTCGCGCCTTGCTGGCTTCTCCGTTGGCGCCGGGCGGGAGGAACTGTTGAAACGGCAGACTCGTGGGGACATCGTTTGCATTCAACCAAATGGGGAGGACACGTCCGTTGAAGGCTTCGTGCAACGGCCAGACCAAGCCAGTTCCGAGGTTGCCGACGACCACGAGCGAGCCGGGGTGTCCATCTGTAAACGCGGACAGTTCCTGCACATTCACTCGCGTGCGCGCAAAGGAAACCGCAAGCGATGACGACGTGAGCCCCATCGCCAGCCCTGCAGTGGCAAGCCTCATGCACAGGCGTCGACGCCAGGCTTGGGAAGAGTTGTGTTGATGCGCTCGATTGCTCATTGGGAGCCTCCTTGATTCAGACTTTGCAACAGCGAGAAAGAGAGCATGCCGCACTTTTCATGGGGCCTGCGCCGGATCGCTGAGCACTCACCGTGCCGTTTTTCACTCACCAGCTCGAGGACGAGCCAGCCACCATCGCCATTGGAGCATGAACCCCAGTAGCGCCTTGGATTGTACGGTTTATCTCGATCTAAGTGAGAAAGAGAGACGCGAACAACCCGAACAAATCTCACCAAACACAGGCTCGCCAGCGATCGCGCCAGGCCGAGCCACCCGAAAATTCCCGATCCGCTGACACAGAGAGACTGAAAGCTGAGGCAGCGGCATCGCCGGGCGCCCTGTTTTTCGCTCATCCACCGCCAGAGGTTCCACGAATAGCCAAACCTCGCTCCAATATCTTTCGGACCACGCCTGACACGCCGGAGGGACCGATAAGTCGTCAAAGATCAAAACCCAGCCGAAATCCACTGTTCCGCCAGCCGTCGGACCGACCAAACACCGTAAACCCGGCGGAACCAACCATTCGCGCCGCCGGTACGAATCTCTGCAAGGCTGGATTGTTCCAGCAACACCACCAGTGACGATTTTTTCCACCCGGGAGCCGCCATGCGCGCACGACTGTTTTTCTCGCTTCTGCTGGCTCTGACGCTGGGGATCACTCTCCCCGCTTTCGCCCAGGACGCCCGCCAACCCCTCGACCACGACGCCTACAACCTCTGGCGAGCCATCGAAGGCAAATCCATCTCCTCAGACGGCTCGTGGATGCTCTACTCCCTCTCCCTCAAAGTCGGCGATGGCCAACTGCTCATCCACAATCTCAACAACGACACGCGCTACACCTTCGAGCGCAGCACGCAAGGCGCCTTCTCCCACGATTCCTCCCACGCCCTCTTTCGCATCAAGCCACCCCTCGAAGAAGTCAGGCAAGCCAAACGCGAGGAGAAGAAAAAAGACGACATGCCCAAAGACGCGATGGGAATCGTCAACCTTGCCACCGGCGAGTTGACCACCATCGACCGGATCAAGTCGTTCAAGCTTCCGAAAAAAGCGGGAGGCTGGGCCGCCGTTCTTCTCGAAAAGCCAATCAAGAAGAAAGACAAGGAAGACGAAGACGCTGCGAATGAACCCGCTGAGGAAAAAGAGCCTGCCAGCGAGCCAGCCAAATCGACTCAAGAGAAGTCACAGGAAGAACAGGGCGATGCAGACAAGAAGAAAGACAAAGATAAAAAAGTTGGTACAGAGCTTGTTCTCATCAATCTCGCTGACGGTGAACGCCGATCCTTTGAGCATGTCGTCGAGTACACCTTCGATGAAGGCGCGCACTTCCTCGCCTACACCGCATCAACAAAGGCGGGCGACGAGGACGGCATATACGTCGTCGATCTCTCCACCGGCAACGCTGTCGACGTAATGATCGGCGAGGGCATCTACAAAAGTCTCGCGTTCGACAAGGCAGGCGGCCAACTCGCCTTTCTCACCAACCGCGATGACTATGAAGCTGATCAACCGGAGTTCACGCTGCATCTGTGGAGCGCAGGCGAGGAATCATCCATCACGCTCGCAGCAGCAGGCGACGCTGGAGTCCCCGATGGCTGGTGGGTAAGCGAGCACCATGCGCCTGATTTTTCCGAATCGGGTGATCGGCTTTTCTTTGGGTTGGCGCCAACCCCCGAGCCTGAGCCTGATGCGGACGACCCCGCAACTCCTTTGGAAGACGAGCTTCCCGTACTCGACATTTGGCACTGGCGCGAGCCTGATCTCCAAACGATCCAGCTCAACAATCTCGATGATGAAATGAATCGTTCTTATCTTGCGATGGTGGACCTCGCGCACGACGAGCGCGTCGTTCCTCTCGCCAACGAATCCATCCGTGAAGTCGAAGTTGGCACGAAGGGCGACGCTTCGATTGCGGTCGGTGTGTATGACGAGCCATACCGCCGAATGATTCAGTGGGACATTCAGATGCTGAGCGACTTGTATCTCGTCAACGTCAAGACAGGCAAGCGTGAAAAGGCGCTCGAAGCGGTCAAAGCCCAGCCATGGCGAGGGAATTGGCTTTCACCCGCCAGCCATTACATTCACTACTGGGACTACGCTCTCCAAGCATGGATGGCGTTCGACACCGAGTCGCGCACACTCATCAATCTGTCCGAGCACATTCCCCATCCGGTGTACAACGAGGATCACGACACGCCCGCATTGGCCGGCCCGTACGGCATAGCTGGCTGGCTCGACGATGACGCCGGCGTTCTCATCTATGACCGCCACGATGTCTGGCTCGTTGACCCGCTCGACACCGCCAACCCGCGCGCCATCACGGAAGGCGTGGGTCGCGACAACGACCTTCGTCTGCGCATCATTGATCTCGATCCCGAAGAAGACGCGATCGACCCCGGTGAGCCGATGCTTCTTTCAGCATTCAATCGGCACAACAAAAATGCCGGTTTTTATAGGGATCGCGCGGACGGCTCGCGCAAACCCCAACAGTTGCTCATGGCGGCCCGCCGATTCTCCACGCCGATCAAAGCGGAGAACGCCGACACGCTGATGCTCACGCGCGAGTCCTTCGAGGAGTTCCCCAATCTCTGGGCTGCTGGCATGGACTTCTCCGACATGCGCCAAGTCTCCGACGCCAACCCTCAGCAGGCAGACTATCTCTGGGGCGACTCACAACTCGTCAACTGGACCAGCGCGCGAGGCGAACCCTTGCAAGGCATCCTCTACACGCCTGAAGATTTCGACCCCGACAAGCAATACCCGATGATGGTCTATTTCTACGAGCGCAACAGCGACAACCTGCACCGCTATTCACCGCCGACCCCGCACCGTTCGATCATTCGGTTTTCGTTCTACGCTTCGCGTGGTTATCTCGTCTTCGTCCCCGACATCGTGTATCAAGACGGCCATCCCGGGCGCAGCGCCGTCGAGTGCGTCATGCCAGGCGTGACGAGCCTGATCGACAAGGGATTCGTCGATCCCGCCCGCATCGGAATGCAGGGACACTCGTGGGGTGGCTACCAAAGCGCGTACCTCATCACGCAGACAAATCTGTTTGCTGCAGCAGGCTCAGGCGCCCCCGTCTCCAACATGACCAGCGCGTACGGCGGAATCCGCTGGGGCTCCGGCTTGTCGCGACAGTTCCAATACGAACAAACCCAAAGCCGAATCGGTGGCACGCTGTGGGACAAGCCGATGCTGTACTTGGAAAACTCGCCGATTTTTCACTTGCAAGACGTGACGACGCCGCTGCTGATCCTGCACAACGACCACGACGGCGCGGTCCCGTGGTATCAAGGCATCGAGCTTTTCATGGCGATGCGCCGACTTGAAAAACCAGCATGGCTGCTCAACTACAACGACCAGCCGCATTGGCCGATGACCTACCCCGACCAGCGCGACTACGCGATCCGCATGCAGCAGTTCTTCGATCATTATCTCAAGGGCGCCCCGGCGCCTCGCTGGATGACGGACGGCGTTCCCGCAGTGAAGAAAGGCAAAGAGTTCGGCCTGGAACTCGTCACGCCGGAGTGACGCTCGGTTTGTTCCAGTCCTGATCTTCGTCCTTCTCCAGCACCGTCGCGCTCTGCTTGACACAGCGCAGGCAAATCACCGCAGCGTCGTTCATCGGGCTTTGCCAGCACGGCTGATCGCGATCCTCCAGACACATGGTGCACGAAGCGCCCTGCATAACGGATGATGCGCCGTTGTCGGCGATCTCGGTGTACGCGACGGTCAAACAGTTGGCGCAGATCAGGCTTCCCCGGTGCCCCTCGACCATCGGGCGATCGTCTGTCCATGGCTGTAGACAAAAGTCACATTTGAAAGAAGCCTGATTTTTGATCGTCGGATCCTGCATCAAGGCAGTGTACGCGACAGGAATCGGAGCCGCGAAAGAGCCCGTACACTGGTAGGCGCCATTGCATCCCATCACTGCCCCAATGGAGAAGACCTATCGGCACTGAGAATCTCTGGAAGATATTGGCCGTCGGGCTGTACTGCTCCGTTCTTTTGCTGATCGGGTACATCGCGTCGAAGAAGATGCGCACGATCAGTGACTACTTCGCGGGTGGCAAACGGCTCGGCTTTATGAGTGTCGCCTTCTCCGCCCGCGCCACGGGAGAGTCCGCGTGGTTGCTGCTCGGGCTGACCGGGATCGGTTTTTCACTCGGCGTCGCAGGGTTCTGGGTGGTGCTCGGCGAACTGATCGGCGTTGGCGGCGGGTGGCTGCTTCTCGCTCGTCGATTCAAACGGCTAACCGACAAGTACGACGCGCTGACCATCCCCGACTATTTTGAAGCGAGGTTCAGAGATTCGGGGCACGGCTTGCGATTGATCGCTGCGGGGGCGCTGCTCGTCTTCGTGCCAATCTATGCAGGATCGCAGGTGTTTACGACTGGCAAAGCGTTCAACGCTTTTCTCGGATGGGATCATTTTCTCGGCGCCGTGGTCGGCTTCCTCGTCGTGCTTATGTACATCACCAAAGGCGGGTTCATCGCGGTCGTCTGGTCTGATGTGTTTCAGGGGCTGTTGATGCTCGCCGGGCTGGTCATCCTGCCGGTGGTCGGCCTGCTCGAAATGGGCGGCGTGACGAACATCTACGACACACTCATGGCCGCCAATCCGGCGAGTCTGTCGCTGACGCACGGCGATGGTTGGTCGCCGTTGGTGATCACGCAGATCATCGGTTTCATGGCGATCGGCCTTGGGTTTCTTGGGTCTCCGCAAGTCTTTGTGCGATTCATTTCTCTCAAGGGGGAAGGGGAACTTCGCAAAGGCGCCGCCGTCGCGTTGTTGTGGACACTTCTTGGAGATTCGGGCGCCGTCCTTGTAGGCATCGTGGGCCGATCGCTCTATGACTACTCGCAGATCGGAGGCGATCAAGACAACATTCTGCCGTTCATGTCGCAGCAGTTGTTGCCCGCCTTTGGGTCTGGGCTTTTTATCGCGATGGTTCTCGCTGCGATCATGTCGACGATTGATTCACTGCTGATCGTCGCGTCCAGCGCCGCAGTGCGGGATTACTGGCAAAAGACACGCCATCCTGAAATGGGCGACGACACACTGATGAAACTCAGCCAACGGCTCACCATCACCTTGGCGCTGGTTTCACTGGCGATCGGCATAGGCATCCTTTTATACAACAAAGAGCAAGGCGTCTTCTGGATCATCATCTTTGGTTGGTCGGGAATCGCAGCGACGTTCTGTCCGACGCTCATCTTGAGTTTGTTCTGGTCGAGGATGACAGCGTTGGGCGCCAAGTGCGCGATGGTTGCGGGCTTTCTTTCCGTGCCGATCTTCAAGTTTGCGATGCCTCACGCGCTGGTTGCGCTGGGGTGGGAGGAAGGGCCGACGTATCTCAAGCAGCTGGACGTGCTGTTCCCGGCGTTTGTCATCTCCGCTGCGGTTGCGATCATTGTGAGCCTGCTCGATCGCGCCGGCCAACGCAAGGTGCAAGGCGTTCGCGACGATCTGGTGTTCGCCTCAGCACGCGATGGAAAACAATCGCACTGACCATCTCTGGTCGAACGTCGTTTCCAACGTTGCGCCGCTGGCTGAGAACAAAAAAACCGATGTGAAGGTGTAATGACCTTCGCATCGGATTGAGATATCTCAGTTGGCACGCCAGCAGGGCTGGAGGGGATCTGAAAACCGCTCCAACCCTGCGTTTGGCAAGGGGCGCAACATCGGAACCTATTGCGCAATTCGAGAGTTCTGTAGGCGGGCTAGTTGCTGGCTTTCATGAGTTTGAGAACCGCTCTCGTTTCTTCACCCGTCAAGGACGCCTGCTGACGCATGTGCAACATGGCGATGTCCCATTGCGCATCACTGAGGGATTTGGGCGAACGGGTGTTGTGGCATCGAGCGCAGTTTTCTTCCCAGATTTGAGCGGCGCCTTTGACATCCACCACCGCGACACTCTCGTCGGGCGCCGTGGAGATCTCGCTGCTCTGTTGCGACGCGCATCCGACCAGAAGAGCTCCTGCCAGTGCGGTCCCGAGAACACCGCCAATTATTACATTGCAGACCATCGGGCTGCCTCCTATTTGTTAGAAGCCTATGGCAAACTGAAGCATGAACGCGTTGTTGTCCTGCACAGTTCCAGTGGGGTCATTGGACACATTGTCGATCTGGTAGGCGAACTTGAACACCGCACTGGGAGAGACCCAGTAGTTCAGACCGACCGTAAATCGACTCTCGTCATAGGAAGTCGGGGCGCCGGTCGGTTGATTGAGGAAGTCATAGCGGAACACACATTCAAGATCCTTCAGGAACGAGTCCTGCATGGTGGGGCGATAGGCGATCTGTGCATACCCGCCGTTGCGGTCATTGTTGAACGCCCCGCTGCCATCGCCGTAATCGACGGTGTCAACATTGGAGAGCACGATTTCGCCTCGAATCTCGAGCTTCCCGCCGATCGATTCATTCTCGGTGATATAGGCGATCGAGAAATCCTGGATAAGCGCTCTGACACTGTCCAGCGGGGGACCTGAATTGGCTCCCACGCTGCCGTAGTTGAAGGCGTAGGTAATCTCCAACTCGGGGATCGGGAAGAAGCCGAGCCTCGCTCCGACTGCTTTGCTCTCATTGATGTCGTCAAAGTTGTTGAAAGCGAGTGAGCCAACAGTTCCGGGACTGTTCATGGGGTCGTTTTGCACGCCGGGCCCATTGGAGGCATAGACAGCGTATGTCAGTTTCGAGTCATATCCGATGGGAACCGCTCCGCGGAGTTGGGCGCCCAAGCTCGAAGTTGGGATCAATCGGCTGGCTCCCGACGCGAACATCGGCTGATCAGGGAGCTTGTTGATCCACGCTGCGTGGAGATTCTCCTTGAAGTTGCTCAAAGGGGTCAGGAACTTACCCGCAATGAACATCATGCGGTCATTGATGATGTATCCCATCGAGGTGTACTCAAGGCTCGCTTCGGTCGCGCCGTCTTCGAGCTCAAACTCCAACTCGCCGAAGAAGAAGACACGGTCGGTCACCTTCCAGTTGAAGATGGGGTTGAACTGGGCGGTGAAACTGGAGTTCCCGTTGGCGCTCTCCCTGAACGTCGCCGAGGTGTAGCCCGACAGGAGAAAGCTTGTCTGGCCGGGTTTGCCCAGTTCGGCCAGGCTCCGGACATTCTCCAACTCGTCTTCGAGATCGCCGATGCGCTCATCTTGCTCTTGAAGCAGACTGGCCGAAGGCGAGACAGGTGGCGCGGACTTCGCCCGCTTGGCCTGCTGATCAAGTTTCGCCTGCTGAGCTTGTTGTGCCGTGAGCAGGCGACCAAGCTTGGCTTGCATCTCGGCGACCTGGCGAGCGTAGTCTTCCTCCATTTGTTTCAGTTGGGCTTGTATTTTCTCATATTCATCGCGCGTCACGGGTTGCCCGCTGTCAGCCAAAACGGTGCTGGTCAGGAGTGGTGCGAGCAGGCATGCGCACAAAGAATATTTGAGAACTCTCCATTTTCTTCTCATTGGTCCGGCGCGTCGGTGCAGTGACCGCGCCACGACAAGATGTGCCGCCTCGGAATACATGATGAAACCCCTTTCTATTGGTGAGAACCGAGCAGCTTCTTCGGTGCATTTGGTTTGGAAGCTGCTCTACCTGTGAATGGATCCCGTGGCGCGCCTTCGGCTTGAAGCCACGTCGCCGGCTTGCCTTCAAAGACAAAGTCGCTGATAAAAACCTGCAATGGTGCGCCCTCGGCATGACCGAAATGCGCCGTTAGATTGATCACTGCCCGTGACACCTCCGTGAAGCGGTCGCGGGCCGCGTCGATGGTCGAGTCGCTTTGCGCCAGCCCTGCAGCTGCAGTGGCGAGCGCCTTGAGATCGTTTGTCCAGACGGGGCGCGCCTCCTTCCCGAGCACATCAGGATTCATCGAGTTGGCTATTTCGTTGGCGACGCCAGCCAAGGCGCTTCCCTGAAGCTTCGCAGCGGAGGCGTCACCTTTTGTAATCGCGATGGACGCGGTGAAGTAGACATCGAGCACTTTGGAAATCGACGTGCGAAAGTCATCCGGGCAGTAGAACTCAGGCGTCGAAACGGCCGGCCCGGCGGGGGCGGTGGGAGCGAGCGTTCTGATGTAGTTGATGACGTTCCATCGCTCTTCATCGGTGAGAAGCTCTTTGAAGGTCGGCATCGGAGACCGCCCGCGCGTGATCTTCCAGTACAAGGCGCCGTCCGACTGCGCGTGGACGGCTGGGTCGGTCATGTCAGTGGGGAGTGGATCAAGATCGCGCCCAGCTTTGCCGTTGCCCAGCCCTTGGTCGCCATGACACGAAGCGCATTCACGAATGAAAACCTTCATGCCAAGGTTGATGGATTTGGCGTCAGCGGGAATCGGGTTCTTCTTGCGCGCCGCACGCGAAGACGCCTTCCACGGTTTGGCCGGTTCGTTGGTGGAGGTGTCCAAGGCCATCGCCATCGGAACCGTCAGCCCCAATGCGAGGCCACCGAGAACGAACCAACGCAAGCAACGAGCCTTCTTAGGTCGGTGATGGTTGAGTGGCTTATTCATGACGTAGACTCCTCTCGACACAGATAGATCCTTACAAGTAATGACACGACGACACTGAACGTGATCCAGACTCCACCGGCCAAGACGCTGATGACGGCAATCAAAGGCCACAGCTTACGCGGACTCCAGAGCGCTTGCGGGAACTCCGCGAGCGTCTTGGGAACCGCGCGAACACCGGAGAACTCTTGTTTGCCCACCGCGGCGGCGAGGGTCGCCGAGTCGTTCACGCTGGCGATCACAAGGATGTGTCCATTCTCATCACCCGGAAGCGCTGCGGGGAACTCGACGGCGGCGGTACCGTCATCCAAAGTGGTGTCCACTCCCAGCACCAGAACGCCGAACTTGCGCTGCACACCAATACTGACATCAACTCCTTCGATCGGGGTTTGGCCATTCATCACGGTCGCGATGATCAACTTTTCGCCGTCTTCAGTGTCGATGCTCAGTGTGATTTGAGGCGTTGGGTTGGCGGCGTGCGCTGTGTGCGGAAGCACGCCCTGGCCGAGCAAAAGACACGCTGCGAAGAGCCACGTTTGCGTTCGATAGGTTCGGATCATGACAGTGCCTCCACGCTCGGAGCCGGGACAAGGGGGGGAGCCTGTTGGTCGGCTCTTTGAAGTTCGAGCTCTTCGTCAAGTGGCTCGGCGATCTCTGAAATATCAAGGATCGGGAACACCTTGGAGAACATGGAATACAAAAGGATGAACATCGCTAGGCCTGCTGCGGTGATCGCCCATTCCACCCAACTTGGGAAATACGAGATTTTCTCGCCAGCGGCCTGTGCGGCGATGTACGGCGTCTCCATCGTCGGAACGATGATGATGTACCGCTTGGCCCACATCCCGATGTTCACGAGAAGCGACGCGGTGACAATCATTGAAATGTTCTTCTTGCACGGGATCACGAGCATCGCAGTTGGAATGAACATCCCGATGATGATGGTCGCCCAAAAGAGGGGCGCATACTTGCCATGCCCCATGACCAGTTGGATCAGCTGTTCGTGAATCTCTTCGCCGCCGTACCAAGAGGTCAGATACTCGGCGAACGTGAAATAGATATAGATGAGCGCCAGCGCCAGCAAGAGATGTCCCAAACTTCTGAAGTGACGGACGGTCAGGTATTTTTCGAGGTGGTACGTTTTTCTGAAGACGGCCATCGCGAAGATGATCGCAGCGGTTCCGGAGTAAATGGCGCCGACCACGAAGTACGGGCCGAAGATCGTGCTGTGCCAGCCGGGGCGGAGCGTCATGGAAAACACCCATGAGATCACGGTGTGCACGGAGACCGCGACTGGGATGATGGTGACGGCCATGATTGCAAGCGCCGTATTGAGAAGCTTGCGCTGTTTGGGCGTGCCGGTGTATCCGAGCGTGAGGGTGCGATAGAGTTTGCGTCTCCAGCCGGTGCGGGCGTGAGGCCCTTCGCTCTCGACCATCAACGCGAGGTCTGGGATCATCGCGACATAGAGATACAGGCTGCTGCCCGTCAGATAGGTGGTGACCGAAACAACATCCCACAAGATGGGAGACTGGAATCGGCCATAGAAAAGAACATTGAGGATCCGATCCGGCCGGCCCATGTCGATCAGGACATACGTCCCGCCGACCATGAGGGCAAAGATCGTGATCGCCTCAGCCATGCGTGTGATTGGTCGACGCCATTCCGTGTTGGTGACTCGCAGGATCGCCGAGATCAGTGTGCCAGCGTGGCTGATGCCGATGAAGAACACGAAGTTCGACATGTACATGCCCCACGACACATAGTCGCGCATCGCGGTGACCTCGAGCCCCTTGCTCAGCTGGAGGATGTATGCGTAGAGTCCGAAGAGCACCACCATCCACAAGACCGCCAGCTTCAACTTGCCAGCGGGGCTGAACGGCCCCATGGTTTGGAACACTTCGGCGCCGATCCGCCGCTGATTGGGTTGGACCTGATAGCTCATGATGCTTGCCTGTCATTTATGTTTTTGATTCAGTCAGTTCACAAACGTTCGCTGATAACGTCGACTCCGGAGCGTGCTCAAACGGCCTCCGGTGTCAACGGCGAAGGTGGTGGAGCAAACTTGCGATTCTTCGGAGGTAGGTAATACACCCGCGGTTTGGTTCCAAGTTCTTCTTTGAAGCGATAGCCCGCCCGTTCTTCAAGAACCTTCGAAAGTTGCAACGTCTCGTTGAGGCTGTTGGTCACCGCGTCTTCGTTCTCATCGCCGTAATAGATCACCCCGTTGGGGCATGCCTGGGAACAGGAGGGAAGATGTCCAGCAGCAGCCATTTCAGGGCAGAAATCACACTTTTCAACCGTGCCGATCCGGGCGGGCGTGCCGGTCTCAGGGGAGTACGGTTTTTCCAGCGCCTCGGGTGGAATCGTGGGCGCCTTCCAGTTGAAATGTCGAGTGGAGTACGGGCAGGCGGCCATGCAGAACCGACATCCGATGCACCGTGTGTTGTCAATGAGAACGATCCCGTCTTTTCTCTTGAACGTCGCGCCGACCGGGCATACCTTCGTGCACGGTGGATTGTCGCAATGAAAGCAGGGCTTGGGAAAGTTGTACGGCGCCGCGCCCGGTGAATCCTGCATGTCGTACACTTTGATCCACTCTTGATCGGTGAAGTGCATCGCGTTGCACGCAGTCGTGCACTTCTTCAAGCCGGCGCACTTGGCAAGATCAATCACCATCACCCATCGGCGCCCGGGGACGCCCTCCCGAACGGCAGGGTCCGTTGGTGGAAGCGAAGGCGAGGACTTCATCTCGCTCCTCAAGACGCGCATCACATCGCCTTCGGGTGTGAGCACGGAGACGGTCTCCTTGCCTTCAATAGTGAGGCCAACTTTGGCTAGAGTCGGCCCAACCACGGCGCCGGCGCCAAAGGCGGCTCCACCCGCTGCGAGCTTCCGCAGCACTTCTCGACGATTGAGCTCCATATCACAATCTCCCAGCAAATAAGATAAATCTGATTTCTGACGAGCTTTCGAGGAAGCAGTTTCGTGACGTCTTATTGTAGACTTCACCCGGGACTATAAAGGGTTGATGTCGGATAGTCAACCATGTTATCGTTTGTTTTCTTCGTTCCCTTTGTCCCCATATTCTGTGGCGTGAAAATGGCCTCGTTGCGCGATTTATTGCCGTCAAGAAATCCGAGATTCACGACATCTCTGGAAGGTGAATACGTTCGGTTTTTGATCTGGGAGAAGCTCTGTTATGCGCAAAAACAACGCCTTGATTCAGCATCTCCCGAATCCCATTCCATGCACATCATCTGCAATTATTGGCGCACCGATCGAATTGGGAAAGATTTGAGCTATTGCTGGCGATTCCTTGTCGCCACAGCTTGTTCGCTGCGCATCGAGGCGCGCGGGAAGCCAACTAACCATGTGCAGTCGCTGCTTCGCAAAGGCGTCGAGACGGTTGCTTACTCTCACGCACCGTACATGGGGCGCAGCTTCCCTTGGAGATACCGCATCATGGGTTCGTGCGAGAGCGGGGCGCCGGTGATCTTTTCGGTGAGCTGTGCTGCGGTGTATTGCCGACCCTTGGAGTGAATATTTTCACGAAGCCAGTTCAGGAGCGGCGCAAACTCACCGTTGGCAATTTGATTTTCAAGATCGGGAATCTGCGCTGTGATAGTTTCCCAAAGTTGAGCAGAAAGCATGCTGCCCAGCGAATATGTTGCAAAGTAGCCGATCGCACCCATGGACCAATGAACATCCTGCAAACACCCACGCGCATCGTCGGGGACATCCACACCGAGATCGTTTTTCATGCGCTCGTTCCACCACGCGGGCAGGTCAGCGACGGAGAGATCGCCGCCGATGAGTGCGCGTTCGCAGTCGTAGCGGAGCATGACGTGCAGGTGGTACGTTGCTTCGTCCGCCTCGACGCGGATGTAAGTTGGCTCGATGACATTGACGCAGCCGTAGAAATCTTCAACCTCGAAGCGATCCATTGCAGGGGCGAAATGCTTCTTGACGATCGGCGAGAGCCACTTCCAAAACGATCGGCTTCGCCCCACCTGGTTCTCCCACAATCGCGATTGGCTCTCGTGAACACCCAAACTAATGTATTTGCTGATCGGCTGTCCATAATGCTCGAACTTGGGCAGCCCTTGTTCATAGAGCGAGTGGCCCGTCTCGTGCATCGTTGCGGAGAGCGAATCAGTAAAGCGGTCGTCGAAGTAGCGCGTGGTCATGCGCGTATCGCCTGGCGCCAGTCCTTCAGAGAACGGATGAGCAGAGACGGCGAGCATGCCTGCGGTGGTGTCGAACCCAAGTTTTTCTGCGACCATTGTGTTGAACGAAACTTGTTTGCCATGATCGACTTTTACTTGGTCGGGCGCACGGGAAGGGCGTTTGGGAGCCGCGGCGATCTCCGCGATAAACGGCGTCAATGCTTTGCGCAACGGGCCGAAGATCGCGTTGATCTGCGCACTGGTGACGTCGGGTTCGTATTCGTCGATGAGAGCGTCGTAGAGTTCGCCGCCCGCCGGGGCGCCGTAACATTCTGCTTTGCGTTTGGCCAGTGCGAACGTCTTCTCAAGCCAAGGCTGGAAGAGGGAGAAGTCGCTCTTGGCGCGCGCCTCTTTCCACACTTCCATCGCGCGTGATGAGGTCTGGGCGATCTCTGCGACAAGGTCAGCGGGCAGCTTGACCGCACGGTCGTAGTCCCGGCGGACTTCGCGGATATTCGCTGCAGCAAGCGGATCGGTCAGCATGTCAGCGTCGCTTTCACATGCAGCGATCAAGTCACCAAGCTCCGCGCTGGTCATGCGTTCGTGGGACAGACGCGACAGAAGTGAGAGTTGTTCTGCGCGGAACGTCGCGGCCTTGGGAGGCATGTCCGTTTCCTGATCCCACGACGTGAGCCGAGCGATGGAGTCGATCGTCTCCGCTTCGCTCAGTCGTTCGAGAAGTTGTTTGTATGCGGTTGAAGCAGGTGCCGCGGTCTGAGTAGTCATTGGGTGAATCCTTCCGCTGTCGGTGAATACGAATCGAGAATGTCGATGCTGATGATACCGCTGGAAGAGTCGTGGCGACCGTTCGTCCGATGCGAGCAGGCTAATATGCTGGCGCCTTCGCCTCGCTCCCCGTAGCGTGATGGAGATTCGCACGATCTGTCTTTCCCGCTATCAACTATTGGAGAATCCCTCATGATGCTCTGGAGAACGCTCATGGCTGCCACGCTCGCTGGTTCTATCGCTGTCCCGCAAGTTGGCGCCCAGGGGCTCCAGCCGATCACCACGATGGACCTGCTCAACATCAAGCAGATCACTGATGTGAAAATCACACGCGACGGGTCGATGGCGGTCTACACGCTCAAGTCCATCGTGCGGGAAGGCGATCGCGAAAACGGACTGAAGAAGTACGACTACCACACCAACATATGGATGGTTCGGCTCGGCGATCTCGATGCGGAGCCGATGCAGCTCACCTTTGGCGACCGTGATGATTCAGGCATTGAGATCAGCCCGGATGGCTCGCGCGTCGCGTTCGTGCGCCAGCCTTTGAAACAGGAAGGGGAGAAGGAGCGAGCCAAGCCGCAAGTCTGGCTGCTGCCGTTGGGCGCGCCAGGCGAAGCGAAACAGATCACCGAGCTTGAGTTTGGCGCCAGTTCTCCAACGTGGCGGCCGGACGGCGGCGCGATGCTCGTCACCAGCGCCATCCCGTTTTCCAAAATCGACGGAGTTCCACAGTGGAGCGAAGAACGCCCGATGCGGACGTGGGACGATGCGCAGGCGCCTGATGATTCGAAGAAAACCGATGACGATGCCGCGGCGAGCGATCGCGCGCGACCCGATGGCGATCGCCAGTCCATCCGCGATTGGCTGGCGCGCAACGGCTCCAAGGGCGATCCCGTCGTCATCAACCGCCTGGATTTTCAGGGTGAACGCAAACTCAAAGGCGAGGAAAAGTTCGCGCACCTGTTCCTGATCGATCCGAATGACGACAGTAGTGCGACGCAGTTGACGGATGGTTTTTACAACCACAGTGATGCGTCGTTTTCGCCGGATGGCAGAACGATTGCTTTTGTTGACAAGCCCCGCACGAAGGAGCACCCGGATCGTTTTCGCCGAACCGTGATTTATCTGATGAATGCGGATGGCTCGAACGTTCGCGCCCGGCTTGACGACGCAGAGTGGTCGTATGGCTCGCCGAGGTTTGCGCCCGATGGTCAGATTTTCATTTTCTCAGCGACACAGCAGGACGAACTTCTCTATCGACAGGCCCGGCTTGGTTCGCTCACGCTCGCTGGTGGATCCCTCCAATGGCTCGCTGGCAGCTGGATTTCGTCGGTCAACAGCCCGGTGGTCACCGATGGCGGAGCCTACTTTTCCTCTTCGTGGAAAGGAAGTTTCCCGCTGCTCAAAGCCAAAGGGGAACGTGAATCTGTCTTCGTCATCAATGGACCCGTCGGTGTGCAGGCGTACGACGTTGCGGGCGACCATGTCGTCGCTGCGATCACCAGCGTGAACAATCCCAGCGAGCTCTTCGCAGTTGAAACACCCGGCGGCAAACAGCGACAACTCACTCATCACAACTCAGAGTGGCTTGCGCATCGCACGCTCTCCAAACCCACCGAGCACTGGATCACGCGTCCCGATGGTGAGCGCATTCAGTATTGGGTGATGGAGCCGACCCATCGCAAGCCCCGCGAAAAATATCCTGTCGTCTTGGAAATCCACGGCGGACCGATGGCCATGTGGGGGCCTGGCGAGTTCTCCATGTGGCATGAGTTTCAACTGCTTGCGTCGTGGGGGTACGGCGTTGTCTACTCCAATCCGCGCGGGTCCAGCGGCTACGGCTATGAGTTTCAGCGAGGCAACCATCGCAACTGGGGAGAAGGGCCGACCGGCGATGTGTTTGCCTGTCTGGATGAAGCGCTCGCGGACAACGAGTGGATGGATAGCGATCGGCAGTTTGTCACCGGCGGGTCCTACGCGGGCTACCTCACCGCGTGGATCATCGGGCATTCGGACCGCTTCAAAGCGGCGGTCGCTCAGCGAGGCGTCTATGACCTGGCGACTTTCTTCGGCGAAGGCAACGCATGGCTGCTCGTCGAACATGCGATGGGGGGCTTCCCGTGGCAACTCGAAACGAGAGAGGTATTGCAGCGTGAATCGCCGTTTACTTATGTTGACGAGATCAATACGCCGTTCCTGATTATGCATGGCAGCAACGACCTGCGCACGGGCACCTCGGAGAGCGAGATGATGTACCGCGCGCTCAAGGAGATGCGCAAGCCGGTGGAGTACATTCGTTATCCCGGCGCCGGTCATGACCTGTCGCGCACGGGCGATCCGCTTCAACGGCTGGACCGGTTGAGCCGAATCGTCGAGTT
>CAYMQF010000013.1:0-26618 GCA_964392425.1 uncultured Phycisphaeraceae bacterium
ACCGCTGATGGAGATCGCCCATGCCACGCATGATTCGTCACGACCTCAACCAACCCATCAAGATCGAGCCGCAAGACAAACCCGTCTGGGTCTGCGCATGTGGCCTATCGAAGAACCTTCCCCACTGCGACGGCTCGCACAAAGTCTGCGCTGCTGAAAACGACAGCACGCTCTATGTGTACAACGCCTCGCGCGACACGGTGGTTGAAGAACGCTCCGACACTCTCGACGCCTGAGAATCGTTTCACATTCCCCGCATTGATCCGCCAAAACGCCGGACTGTTTCAGTCGCGATATCGTGCACTCGCTTGGCGTCACCCACGCTGGACCAGACGATCGTCTCCGCGCCCGCACCAAAGACGATCGATCCGGCGCCAAGCCTGCGATGCAAGTCGTTCTGCACCAAATCAATCTTGTCGACACAGCCCAGCGTCATTTCAAGGTGGGCAATGCGCCCGAGCCCGCGTTCGTGGCGAATCACACGCCGATCCGTGAGCACATAGAGTCGGCGAACGTGCTCGAGCGCGAAATGCACCCCTCCAACGACCAGGCCGATCACCAGCGAAACCGCGTGAGGCGACGGTTTTCCCAGCGCCATCCCCACCGCCCAAACCAGCCCGGCGCCCAGTACACCAACAAGCACGCCAACTGCAGCATCGATCAGCCACGATCGGCGAAGCACAAGAATCACGATTTCGCCTTGATCCAGAGACAGGCCGAGTATTGACCGGGCGCCAAAAAAGATTTCGTCGCGATCCTGCTGGGCAGCTCCGACATCTTCGACCTCGATGCCGAAACAGCATCGGCCCCGAGGAGAGGTCGTTTTCCTGACCGCTCGTCCGGGCTTGCCAATCATCGCGAAGATTCCGCACTGTCAAGAATACGAATGTCAGGGAGGTTTCGATGATGCCCATCGTGATCGAGCCCGTAGCCAATCACGAACACATCGGGAATATCGAAACCAACAAGATCAGCGTCGATCTCCACCTCGCGCGGTCGCTCCTTACGAAGCAGGACACAGATGCGCACCGAAGCGGGCGACTGCTCAACGACCAGGCGCCGAAGCACGCTCAGCGTCGCACCGGTGTCGAGAATGTCGTCGACGATCACCACATGTCGGCCCTTCAGATCCGTCGGCACATCGCTCAATATCGTCGGCGCCACCGGCTTCGTCGCAGCCCCCGGATAGCTGCTGATCGTCACCGGCTCAATCGTCATCGCAATCGGGAGTCGGCGAACCAAATCAGCGCAAAACATCATCGCGCCGCTCAATACAGGGATACACACCACGCGACCCGGCGAGTCGGGCTGTGAGCCTTCCTTTTCGAGCTCGTTTCGCAAGTTCCCTGAGAGCTGGGCAGCCAAATCGGTGACTCGGCCCGCGATCGCGCTCTCACCGATCAGGATTTCACCAAGTGGCGGCATCGAACAACAATGTACCGACCGCTGACGCACATGTCTTGAGTCGAGTATGGGCGGGGCCAGATGGCGCGGTAAGATCCGCCATCATGCTCACAATCGATTACGCCAACTGCTTGACCGACCGCATCGACAGTCATGGTCTGGACCCCGTCTCGTTGTCCCCGAATTCGCCGTCTGCTGCTGCAGTCCGCAAGATAACTGGCCAGCTCGAAGCCTCCCGGGGGACCGGGTGGGAACGCTGGCGCCAGCTCCCCTTCGACCCGATGAAATCGGCCCACATCGATGGGGTCCGCACACTCACCGACTCGATGAAAGGCCGATTCGACAACCTCGTCGTGCTCGGCATCGGCGGGTCTGCACTGGGCAACACCGCGCTGCAGTGCGCGCTGAATCCGCCAACTTGGAACCTGCTGCCCAACGATCAACGTGCTGGACCTCGACTGTTCGTCCTCGACAATGTTGATCCGAGCAGCGTCAGCGCAACACTTGATTACCTCACGCGCACGCCAGGCGGCCTCGATCGCACACTCTTCAACGTCGTCAGCAAGTCCGGGCAAACCGCAGAAACCGCAGCGCAGTTTCTCATCATTCATCGGTTGCTCGTCGATGCGCTGGGGCAGGATCGACACGCAGAACACATCGTCGCCATCACCGATCCCGCGAGTGGAACAATGCGCTCAATCTGCGATGAGCAGGAATACACCACTCTCCCCGTTCCCGAAGGAGTCGGCGGGCGGTTCAGCGTGCTCTCCCCCGTCGGCCTGTTCTCCGCAGCCATGTGCGGCATTGACATCGAAGCGCTCTTGACAGGCGCCGGGGAAATGGACCAACGATGCTCAGCTCCCGACCTTTCCAACAATCCCGCAGCGATGCTTGCGACGCTTCTTGTTCGGCTGGCGCAGGAAAAAGGGAAGAACATCCATGTGCTTATGCCCTATTCCAACGCGCTCTATTCACTCGCTGACTGGTTTCGCCAGCTCTGGGCGGAGTCGCTCGGCAAGCGCGTTGATGCAACTGGCGCCGAGGTTTTCGCCGGTTTCACACCCGTCAAAGCGCTGGGCGCGACCGATCAACATTCACAAATCCAGCTCTACCGTGAAGGCCCCAACGATAAAGTCGTCGGCTTTATCGAAATCGAAAACACCGATGGTGACAACCCCGTGATCCCCGCCGGGCTCGATGTCGAGGAGCTGCGCTATCTGCAAGGCTCCACGCTCGGCGAATTGCTTCATGCAGAAAAACGCGCCACGGAGTTTGCGCTCGTCGAGTCGCAACGCCCGAACTTCACGATCCGCATGCCCAAGCTCGACGCCCATCACGTCGGCGAATTTCTCCAACTCTGGATGGTCGCAACCGCGTTTGCTGGGCGAATGCTGCGGATCGACGCCTACAACCAACCGGCCGTTGAGACTGGAAAACAAGCGACATTTGGCTTGATGGGCCGGGCAGGCTACGAAGAATACAAATCAAAGGTCGATGCAGCGCTGGGGAAAACCCCGTTCATCATCTGACATCGAAGCGGTCAACTTCGGCCGTAGACAGGAACAAGCCCGCCTCGCGTTGCTTTGTTCATCGGCGACGCGAGAAACACAATCGACGCAGCGACATCAGCGAGCTTGGGCCACTTGGAATGGTCCGCATCAGGCATCGCAGTTCGATTCGCGCGCGTGTCGAGAATCGACGGGACCACCGCGTTGACCCAGATCCCATCGCCAGCCACTTCCTCAGCGAGCGACTGTGTGATCGACGCAACGGCCGATTTGCTCGCGCTGTACGCAACCATCGAACCCACCGGCACAATCGCAGGTTTGGCGGCGACATTGACGATCCGCCCGCCATTTCCAGTGCTTTTCATCTTTACGACTGCTTCCCGACAGCACACAAAGCACGTCGCTGCGTTCATCGTCATCATCGAAGTGAAATCGGCAAGGCTCGTCTGTTCAATCGGCCCCATCGCAAAACCACCCGCGATGTGGATCGACGCCCACAGCGGATCAGGCTTCGAGAACAGCCGTTGGCAATCCTTTTCATTTGAGAGATCAACACCGAGTTCAACATGAACTCGCTCATGCTCGCGATATTCAAATCGCTGCAGTTCTTTTTCGACCAGACAGCTCACCGTGCAGTGGGCGCCTTGCTCCAGCAGCATCCCCACCACCGCGCTCCCCAGCGCGCCCGTTCCCCCGGTGATCACGACGTTTCGATCGGCAAAGTCATTCATACCTGCTCATGCTACCGCTGCTGGGCGCGCATGAAAAAACGCCCCGACCCAGTAGGCCGAGGCGTCAGAGGATCTCGCCGCTGTGCGAGACCGGATTTACTTATCCGAGCAGCTGCAGCACGTTCTGAGGCTGGCTGTTGGCGATGCCCAAGACGTTCGTCGTCGAGCTCACCAGAATCTGCGCCCGTGTCAACGATGCCGTTTCAGAGGCAAAGTCTGCATCGCGGATGGCTGACTCCGCCGCCGTGGTGTTCTCAAGTGAGATACCCAGGCTTCGGATGGTGGCGCCGACCGTGTTCTTCTGGAAGGCGCCCAAACGCCCTCGCAACGCATTGATCTCTTTGATCGAACTCCGCAATACGTTTTGAGCGGTGGTGGTGTTGCCGTCAACTACATTGAGTGTCTTCCCAGCCGAGAGGTCCGAGA
The DNA here is from genome assembly GCA_964392425.1 of uncultured Phycisphaeraceae bacterium. GTDB lineage: Bacteria > Planctomycetota > Phycisphaerae > Phycisphaerales > UBA1924 > CAYMQF01. Next base: position 4,070 of record CAYMQF010000013.1, read on the forward strand.
GGGTGAAGGCCACAGTGCCCTTGGTGGTTCGACCCAAAGAGTTGATGGCGACATTGTCAATACCGAGACTGACTTTGCCAGCGATGTCGACGTTGGATGCGAGCTGGAAGTTCGCCCCGCCTCCCGTGATGGTGAATGCGGTCATGGCGCCGGTGTTCTGTGCGTTGGCCGTACCTGCGCCTATAGCGAGATCAATTTCCACCGAAAGAAAATCACTGTTAATGGACGCCTTGGTTCCTTTGGAGGTAGCAACGATGCCGTTGATCGTGGCGCCAACGTCCTGCCCCTTGTCCTGCAGGCCATTGGAAGCAGCGGTGGAGTTGAGAAGTGTAACGGCGCCACCCGCCAGCACTGCGTTGGTGTCGGCCCCAGAAAGCTGGTAAATGCCGATCCCTGCTGCGGAGCCGTAGTTTCCGTCGTCGATGATCTTCAGACCGACCGAATTGTTTGAACCGAATGCATCGCTGTCCAGTCGCAAGCTGCCTCCTGAGAGTGCCGCTGAGACGCCCGTCACATCGACAAAGCTATTGATCGCGGTGGCAATGGTGGCCGGCGTGACACCGGAGGCGAAGCTGAGTTCACGCGATCCCTTCGCGCCAGTTATTTCAATAACAAACTGGTCCGTCGAAGCGCCGAGCGCCAAAGCGGCGCCGATCGAGAGGTACAGCCCCGCTGCCTGAGCAGACTGCGTGATGGTGACATCCACCCCGAGCGTTTGTCCGATATCCAGTTTGGCGCCATTGACCGTGAAGTCCGCAACTTCCGCACTGACACTCGAAGTGATGTAGCTCAGACTGCCGTTGAGAAGTTTATTGCCCTGGAAGCTGGTCGCTCCTGCAAGACGATTGATCGTCTGCAAGATTGAATCAATCTGAAGTTGATTGGCTTCCTTCTCTTCAGCGCTGAGACCAGCCGAGTTGGCTGATGTGGTCACCAGCCCGTTGAGCTCGGTCAGAAGCCCTGAGATTTCCTGCAAACCGCCCTCAGCGATATTGACGACCTGCTCAGCGCGTTCAGCGTTGTTCACTGCTGCACCGATTGCGGCTTTCTCAGCCCGGAGATTTTCCGATCCGATCAAGCCTGCCGGGTCGTCGGCGCCTCGATTGATTTTTAGTCCTGTGCTCAAACGCTCCAGTGAAAGACTGAGCGCCTGGTTGTTTTGCCCAAGCACGCGTTGGGCAATCAGTGATCCGACATTCGTGTTGATGCGACTCATGAGATCCTCCGTGATCTTGTGTACTCACGTCCATGTTCAATCCGTGGGACGTTTCTGCTGAGCGTTATCGGGAGACGCCATACTGGACTTCACTCCCTCTTCGTTATATTCCGCAAAGTTTTTCTAACCCGTACAAACGGCCCCTTCTCTTCCTCGCACCTCTCGGCAATCAAGCACTGTCCGTGTGCTCACCCTGACTCGATTGTTATTGGACTCCAAAACAAAAACACCCCGCGGGTTTGAACCCGCAGGGTGGGAGATTTTCGGACCGAGAGTGTCAGCCGATTTTCATCGACCTGGCGTCACTCGGGATTATCCGAGAAGCGCGAGCACGCTCTGAGGCGCCGCATTGGCCAGCTGCAACACCGTGGTCGCGGACTGGGACAGAATCTGCGAACGCGTCAAACCAGCGGTGACTGAGGCGAAGTCAGCATCACGGATGGTCGACTCGGCGGCCGTCGTGTTCTCAAGACCAACACCCAGGCTTCGGATGGTGGCGCCGACCGTGTTCTTCTGGAACGCACCGAGACGGCCACGAAGGGAGCTGATCTCCTTGATCGCGGCGGACACGACGTCCTGTGCCGTTGAAGTGTCACCGTCAACGACGCTCAAGCCCTTGCCTGACGCGAGATCAGCGAGTGTGAACTTCGTTCCGGCGCTGTCTTTGGCGACACCCGTGTTGCGAATGGAGACATTGTCGATACCCAATCCAACTTTACCGCTGACACCGACTTCGGAAGCCAGCTGGAAGTTAGCGCCGCCACCGGTGATGGTGAAGGCTTGGGTGAGGCCTGTAGCCTGAGCCGTCGCGGTTGTGAGGTCGAGCTCGACAGAGAGGAAATCGGTGCTGATGGACGCCTTGACCCCTTTGCCCGTCGCGACGACGCCATTGATTGTCGCTGCGACGTCTTGACCTGTATCCGTCACACCCGCTGCAGCAGCGGTAAAGAGAGTCTTCTGCGCGGCGCTGGCGGCGCCGGTGTCGAGTGCTGCAAGCCCAAAGATACCAGCCGAAAGCGTACCAGACACCAGGTTGCCTGCATCGAGGACCTTGATCTTGACGCTTTCGCTCTTGCCAAATCCAACACTATCAAGCCGAACACCGGTTCCCGATGTCGCGGCGGAAATGCCTGTGACAGAGGTGAAACTGTTGATCGAATCTTGGATCGCTGCCACCGTTGTTCCAGATGCAAAGCTGAACTCACGAACACCCTTGGATCCCGTGATTTCGAGAACAAACTGCTCGCCGGCGGACCCAAGATCGAGGGCGCCTCCGAATGAGATGAACTGACCAGCATTCTGTGCAGACTGCGTGACCGTGATGTCCACCTGGCGGGTCTGCCCAAAGCCGAGCTTGGCGGCGTTGACAGAGAAGCTGTCAATGCCAGCATCGACGCCGGAGACATTGAACCCGAGCTTGCCGTCGAGCAGTTTGTTGCCCTGGAAGCTGGTGGCGCCAGCAACACGATCGATCGTCTGAAGGATCGAATCAATCTGAAGCTGGTTGGCGTCCTTCTCCTCTTGGGACAGGCCCGCGTCATTCGCTGACGAAGTGACCAGACCGTTGAGTTCATTGAGCAGACCGGAGACCTCTTGAAGGCCGCCCTCTGCAATGTTGACGACCTGCTGGGCTCGCTCGGCGTTGCCGATGGCGGCTCCCAACGCGGTCTTTTCAGATCGGAGATTCTCCGAACCGATCAGGCCGGCCGGGTCGTCGGCTCCGCGGTTGATCCGCAGACCGGTGCTCAAGCGCTCCAGTGCGGTGCCCACTGACTTGTTGTTCTGATTCAGGACTCGCTGTGCAATCAGCGACTGCACGTTTGTATTGATGCGGCTCATTGACGCCCTCCGTGATGATCCATGCTCGCCAAGTCGGCGGGCATTCTCCTTCGATGCTCCACGCTGACCGTTGAGTCTCGACCCTACGCACAGTCGAGCCAGCCAAGCGTTCGTCGCGCAACATTGCTAACGACGATCAAAATGCTGATCGACGTAGGGCGAAGTACGATTCATATGGAGAGCGTTGTTACGAAGGGAAGAAGAATATGGGACCGGCGCAAACAGAACCCCCACCCGGATAACCAGATGGGGGCCGTTTGATTGCTTCCTACTCGAGCAAGTGTTCGTGGTGCAGCGAGACTTATCCGAGCAACTGCAGCACGCTCTGCGCGGAGGTGTTTGCCGTCGCAAGAATGCTCGTGCCTGCGCTGGAGAGGATCTGCGCCCGGCTCAGAGCGCTTGTCTCAGCAGCAAAGTCCGCATCACGAATCTGTGAGTTGGCTGCGGTGAGATTCTCCAGAGCGGATTCAAGCGAGCGGATATTCGTCTGCAGCGTGTTCCGCTCGAAGGCGCCCAGTCGACCTCGCAAGGTCGCAACTTCATCAATTGCGTTGTCGATCACGTCGCTGGCGTTGCTGAAGCTGCCGCTGGCGAGCGAGTTGACGCCCCCCGATTTCAGACTTGAGAGAAACTGGAACTCGGTGGACCCGGTCGCCAACGTATTGAGCGTCCCGCCCAGTCTTGATGCAGTGATTGACTGCACACCCACATTGATCTGCTGGGAGGCGTTGACCTGAGGCCCGAGTTGATAGAGCGATCCACCACCCGTGATGCGGAACGTGCTGGGGGTCGTTGTGACGGCAGTCGCAAACGCGGTCGTCAACAGCATGTCCACATCCAGCGCGGAAGATTTAGCCGATATCTGCAGCCCACGACCAGTGCCCAGAGCGCCATTGATCAGCGCGACCACATCTTTACCAGTGTCGCGCGTGGCGGACTCAACGATTGCGGGATTGCCGTAAGCAAGCGTTGCTGGATCACCGTTGTTGATGAGCCTGACCACTCCCTGATCAAGGAACGCGCCTTTGGTTCCAACACGCTCAACCGAGACGAATGGGTTGGACCCATACTCCCTCGAGAAGATGCGGATGCCGGATGTAATATCCGCAGCACTGACTCTGACAGCGCTGACGCCGGTGGACCCAGCCAAGCTGTTGATCGCGGTCACCATCTCATCGAGCGTGGCGCCACTGGCGAAGGTGAGCTCCTGAACGCCGTCGGGACCAGCCAGACGGATGGTCGCCGATTCGGGGATTGCTCCTTGCGTTGGGGAAGGCGGTACGAATGGAGGGTTGCTCTGGAAATCCCCTCGTAGGAAGAGTTGCCCCTGCTGAGCCGACTGGATCACCTCCACATCCACCTGAATGTCAGCTCGACCGAGGAACTGGGCGGCATTGATCGTCGCTTTGGTGATGCTCACAGAGCTGACACCACTCAATGTGTAGCCCAGACTTCCATCGAGCAGTTTGAGGTCGGCAAACGATGCTGTGTTGCTGATTCGTGTGATTGATTCAATCGCGGAGTCAATCTGCCGTTGGTTGGCGTCAATCTCCGCAGCGGAGAACCCGCCGGAGTTGGCCGCCTCAACGATCAGCGATTTGATCGAATTGAGCAACTCAGAGGCTTCGGCGAGCGACGCTTCGGTCGTCGCGATCACACCGCTGGCGCGCTCGGAGTTTTTCACTCCTTGCTCGACGCCTTTGAGATTGGCGCGGAGTCGTTCCGAGGCAATCAGGCCGGCGGGATCGTCGGCTCCTCGATTGAGACGCAGCCCGGTCGCCAGTCGTTCCAGACGAACACCGAGGTCACTGTTGGATCGAGCCAGGTTCCGCTGGGCGATCATACTTGCGATATTTGTGTTGATTCTCGTCATGACAATCCTCCGTGATTGAGACGATGAGTGGAAGTTCGAAGACGCGTGAAGGAGCTGCGATCGTTCGTCAGCTCTCCGTGATTATGTGTGCGCGAGGTCAAGTCTTTGACCGGCGTGGGGTGGGAGTGTTGGCGCTCGGGCGTTTGAGCGTCGTGGCCGGTGGCGCGTTTCTGGATCGTCGGACATCCGTTCGGCGAAGACGCTGAGGCCCGGGTGAAATATCTGCAGACAAGCCAATCACGTCAGCAGTGTCGAGCTGGGAAGCGCGCTCGTTTTCGACGCGGATCGCTTCGTACACCTCTTTGCGGTGAACCGCGATGCGAGCCGGCGCCGAGATGCCGAGCCGAATCTTGTCGCCTCGAATGTCCACGACGGTGATCTCGATGTCATCGCCGATCATGATTGTTTCGTCGCGTTGACGTGATAGAACAAGCATTGTCCGTCGGCTCCTTCCTTGGCGCCCGCATCGGCGTCGAGTATGTGAAACACACCCGTTCGCCGCTCTGGTGAACAACTCAACGCATGAACGAGTGAATCCGTTCACCCGATCTCATCTCAATCGAATCACGCCGTCGCTTTGACGGACTCGCCGACAGTCATCAGTCGATGCCTTGTCGTCCAGCGCTTTTCCGCCAGAACAAGCTGTTGGCCGATCCGGTTGTTCGTGTTGATGACCAACGGCCCCTGCAGATTTCCGGTGAGCGTGTCGTTGACCTTGTTGACGATCACAAAGACTTGTGCGTCATCAAGATGTTCGATGTCCAGCTCGTGCATCTGCTCCGGGCGGATTGGCGCCGTGTAGTCTGACACAAACAGCGAAGGATCCGTCACCACAAAGGCAAGCTCCGGATCATCCACGGATTGAAGCCAGAAAAACAGGGCGTCGTCGCATGGCTGAAGCAGACAAAACCGCTTCGCGCTCGGAAAACCCAGCAGTCCATTGGAAAAATCAATCACGCGGTCCTCCGCAATCTCAATTGTTCCAAAACGTGAAGTTTGCACTTCCATGGGAGTGCTCCCGTTCGGCCTGGCGTTCCACGTCGGCTCCGCGCTCCAGCGCGAATGACCTCCTGTCAGGCGCGATTTGACGGGACCGAACCGTCAAGACGCCTATCCGTCCCCTGCTCACCGCAGGAAATTCAAAAGCGTGAGCGACTGCGCCAGCGAGGCGCTTTGCAACCCAGCTTGCATCGAAATCTGGAGCAGGCTGAACCGGCTTGAGGCTTCGATGAAATCCAGATCCTGCACACGACTTTTTACAATTCTGTCTAGCAATGTCGTATCCTGTTCACGGGTTTTGGCAGCCTCCACCCGCTGAGCTCGTCCGCCGACGACGGCGCGACCTTGCGCCAATACATCGACGTTCTTTTCAATAGAAGAACCTGCAAGAGTGATGCCAAGCCCGTCATCGTTCAACAGTGCGTCTCGAAGCTCGATCAGCGCAGTGAGCAGACTGTCGACGCGCACTGTTGCGCGGTCTTCACCGGCAAGATTTGCCGTCGCTCCCGCAGTGAAGACGCCAGTGAGCAGCCCGAGGTCTTCCCCAGCACGTCCGTTGAGTTGTTTGACGCCGATTGTCCCGCCGCCGCCAGCCGTATCTTGAAGGACAATGCCGTTGGTCGAATCGGAAAGTGTCGCGGTGAACACGCCGCCCAGCCCCGCAGTGGCCGCGTCCGCATTGATCCGATTGAGCACGCTCTGAACATCCGTCATGTCAGCAGGAACGAAATCGACCTGGAACAGGGAGCCATCCGTCAGCGTGATTTCCAAATCCACATTTCTATTGGGATCAGGCAGCCCGGTGGTCGGATCGATCTGGCCATCCGCAATCTCAACCCCACGCCCGTCGTTGAACGCGTTGATCGCGGTCGTCGAGCGGAATGAGCGGATGCCAAGCGTCGTCGCGGTGAACGTGCCCGCCCCCGCCTCCTCGATGGACATGCGCAGCCCGGACACTTCATTGAGCGCATTGAGCGATCGACCGTCGGGCGAAGTTTCGATCCGCACGCCGAGCTTGAGCTGCTCGACCGCGGACTTGAACGCGCCAAGGGTCATCGCAGGCGTCAGTGTCAAAGTCCCCTGCTTCGTTCCATTGCGAAAGATGATGTCGCCAAAATCAATCGGCGGCGTCGGCGAGAGCTGCCCAAACGTCGTCGAATCGGTCAACTGTGGGTCCAGATCGACCGCAGTGTTCGTTGGAGTCGCCGTGGTGTAGTTGAATCCGGTCAGCCCAAGGTCGGCGCCTGTGGTTCCTACGCCGATGTCCTGAATGTTGATTGACACGCCCGCAGCGACACCGAAAGAGAGTCGCTCGCCCGTGCCCGCGACGGTCAAACCAGCCGGGTAGGCGCCGGTCAAAGCTGCCGGATCCGCCTGCCGGATCGCCGACTCGACCGTATCAAGGACATCGCCCACATTTTCCGCAGTCGAAAGATCAACGGTGATCGAAGTGGTCGGCCCATTGGTGATGTCAATCTGAATGGACCCGAGCGACACACCCTGCCCCGTGCCTCCGCGCAGGTCGGCCAGCCGAGTCGCAGCAGTGAGCGTCGGGTTGAGATCGACATCTCCTTGCACACGCCCTGAGAGCGCTCCAAAAGCAGTTTTTCCATCAACGGAGATCGGCGCCGAGACGCCAGGCGTCAGGTCCGTCGTCAACCCCGATCCCGAACCGAGATAACGATACCCCGCCCCTAGACTTTCAAAAGGATTGACGCCCGTTCGATCTCCCCCAAAGAGAAACACACCATCAAACTCAGTGCCGCCAAGCCGGACAAATTCACTGATGAGTGAGTCAACCACACTGGCTTGGCTGGCGCGAGTCGTCGCGTCCGAACCCGTGCCCACCTGGCTCGACGCGATTGTCTTGGCGTCGAGCGCCAACTGAGTCGCCTGCCCGAACGCCTGGTCGAGCGTGGACAGCGCGCTGGAGGCGTGCTCAAGGTTGCGCACCCGCTGATCGCTGCGCGACAGCCTTTGATTGATGACGCTCACGAGCGAAGCGCCGATCGGGTCGTCACTGGGGACATCGATCCGCTTGCCCGAAGCAAGCTGTGTCTGCAGCCGAACCATGCTCGCGCTTGTGCGCGAGATATTCGAAAGCATCAACTGCGAAGCAAGCAGGTTGGGCACGCGAGTCAGATTGGAGGGTACTGACGCCATAATCACACCAATGAAAGGAGGGTTTGTGTCAACTCATCAATCGTTGCGATGAACCGTGCTGACGCCTGAAACTGTTTTTGGAAGGTCAACAGATTGATTGCCTCTTCGTCGATGCTCACACCGCTGACGCTGGATCGCTGCGCCATGAGGCTTCCCAGCACCAGCGACTCCGACTCCGTGCGGATTTTCGCAGACGCTCCGCTGACCGCGTTGGTTCCTACCACTCGCCGCCAGAACTCCGAGATCGAAGCGCCCTTGAGCGTCCCAAGGGTTTTCTCCTGCAGTTTCACAATCGCTTGGGCGGCCTCGTTGGAGCCTTCCTGCTTGCCCGCAACGAGCAACTGCGGATTGTCCTGCAGCTCCTGCCGAATGCCGACATCCTGCGCGTTGGTCCCGGTGAAGTAGGTGTTGATCCCGAGGACAGCCAAAGCGCCGGAAGAGTCACTTCCAAAGCCAAACTCGAATCCTGCGTTGGCGGTGATGGAGATTCGCCCATCCGACCCAAGCGTCGCATTGAGATTCGGCACGCCGTTGAGCGCCTGCTGAATGTCGGTGACAGTCGTGTCATCGGTGAAGCCCGGGGCGCCCGTGTTGTCCACGCCATCCAGATCGATATCAATCGAAATCGTCTGCGTCTGCCCGGTTGCTTTGTTCGTGACGAGCACTTCAAAGGAGCCATTGCCCGCAGCGAAGGGCAGCGATGAGATGGACACGTTGGTCGGATCGTTGAGCGCCAGCGTTTGATCGGGAATCAGAACTTTCAGTTCACTCGTTGTCGCGGTCAATCCCGGATACGATCGGCCAGCCGAATGGATCTTGTTGACCTCGAAAATCAGCGAGGAAGTGAGCGAATCAAGATCAGAAATTGTCTGGTCCACCGCTCCCGATCGGTTGGCGAGCAGGCCGCCAATCTTGCCCGAGGTCGGCTTGATGACTTCTTCAAGACCAGTGGGAAGAACCACTTTGCCAACGAGTTTTCCATTTTCCGATTCGAGCTTGAAGGCTAGCCCTCGCGAGGTGGACGCTTGAACGATGGGTGACGACCCGACGAACACATTGACCGAGCCGTTCTTCTGTTCAACGGAGGTGATGTCGATGAGCGTGCTGAGTTCTTCGAGCATCGAGTCGCGCTGATCGCGCAGTGCTGTGTTTTCCGTGGCGCCAAGCTCGGAGCTGGAGATCGACACGTTGATCGAGGCAATCTGTGTAAGAAGATCATTGGCTCGCCGAACCGTGCCGCCCAGTTGGTCGTCGATCTGAGCCCGCATCGAGATGAGATTGCTACGAAGCCCCTGCAGGTTCGATGCGAGCGCCACACCCTTGTCTATAACGAGAGATTTGGTCTCAGCACTGTTGGGGTTATTGGAAAGCTCGGAAAAGACGTTGTAAAAATCGTTGAGCTGCGCGCTGAGCCCTGAGTCGCTCAGATCGTTGGTGATGGATTCAAGCTGAGAGAAAAGATCGCTGGAGACCTGAGCCGCTTGTTGGTCTGACACACTGGCGCGAAGACGCGTCAGCAGCGATTGATCGACTCGGCGCGAGATGTCTGCAAGCTGAACGCCTCGACCGGCGCCGACACCACCCACTCCGCCACCCCCCGGAGCCGGGGTCAACGTGGCGACACGGCGGGAAAAGCCCGGCGTTGCTGCATTGGCGAGGTTGTCGCCCGCGACCTGGATCGCAAGCTGACTTGCCGCCAGTGCGGACCGGCCGATTTGTAATGATGCTGTCAATCCCATGCCGATCGCTCCTTCCTTTTAGCTAGTGCAGTCCAGTGCGGTGATGACGGGGGCGCCCGCGCGAACAGCTCCCGAACGTTCGTACGACCCGGTCTGGCTGTGCCAACCTTCCGCAGCGCGAAGCAAACCCTGCATATGCTTTGCGAGTTTTTCTGCAGCCTGTCGCGCTGCTGCATTCTTCTGCTGAACACTGGAGATGAGCGCACGCAGCCGACGCGAAGCATCCAAAAGCGGATCCCGCCAAGGCTGAGCGAGCAACGAGGCAAGCTGGCTGATCGTCAGGTCGGCACTGTCTACAGCGGATCCTTGCAGCGCGTCGCGCACGATGGATTCGCGCGATTCATCAAGCGATGCGACCCGCTGGACTGTTTCGTTTTCATCGCGAACACACTGCGCCAAAGCGTGCATGTCAGCACTGGTGATCGCTCGTCGGCGGATGTCCGCCTGCGCATCAAGTGTTTCGTACGCCTCGGTCAATCCCTCGATCAACTTGCTGAGCTTGCGGGCCAATTCTTCGTCCTGCCCTTGCGACAGTGGTCGGTTTTGGTCATGCATTGGTGTCAATCTCCTTGGACGGGGCTGGACCAGCCACGCCAGTCATCCCAGCACTACGCAACTGGCGCGCCACCGCATCGACCAAGCCGTACCGTTCGTGCGACACTATTTTTTTGGAAATCTCCGCGTCGAGCAGCGGGCCGAAACTCTTTTCCGCTGCAGTTGGCGCGAAGGGCTCCGCCGCCTGGTTGGACTCGCGCAGCGAACGCAAAATCGGCTCGACAAACGCGATGGACACAAACTCCTCCGCAGCTTTGCGCGTGTCAGCGAGATCGCCACTCTTATTGAGCATGCCGCCCAATGTGGAGTCAAAGCTGCGCTGGGACTGTCGCATCGCGGTGTCGATGCGCGCATTGGCGCCAAGCATGGACGTCGACATCGCAGATTGGAGTGCGTCAATATTCATCAGTTGATAATCAACTCCGCGTGCAAGGCCCCAGTGCGGTGCAATTGATTGAGAATCGCAATTTGGTCGTCAACGGAAACGTCAAGCTGCTTGAATGCAGCCAAAAGGTCCTGCAATTTCGCTGTTTCGTTCGGCCTTCTCGATGTTCCCAGTGTGGCCCACCGGCCCGTCTGCACAATCGGCGCCCCATCCGTCGGCACGGGAGGAGGCGTTATGCTTGTAATAATCAAATCACCATGCGTCACCGCGGTCGGGCTGATCTCGACATCGCCGGTGATAACAATGATCCCTTCGCGCTCGTTGACAACCACACGCGCAGGCAGATTCAGGAGGGACGGATCAAAACGAATGCTCATGACATCCGCGATGAAGCCCGCCGGATCGGGTAGGTCCGTCGAAGGGATCATCACTTTGATGGAGCGATCGTCGACTGCCTTGGCGACCGGCTTGCCGATCTGATCGATGCCGAGTCGGTTTTGATTGATCGCGTCAGCGAGCAGTCGGGACGTGGTCCACGACGACACGTTGGGGTTGATGATGAGTGTGATGGAGCCATCTGATGCAACGGTGGGCATCGGGATGCCTCGCGTCAGGCGGGCGCCACCCCGCACCAACCCGCGCGAAGCGTTGGCGCCTTCGATGATGACCTGCCCCTGTGCAATCGCATACACCGCGTGCGGAGGCAGCGGCGCACGCAAAGGCGCCAGAAACAACTCCCCTCCCGCCAGGCTCTCAGGGTTGTTGATCGCGCTGACGACGACATCGAACTTGTCATCGAGCATCGCGCCAGTGTTGCTGATCGTGCAGGTGACCATGACCAGCGCGATCGAACGCGACTTGGCCAACTCTTCAAACCCACCGACCGGATTGCCCGCGTTTTCAAGGAGTTTTGCTAAAGGGCGCGCGACGATGAGGTCCTTCCCCGAGTCCCCCGTGCCGGGCAGCCCCACGACAAGCCCAAGCCCCTGCAGCACGGATTCGCCATGCCCCTTCAGGCGAGCCAACTCCTGGATGCTGGTCGCGTGCGCCACGCTCACCATGCACAGGCTCAGTGCCAAGATGGCTAACAGATGTCGAAATGTGCTGCGTGTCAACATGCAATACTCCGCCCGCGAGGGCTCCAAGTCAGAAATTGAAGATCGTTTCCAGAAGCTTTGTCAGGATGCCCTTTTTGTTCACCTTGCGCAGCTCGCCCTCATGCTGGATGTTGAGGTTGAGATTGAACAGTTGAGTCGAAAGGACCGTGTTCTGCCCCGTAATGTCAGCGCTTCGGCACAGACCCGAAAGAGTGATGTTCTGAATCTCATCATCGGTGGTCATCGTGGTGTGAGCCTCGATCAACAACGTTCCATTAGGCTTGACTTCGAGGATCCGGGCAGTCACACGCGCATCAAGCTTGTCGTTGCGGGAGTAATCGCCCTCACCGGTGAACTCGTTGGTGACGTCAGCCAATTTGTGGTTCCGCGACGAAGTCGCAGCGAGCGTCGGAAGCCGAAACTGGAGAAACTGGTTGAACAACTGTTTGTTGAGCAGTGAGAGTTCGTTGGTGTATTCCTTGGTTGTTTCGAGGTCCTGCGTCCGCTGCACTTTGTTGTTTTCGCGCACGATGATGGTCACCAGATCGTTGGCTTTGTAAACGTGAGGCTCCGGCGGCTTGATCGCAAACATACTCACGGGATACAGCGCCGACATCGGATCGACCGCTGAGCCTGCTGTTACAGCGTCAGCTGACCTTTGAAACAGACTCTGTGCTGCAGTGGCTCCTGTGAAATTCAAAATCACCGCTAAAACCATCGATATAGACCAAAAACAGCGTCGCATCAGCCAGTCTCCTGCGCAGATTTCGGATCGTGCCGATTCACTTCGGCGTCAAACTGTTGGTCCAGGTTCACCACCGCCCGGCCTGGCCCGACGATGCGGGCGAGGAACGTTTTCTTGGAGCCATCCATCTGCAATTCGATGATTTCATCTTGGCGCGCCTGAGCGCGAGCGCGGGCCTTGGCTTTGACCACGACTCCGCCGCTGACGCAGTGCACGGTCACCAGTTCGCCTCGTCGAACCACGATGGGAAGTTCGAGAAGATCGCTCTGCAGCATGCTTCCCGTAGAGATTCGGCGTTTGGCCACGAATCCAGCGGCTCTTTCGATCACAGCGAGCAATGGCGCCCCCGTCGGCGCGATCCACCGAGTCTCCTGTCGAAGATCAGCAGCGTTGATCGCGTCGCCCCGCGCGATGTCCATCGTTGTCACCACCACCGGGCGATGAATAAGAAGATCAATGCGCAATGTGCGGGAGGACTCAAGCCGATCACCATCGTAAACCCACACAATGACCGACATTCGGGATGACGACGGGTTGGAGGTCGGCTGCACTTCGATGCGCCGATCAAGCTGAAGTCGGTCGAGAAAAGCCTCGTCCGATTCTTGAAAGAGCACTCGCAGGGCGTCAGGTTTGACGTTGTACAAACGGGCCAGCAGTGTTGCGACTCGGATGCGAACCGTGGAAGGACCGGTCAAATCAACCATCGCTGCAGTGCGAGGCGCTGGTTTGATTTCACGTATTCCTGCAGCGTCCGGCTCGGTGCGCTGCCCGGTCAGGCGCACGATGCAGGTCGTCCCCCGCATCGATACACGCCCCCAGTTGACCCGGCTTTCGTCAAGAACCTTGTGCACCGCATCAATCGAAATATTCAGCTTTGAGCGCCCTGACGCGCGCTTTGCAGGTTCAGCAAGAATGACAATTTTTCCCAGCGATACCGCCTCGGCGCCTGACAATTCTGCGATGTCGTCCAGCGTGATCGCCTGCCCAACAGGCAAATGCGCACTCCGGCGCAGCGTCACCGTGTCGGCGCGCACGCTGCTGACGAACATAAGCAGGAATAGTATTGGAGCGACCAAACGCCACATCATGGGAGCCCTCCCAGGCTCGAAGGTTCAAGCATTACCTCAGAAGCTGAGTCAGCGTCTGGAGCACCTGGTCAGCCGTTCGGATCGACTGACTGTTCATCTCGAAGGCGCGCTGCGTGCTGATCAGGCCGATCAGTTCGCGCGTTGGATTGACGTTGGATCCTTCCACAAACCCTTGGCGGAGTTGACCGATTCCTATTTGCGCCGGATTCCCGATCGTGGGTGGTCCCGAGGCGGCGGTCTCAGCGTAAAGGTTCTCACCTATCTGCTGGAGCCCGGCGGGGTTGATGAAGGTCGCCAGTTCGAGCTGCCCGATCTGCTGAGCCTGTGCGGTCCCGGCGATTTGCGCGAAGACCTCGCCGCTCGACAAGATCGAAACCCCTTCCGTGTTTGGTGGGACGGTGATCGTCGGATCGAGCCGACGACCCTGATCGTTTGCAAGGACCAGATCTCCATCTCGGTTGAGCGAAAAGTTGCCAGCGCGAGTGTAGGAGATGCCGCCCTCAGCAAGGTCTTTCTGCACGGTTACTTTGAAAAACCCTTTTCCTTCGATCGCCACATCGAGTTCCTGCCCTGTCGCGACGAGCGATCCTTGGTTGAAGTCCGTCTGCGTGCCAGACACTTTCACGCCCAGCCCGACTGAAAGACCGGTTGGACGTAAGTCGCCGTTTGCGTTTTCAACACCAGGCTGTGCCTTTTGGATGTAAAGCAAATCCTGAAAGTTGACCCGGCTCGATTTGAACCCGTCCGTGTTGACGTTGGCCAAGTTGTTGGCAATAACATCGAGCTTGGTGGACAAGGCGCTGAGCCCGGTAGATGCAGAATGCAAAGCGGTGATCGCCATCGCGAAACTCCTTCAAACGTTCATTCAATCAGGCGACGCGCCCAAAGGTGTTGATTGCGGTGTCCATGAGCCGATCGATCATGCCCAAGAGACGTGTGTTATTGCGGACATCTCGGCCGGCGTCTGTCACTTCAGTCAACGCTCGAATCGGATCCACGCCGGACCCTTCCAAGGCGCCGCTCTTGATGAGCGAACCGGACGCAAAGCGCGATTCAGCAACGCCAGGCGCCGCTCGATACACATTTTCACCAACCTTGAAAAGCGAATCCAAATCGGGAACGCTGGCGATTTGCAGCGTCGCGATGGTTCGCCCATCCTGCGTAATTTCGCCAGATGGTGAGATCGTCATTGGAAACTCAGGATCAATCTCGATCGGCCGATTGGTCTCATCGAGTACCGCGGTCCCAGTCGTCGCGGAGACGAGTCGGCCCTGCGCATCAAGTGTGAATCGGCCATCGCGGGAGAAACTCACCTCATCGCCTGACCCCGAGCCGGTGGCGTCAAGAACGAAGAAACCTTCTCCAAGAATCGCGATATCGAGCGGGTTGTCAGTGATTTCAACTGGTCCGGGCGCGAAGCTGGTCCTTGTCGGAGCTGAGAGCGCCCCGCCGCCCAACTGGTCCAGCAGCGTGTTGGAATCGACCGATTGAAGATTATCTTCGATGCGTGCCGCCTGGCGGTGCATGACAGCAGCAAAATCGGGCTTGAACGCAGTAGTGTTCACGTTGGCCAGATTGTTCGACGCCACATCGAGCCGGCGCATCGAGGTGAGCATGCCTGAAGCGGAAAGATACATGCCGTAGTTCATTGGGCGCCTCCTTCTCGACTGTTGCCGCCAGCCGCAGCTTTCCAGAGAGCTTTCGTTGTTGAAGTTGAAGAGGATGCGAGCAGTGATCGCCGAGTCTGTTCAGCCATGTGCATCGCCGCTGCTGCCTGAGCCGCTGCGAGGAGCCGACGCCCCAGCGCGTCAGCGTCCACACCCAGCTCTTCACCCGCGAGCCCGGCTCTCTCCACATCACATTGGCGGCGCAACAACTGCATAGAAATCCTCTCAGAGGAGGAGTTCACAATCCGCGTGCCAGCCGCTTGGGTTTGTGGTGAGGCGTGATCCCTCGCCCTCTATCCCATCCAACGCGCACCCCTTGCGCCAAACAGGTGCGCTTCGCGCCCACGCGCCTCCCTCGACATTGCGAGCAAGCCCCCCGCTGACCCGATACACCTCTCACCGATGCGCTCGCCCGAACTCCATGCTGCCCGCCAGTCATTCCTGACGTACATCCGCGTCGAGTGCGGCCTGTCAGCCAACACGATCGAAGCGTACGGCCGGGACCTGCGCGATCTCCTTGTCGACCTCGAACCGGACGCCATCGCAACGGTGGACCAGATCACGCCTCGCCAGCTCTCCGACCACCTCGTTTCAATGAAAAACGAGCGAGGGCAGGCTGCCGCGACGATCATCCGCCGACTCGCGACCATCCGCACCTTCTTCCGTTGGCTCAAAGCAGAAGGCGCGATCGAAGACAACCCCGCGGACTGGCTCGAACGCCCCACACGCTGGAAAAAGCTCCCCGATGTGCTCTCGCCGGGTCAGGTTCGCAAACTCATCGAAGCTGTTCAGCCGACCAAGCTCTCGCCGGGGCAGCCCGCTCTATGGATGAGGGACCGTGCCCTGCTCGAACTGATGTACGCCTCGGGTCTGCGAGCCTCGGAGGTTGGCGCCATCGAAATCGAGAACCTCCATCCCAAGCTCGGCGTCATCACCGTCACCGGCAAAGGCGACAAACAACGACTCGTCCCGATGGGCGCGCCAGCCATGACCGCGGTCGATGTGTACCAAACCGAATGTCGACCCAAACTGCTTCGCCCGGACGGCCGCGATCAAGGCAGACTGCTGCTCTCCCGCACGGGCCGACCGATCGAGCGCGTCGCCGTCTGGCAAATCGTCAAACGATGTGCTGCACGTGCTGGGCTCGCTGATGTCCACCCGCACACGCTTCGCCATTCATTTGCAACGCATCTCCTTATAGGAGGCGCCGACCTTCGACTCGTCCAGGAACTGCTCGGCCACGAGGACATCGCCACCACGCAGGTCTACACACACGTCGACCGCGAACACCTCAAAGATGTCGTCAGCAAATATCACCCGCGCGCGTAAGAAGTCAGCTCTTCCATGGGTGGCACAGCTCTCCGAGCTGTGCGTTGAATCTGGCAATATGCAGCATGCTTCAGATCGGCCGTTTGCGCATCACGCCAGCGGTAGGCTGACCGATCTTGCGCTGCGATGCGCCATTGGCGGGGGCCGATCCGCTTGCAGCCATCGGCGTATGTTCCGCAGGCGTCTCACCGATCGCCCTGTGCAGAGCCCCCACAGAGCGAGGCGTGCTCGAGGAGCCGATCTTGATCGACGACATCTCGCGCTGCAGTTTTTCATCCAGTTCGCTCATACTTGTCACAATCACGCCTTGCTCGACACCCGCAAGGAACCGTGACACGACGACCGCGGTCATCACCAAAACGACCATAGGCGTCAGCAATCCCGCGCTATAGAAAAGAATCGGAGAGACCGATGCCCCGGCGCCTGATCGCAAAGCCTCGCTCGCAGCGATGACCCAGCTATAGCTAGGCAGCGCCCCGGGAAACGCAATGCCCGGCAGCAGCGTCCCAATCGGCAGACACGCCAACGCAATCGCTAATGACCAGGTCCCAGCAGTGACCGCAAGCTCGATGCCCGGCACGCTGGCGCCCCCCGCGATCACAACTCCTTGAAACATCGAAAACACAAGCACAATCGCTGAGACAAACCCAACGGTGCGAGCCAGATCGCTGGTGATGTTGAGCCAAAGATTATTACGGTTGAGCACGCGATTGACCTCAGCAGGTTCGTCGCTCGCGTTGGAAGTTGTTTCCTTGACCGCACGAGCGGGGATCGCCGACCCCTTGCCTGACAGAGAGATCGCGGTGCTGTCCGTTCGCACGACACGCAGCGAGTTCGTCTGCGTTTCAGGTTGCAGCTCATCGAAACGGACGTCCGTAAAATGGATGAACGCAAAGACGAGCATCTGCAAGATCAGCGCAATAGACAACGCACCGCCCGCGGCGATCACACTGAACCGTAAATGCCTCAGCGCACTGGAAACATGCGCTCTGGGTGCAAACTGCACGACAACCCTCCGAACGCGGGGAGAGCCCCGCAACTCCCCGGCGTCGTCATGATCGGACGAATCCGCCCACCGCTGCACCAGCACGCCCCATCGCGGGGGAGTTTGCCCGGGCAGCCTCCCCGGATACACTTTCAGTCCATATTTGTGGTGTTTTCGGGCGTAGAGTCTGGACGCCAGCCTTCTTCGTTGGACGCTTTTCCCTATGCCCTCAAACCACCCCTATCCTCCCACACAGCCTCAGGCTGACGCCCTCGATGCAGGATTGCTGCGCGACGTGGTGGACGGCTCGGTCCGCCTGACCGCTGCGCAGGCTCTCGATCTTTACACACGGATGCCGCTCTTTGAGTTGGGCCGATGGGCTGACGCGCGTTGCCGACATTTGCATGGCGATCGCATCCGCACCTACGTCATCGACCGCAACATCAACTACACCAATGTCTGCACAGTCAAGTGCACGTTCTGCGCTTTCCGCCGGGACGCGACCGACGCCGACGCATACACGCTGGACTACGAACAGCTTTACGACAAAGTCGCTGAACTCGTCTCCATAGGAGGCACGCAAATCCTCCTGCAAGGCGGCATGAACCCCGAGCTGCCGTTGAGTTGGTACGTCGACCTTCTCCATGGACTCAAGGAAAGATTCCCCACCGTTCATGTGCATGGGTTTTCCCCACCTGAGTTTGTCGAGTTTGTCCGATTCTTCAAAACGCCAGGCGCCACGCTGGAAGACAAACTCCGATCGGTCATGCGCACACTGCAAGATGCTGGACTTGATTCAATCCCCGGCGGCGGCGGTGAAATCTTCGCTTGGCCCGTGCGCAACAAAATCGGCTTGGGCAAGTGCGATGCACGCGCATGGCTCACCGTCATGCGCGTCGCCCATTCGCTGGGCATGTTCACCAGCGCCACCATGATGTTCGGCCACATCGACGGCATCGCAGACCGCGTCCACCACATGAGTCTCGTCCGCGACTGGCAGGACCAATCGCTCGCGCAACCGGACGCCAGCTCTACACAAAGCGAAGGTCCGGGCGGACATTACGTTTCATTCATCGCTTGGCCCTTCCAGCGCGAAAACACGCCGTTGGGCAGGCTCAAAGAGTGGGGCCAAAGCGATGGCGAGCTCGGCGAACCCTTCCCCGGAGATGTCGTCGCAGCATTGGCTGGCGATGGCGATCCCAAAGCGCATGCGCAGTTCGGCCGGCGATTGCGAATGGCTGGATCGACCGATTATCTGCGCACGCAGGCTCTTTCGCGTCTCTTCCTCGACAATATCTATTCGATTGGCGCCTCATGGGTGACGATGGGGCCGCACATCGGGCAGGTCGCGCTGCACTTTGGCGCCAGCGACATGGGATCGGTGATGATGGAGGAAAACGTCGTCTCCTCCGCAGGCACGACGTATTGCCTTGATGAGCCCGTCCTGTGCCGACTCATCCGCGATGCGGGTTTCACGCCCGCCCAGCGCGACAACGCCTACGACGTATTGAAGATTCACGACGGCCCAACCAGCCCCGACCTGCAGGTCGACAACTGGGCTGACCACCGCGCCAAACGCCTGCACATCGAGAGCAAAGCTGAGCTTGAAACCAAAGTCGAACTCAACGTTCTCTCAACAAAGTAACGGTGGCGCGTTGTTTCACTCCCCCTGCATTTCGTCGAAGACAGAGCCGAGCGTTCGAGCTTTGATCTGCTCAAAGCCATAGTCCTTGAAGATCGGCAGTTCGATCTCCAGCGCTTCTTCCCGGCTCATGCCTTTCTGATGAGCCTTAGCCATCGCGTCGCGAAGTCGTTGGAAATATTCTTTTTGACCGGCGATTCCCGTCCGATCGGTGATTTCGCCATGCCCGGGCACAACCACCGTGTCCGCATTGCACGTCTCCATCATCGCTTCGCACGACCGGATCCACCCGGCGCTCGACGCACCGGCGTCCATATCAATGAACGGGTGCAGCTTGTGAAACAGCAAATCGCCCGTGTGCAAAATGTTCAACTCAGGAACAAAGACAAACAAATCATTATCAGTATGCCCGGGGCCGACGTGTTTGAGTTGGACATTGAGAGGGCCAAATCGAAGCTCAAGCTCGTCTTCGATTGTGTCAGTCGGTGCAAATGATTTGGCTTCAAGATCAGGCAGCGCCTCGTAAAATCGCCGCACATCGGTTGCTGCCTGCTTGCCGCCCCCCGGACTGTGCGCGTTGTTGAGGACAAACGACGTCATGCGCTCGACTGCGGTGTCGCCTGCTTCTTTCGCTTGATCAATATTCCTGAGAGCCCCCGCCACGATGCGGTTGCTCGCCTTCTTCTGCGCAATGACTGACATGCTCGGTGCGAAAGCGGAGTTCCCACCCGAGTGGTCTCCGTGGTGGTGCGTATTGATAACAGTCCCCAGCCGGGCGCCGTGCGCATTAGCCTCCCGCGCGAGCGTGTCTCCCAGCGCGAAGTTTTTGCAGTCAATGAGCATCGACTCGATGCCGTTGGAAATGACCATCGCGTTGCCGCCGCCGCCGAACGCTGCCCACGCTCCGTTTGCCAAAGGCTTCCACTCAAAGAAAGTCGGCCGCTCTTTCTGCTGCGCCAGCGCCATCGGCGAGGTTCCTGCTGCAGCGGCTGCTGACAGAGCGAGTGTTGTAAATTCCCGCCGAGTCAGATCCATGTTGGTCCAGTCCATCGCAGCGTCCTCCAAATATCGGCACGTCGAACGAATCGCCCGCGACCGACCATCGGAACAGGCGTCCGGCGGGTATACCGCTTGCCCCGCTCGATGTGGCTACTATGGGCTACTTTCTGAAAATATCCAACAGGATGAGGACCCCACACCTATGAAGGCCAACGATCTCAAACCCGGCGTCGCGATCACGCTGGACGGCAGACTCTTCGTCGTCGTGAAAACAGAGCACGTCAAACCCGGCAAAGGCCCCGCCTACGCAGCCCTCAAGCTCAAAGACATGATGAGCGGCGCCAACATCGAAAAACGGCTCGGCTCCACCGACAACGTCGAAGCAGCCAACCTCGACCGCCGAAAGAGCGAGTTCCTCTATAAGGACAGCTCCGGGTTCATCTTCATGGACTCCGACACGTTCGACCAGTTCACGCTCGACGCGGACGCACTGAAAGACACCGAGCAATATCTCGTCTCCAATCTGGAGATTCTGATTCAGTTCTACGAGGGTCGGCCGGTGAATATCGAGTTGCCAGGCTCCGTCGAAATGAAAGTCACCGAAACCACGCCCGGCATCAAAGGCGCGACCGTCACCAACCAACTCAAAGAAGCGACACTCGAAACGGGAATGAAAACCAAAGTCCCCCCCTTCATCAACGAAGGTGAGATGATCCGTATTTCAACCTCGTCAGGCGAATACCTGTCGCGCGCGTGAGAATTGGAAGATTGGCCTTGCACAGGATCACTGCCTGTGCGACGATGAGAATAGCCATGGCCGACGCCATCATAGATCTGATCGACCCCAACGACAGCGACACGATCGTGCATCTGTACAACCAGGTGTTTCGACCAGGCCGGGACAAAGAGTTCTTTGAACGCCGACTCCGCAACCGCATCAACCCACTGGTGATGGTCGCGCGCATCGACAACGAAGCGGTCGGCTTCTTCACCGGGATGGAGTTGAAGCCATCCGTCTTCTTTTCGTGGCTCGTCGGAGTGCTCCCCGACGCAAGGCGCATGGGGATCGCCTCGCAACTTCTGCGCGCAGCAGGCGGCTGGGCGCGCGAGCGAAACTACCGCTCCATCCGATTCGAATGCACAACCCAGCACCGCGCCATGATGCACTTTGGCATCGCGGAAGGGTACGACATCATCGGCATTCGCTGGGACCCCGACCGAGCAGAAAACCTCATCATCTTCGAGGAATCGCTCGGCCAGATCCCGACGGACGATTGACCCACACGCAAGCCCATGGATTCGAGTCCATGGGCCCATCGAGAAGTTTGTCCGCTTCAACCGCCCATCTTGCCACAGCATTTTTTGTACTTCTGACCTGAACCGCACGGGCACGGATCGTTGCGCCCAGCTTTGACGTTCGTCTTGTCTGCTACTGCATTGCCAGCAGGTTTGGACTCGCTCTTCGGCTCGGGCCGTGCCTCGGGAGCAGCCTTGGTCGGCGCGGGTCGCGCTGCAGGATTGGGCGCTGGCAAGCCCGGCCCGCTGATCGTCGTCGCGCCAGCAGCCTGCATCACACTCTGCGCAGCGGTCGGCTGCGCGGGACCCGGTGCGGACGCCTGTTGTTGTCGCGCTTGCTGGGCAACCTGCGGCGCACCATCACCATTCGCAGCAGGCGCCATAGGAGCAGGAGCGGGAGCAACCTGAGGCGTCAACCTCAACTTGAACAGGTAATCCGTCACACGATCACGAATCAAACGCTGGAACTGCTCGAACAGTTGCGCCCCTTCGCGCTTGTATTCAATGCGCGGGTCAAGCTGGCTAAACGAACGGAAGCCGATCGAGTCGCGCAGTTGGTCCATCGCATAGAGATGATCCTTCCACCCCGGATCGAGCACTTCGAGCAGAATGACCCGTTCGAGCTGGACCATTTCGCCTCGCAAGAGCGACTCGACCATTGCATGAATCGCATCTCGCCGACGATCTCCCTTGAGCGTCGCAATGCGAGGCGGCAGAATCTCAACACTGAAGTGCTCGCGCATGTGCTCTTCGAGCCGATCCAGATCGTCCGCCATGGTGAGCGCTTCAGCAATTTCCTTTTCAAGCCGACCCGACTGGACAAACTCGCGTGACGCCTTGAGAAGTTCCTCGCGGATCTGCTGAGGCATCCTCGTTCGGAGAATGGACTCATCCCAGTTCATATTGAACCGACGGTTGGCCCACTGCGTGAA
>CAYMQF010000014.1:0-16034 GCA_964392425.1 uncultured Phycisphaeraceae bacterium
GAATCAATCGCGAACGATGGCGACAGACTTCTTGTCGGTGCGCCAGGCGATAGCACTTTCATCCAGCTCAATGGCGCCGCCTTTATGTACGAGAGACTGAATGGAGTCTGGACACAAACGCAGCGAATCTTCGCAAACGATCCAAGTATACAGGTCGAGTTCGGCAATTCGGTCGCTATCGAGGGCGATGCGCTCGTGGTCGGCGCCTGGAGGGACGGCAGATCATTTAGCAATCCAAACGAAGTTGATTGGCACGGCTCGGTGTACCTCTTTCACAAAGGCGCCGCTGCTTGGGAGCAGACGGCGAAGCTCTCAGGATCAACCACGTTCAACAGCTCTTCCAGGCTTGGCGTCTCTGTCGCTCTCAGCGATTCCGTTGCTGTCGCCGGCGCGTTTGGGAGAACTGGCAAGGCGTTGACCTACGATGCGCGCAGGCCAGTTGTCGGCGACCTCACAGGCAATCAAAGAGTCGACAGCGTGGACCTCTCAATGTTGCTCGCGCAGTGGGGCGCGTGCGATCAGCCGCCGGCCATCCCATGCAACCCAACCCCCTGCGCCGCTGACCTCAACGCCGACGGCGTCATCGACTATTCCGATCTCTCCCAACTGCTCGCCAACTGGGGGGCGTGAGTGAGTTCGATTGGTCCTTGATGCCTACTGATTCTGACGGTGGTTTACGGGCATGGTCCCCAGTTGGACAGAAGCGCTGCGAGGTCGGCGGCGTCGACGGCGCCATCGCCATTGAAATCGGCTGAGCCTGCGGTTCCCCACTGAGCAAGCAACGAGGCAAGATCGGCTGCGTCGACGAAACCGTCGCCGTTGAGGTCTACAACACAACCGGCGCCGATGGCGAGGCTCACATCATCAACGAAGTAGGCACCGGAATCCGTGCCGAGCAGAGCGATCCTTTCACGGCGGAAACGCAGGCGGAAACGGTCGTGCATCGCGTCAGCGGGCAGCGCATCGCTGAAAGCGACGAAGCTCGGGTCCGAGGCGCCTGACCCGACAATGGTGCGCAGTGTGAGCCACACGTTGGCATTGTTGAAATATTCGATGGTGAGGTTTTGACCCGCGATAGGCGCGACTGAGTTGCCTCCCCGCTGAACGGAATAGTCGGCCGACACCGTGCCGGCGGCTTGGGCGGACAGGTCGATGGTGCGCGAGCGCAGTTCGTCGGCGCCTCCCCACTCGCCATCCATATGAAGCGAGCTGTTGCCGGTGGGCTCGTTGACGCCGAGATTGTCAACGATGGTTCCCTGGTGGTACGTCCAGTTGTTGAGATCGACATCGGGCCCGACATCGAACGTGTCTGCAAAGGGGAGCGGCGAGCCGACGGGCAGGCCGAGCGACATGTCCATCGTTCCCAGGTTGTCGGTGGTGGTTTGGTAATAGTTGATCCACTGGGAGGAAAACAGGCTCATGAAATTGAGGTCCGACGCCGTTGCGGTGGTTCCTTGTGGGATTACTAATACGAAGGCTAATCGGGTGGACTTCATCGAAGTGGTGGTGTCGGGCATGCGCGGGCCGTTGAGGTTGAGGATGTTGTTGATGGTGAGGTCGGTGCGTGTGCCATTGACGGTGACGCCGAGAGCGGGGAACTTGGAGTCCGGGAAGTCGGTCGAGTTGATAAGGAAAAAGGGTGGCACCGTAGCGGGGGTGCGCAAGCCGTAGAGATAATCATCGAGCGGGCTGTGCCCACTGAAAGAATCGATGGTCGTGAATGTTCCGTCGAGGTTGTCCTGCCAGATGTTGCCCTCTACAGGCGAGGCGTTGCCGATTCCGCCGGGGTGGCTGAGGAAGAAGCTCCAGTGAGAGTTGCCTCGGCCGAGGATGTCGGCGGTGTCTGCTTGCACAAACGCTCCGAAGCCGTGCGCCCATTCCTGGCCCATGATCTCCACTCCTGACGCGACGCCGCCGCCGAAAAAATCAGTCGACGGGCTTGCGGGGTAAGCGGGGATGTCGTTCATGTTCATCACGCCGAGCAGTCGTGTGATTCCGTTGGTGTCGCTGAACGTGCTGACGCCGAGCGTTTTGTTGAGTCCCGCTGCGTAGCTGGCGCGCCCGGAGTAAAAAGCAAACCCCGCTTCGGGGTCGACGTTGCCGGGGAAGTTGCTGGCAGTGAAGATGACTACGCCGTCATACACATCGGTGTGGGTCGTGAAGAACGCATCGAGGATGGCGACGGTGTCGGTGACGAAGTCGGGGCCGTTGGGAAGGATGAGCGTGCCATCGTCTTCGATGACGGCGAGATTGCCGATGTCAACGGAGTTGATCTGCGGCGGGACATTGGGATCGCGGACGATCTTCCTTGTCTTGAAACGCGCCTCCATCGCTGCGATGCGCGGGTCGATCGTGCCGGGATTGCCTTTGCGGAAGTTTGCGTCGCCTGCATCGGGATCAGGCTTGACGATGGTCTCGTTGACACGCACGGGTGGGTTGTCAGCGGGAGGGGCAGCCACGGAGGCGCCGACGGACATCAAAATCGCGCCGATCGTCAATACTGGAACGGCCGGGATTCGTGCAATACTGCGTGCAACGAGGGAATCTCTCATCTCATCTCCTTCAATATATCTCTTTGGTTTCCAACCATCCGATAACATGCGCCCGCGTGCATCACAACCCAAGCGGGGTAGTCAAGGATACAGGATCGACTCTCGCAAACGAAGAGATTTTTTCCTGATTGGATGAGTATTTTGTCCGGCGCCCTCAATCCGGAGGGTGGTTCTGTCCGGTGAGCCTCAATGATTGGAGCAAGCCAGAGATTTCTACCTCTCTACGAGGCAGCATCGGCAAGCGGGTTATCGGCAAGCGTCGCATCGGCAGGTGATGTTTCGCGCGCCTTACTGACGCACAGTGAGTAGCCGATCCAGATCAGCACGATGCCGATTAGTTCGCCGATGTACAGCGCCTCGACGATCCCAGCTTTGGTCATGGAGCCGCCGATGGCTGGCATGATCGCGCCCAGTGCGATGAAAATATTTCCCGCGGCACGTCGCGGCTTGACTCCGGCAACCAGAAAGCGCACCGCCGACCAGACGGCGCCGCCGATGAGAAATGTGACGGCGTACAGATTCAAAAACGGTGTGCACCAACGGATCCACGTCCAGACAAGGATTGAGCCCGTCGGTTTTCCGCTGCCGATCGCTTCGCGCAGGGCGTCGGCATTCACCGGCGAGAGAACCACCGCAACAGCAAGAGCCAACATGAATGGAACCGTGATCGCGGTGGCGATGTTGGCGAACTTTCGCGAAGTAAGAAGATAGACGGTTCCCTGCGCCAGTGGATACCCACCCAAGAGGGCGCCCGCGATGTACCACGCCTTGTTGAGCGCGAGACTGTTGCCGAAGAGCGTGATGGAGGATTCGATCGACGTGCCGAGCCCGTAGGCGAAGACGCCCGCTGCCCACCACATCAGGTGAGGCGGAAACCCACGCGTTGCAGCACGGCGAAGCAGCACAAACAAAAACACCGCCGACATAACCGTCGTGGCGATGGGAAGGTGCAGGACAAATTCGTGCAGGCGATCGGTAATAGGCATGGGGGTATTCCAGAAAAGCGATTGTGAGCCGGGGAAAGCTGTGTTTTACGGAAACTGGAAGGGCAGCCGCCAGTCGGGTGCGTCAGCTTTGGGCGCCCAGTGGCGCATGTCTTTCATCTCTTCCCAGTTGAATGAGGAAGCATGTCCGTCGAGGAGGCCGGCCACACTGGTGGAACGATCGACGGGCCAGACATTGCCGGTCTTGCCGGGGGATGCGTCGGGACGCGTGGGGAGGCCGAAGTCGCTCCATCGTGGGCCGGTCATGCTTGAAAAGTAAGGCGATTGGACTTGGAAGTAGCCGTCAAAGAAATCGCCCATCCCGTCGTAGGCGGAGGAGACAAAGGTGAACAACTTGGACGGGCGATCCGCCTCGACGAGCTTGGACACCCACCAACCTCGTGCGCCGACGCCGACCATATTGTATAAGTTGATCTGGCTTTGTTTGTAATAATTTGGCAGGCCTCCCACGAACTGGGAGTTGATGCCGAAGCCGGGATAGACGGTCAGCGCGTAGTAGTCGAGATACGCCTGGCTCGAGACATCGTTGGTGTTGTCGATTCCCAGTGCGCTGCCGAAGAGCTGGTCAGCGAGCCCGCGGTCGCGGTAGAAGACATCCATGTTGTAATCGAGATAAGGCGCCAATCGCCAGAGGTATCGCTTGGCGGGTTCGCCTGTGACGGGGCGGCCGGCGAAGTCGACGACAGGGTCGTGGATTTGTTGAGGCCCGAGCCCCGGTTCGACTCGAGCGGGAAGGACGAAGCCTTCGTGCTCGTTGGCGTACATGAGGTAGCCCTGCATGAGCTGCTGGGCGGAGGCGAGCTGTTGGGCGACTTTGGCGACGCCTTTGGCGCGACCTAAAGCAGGGAGCAGCAAGCCAATCAGCACAGCGATGACTGAGATGACGACCAGAAGCTCGATCAGCGTGAAGGCTCGGCCGGTCAATCTTGGGCGCCCAGCGAAGGCTCGTGAGGCGCTCGGGGAGAGTTGGCTGGGCGTGCGATTCATGGCTGGGCGGATGGTATAGAGACTGAGACTCGATCGCAACTGCGTTTGACAAGAGGGGCTCATCGTCTTCTACTCCCTAAAGATTGAATAGCAGCGGTTCAGATGATTGATTATAGACCTTCTTGTCCCCTATAGTCCAGTTTACAAAAGGAGCTTTTCGTGAACCTTCAAAAACTGTCGTTTTGTGTCCTCGCAATTGGGTTGAGTGTCGCTTCGATCAGTTCAGCTCAGCCGATTTCCGTTCAGTTCACCTCGCCGACCATGGACCGATGGAACTATCCGTTCAACGCGACGCCTGGCGTGCGCACCACAGCTTCGACATTCGGCGCCCCCGGTGATCCGTTGTTTGACGACAACGACGCTGAGTTTTTACTCGGCTTTGACACGATCGGCATCGTGCCGACGTCTCAAGGATCGACCCATTACCAGATCACCAGCGCGACGGTGACGGTGACGACGCTGACAGGCGCGGTCTTCGAATACGATCCGACCGCCGACTCGTACCAAACGTTTCTTGATCCGTTGGATCCGTCGTTCATTGCTGACGCGGACACCGGTCGGCCCATCGAACTGTTCGGCGTGGGTTTCCGCAACGGATTCACCGTCGACACGTTCCTCGAAGCTTCAGCGTTCCAGCAGGCGCCTGCGGGGAACTGGCAGGGAACCCGCAACGCATTTCCGACGGACTTCCAAACAGGCGTCGCGCGCGATGTGTCGCGCCATGTCGAAATGCTCTTTGATCCGGCGCCGTTCGCAGTTGGGCAAAGCGCTTTATTGACGGCTGGTCAGTTTGTTCCCGCCAACACGCCTTGGACTTTTCAGATTGATCTGGCCAACTCCGATGCGGTTGCGTATCTGCAGCAGGCGCTGAACAACGGCAAGATTCGACTGATGGTGACATCGATCCACCCGGCGCCGATCCAGGGCGCAGGCGCACAAACGTTCCCTGATTATTACACGCGCGAGAACAAGTTCGCCGTGCCGTTTGGTTTTGCTGCGACGCTTGCCATGACGGTGGAAATTGTCAATCCCGCTGATCTCAATGGGGATGGTGTGGTTGACGCGACCGATCTTGCCACGCTGCTTGCGCAGTGGGGAACCGCGGGCGCGGCGGACCTTGACAACAACGGTGTTGTCGATGCAACGGATCTTGCGACCATGCTTGCCAACTGGGGGTGAGTTCGCGCGTTGACGGTTTTATTTGGGATCAGCTGATTTCGGTTTTTCGCTTTTTTTTTCCAGCCAAACACCCGCCGACCATGACACCCATGGCGCCGACCACCGGATTGGCAAAGGCGGCCCACATCGGTTGCTGCGCGGAGATCATAGCTTCGAAGTTGCCGACCTCGGCTGTCCTTTCGACGGGCGGCTCATCATTTTCGAGCACCATGAAGACCGCCGACAGGGCGCCGAAGAGGAAGACAAGGACGGCCAGCGACATCGTGGCGCCACACGACTTGGTGAACTTTCGACAGAAGAAGCCGCCCGCGATCGCTGCGATGATCCCGACTGGCAGAAAGATGATGTTCCATATCATCGATGTTTCGTACGAGCCGGGTTGAAACGCTTTGTCGGCGCCCATCGCGAGATACGCAGCGGTGAGCCCGCCGAAGAGGATTGCCGCCATGACGACGTACCCAAGGATCACTCCCAGTACTCGTTTGACCATTTTGATCACGCCCTTTCTCTATGGCTCTGTGGCGAGGTATGCCACCCTGTTTGTGTTGCGGAAACCCTCGATGGCATGGTATCGGCGGCGTTCGCCCCATTCAAGCAATTTCTGGAACAACAGCCGTTGATTCGTAGGCAATGTGTTATTGCCACAGTGTTTGCGCGCGTAAAAACGCCCCGCCTATATCAGGCAGGGCGCTTGAAGTTCAATATGAAAGTTTACTTTCAGCTTGCTTCGGCACGGGGATGTGCGTTGTCGTAGCCTTCGCGCATTCGGCGGGCGGTCAGGTGTGTGTAGATCTGTGTGGTGCTGAGTGACTGATGGCCGAGCAGTTCCTGGACGCTTCGCAGGTCGGCGCCGTTTTCGAGCAGGTGCGTTGCAAAGCTGTGTCGGAGTGTGTGCGGGCTGATGGATGGGTCAAGCCCGACCTGGCGGAGATACTTGTCGAGCTTGCGGCGGACGGAGCGCGAGCTGATTCGCCCGCCATGCTTGTTGACGAAGAGGGGGGTGTCGGGTTTGCCTTCGCTCCAGAGTGTGCTGAAGCGTGGGTCTTGCCCGGCGATGTGTTGATAGTGGCGGATGGCGGTCAGGGCGTGTGAGCCGACGGGGACGAGGCGTTCTTTTTTGCCTTTGCCGCGGACGAGGAGGGCTTCGCCTTGCGCGTCGAGGTCGCCGACGTTGATGTCGACGAGTTCGGAGACACGGATACCCGTTGAGAAGAGTGTTTCGAAGAGCGCGCGGTCGCGGGCGCCGAGCGTGTGTGTGTTGTCGGGGGCGGAGAGCAGTTGTTCGATTTGCTCAAGGCTGATTGCTTTGGGCAGGCGTTTGGACTGCCGAGGCGTGCGGATGAGCGTCATCGGGTTGGAGTCAGCGTAGTTGAGTTTGGCGGCCCACTTGTAGAACGAACGGAGCGTGGCGATTTTTCGCGCCATGGTCGCTGGGGAGTAGCGATGGTCGGTGAGGTGGTTGAGGAACTCGCGGACGGAGTCGGTCGTCGCTGAGCAGATGAGCGTGGTGATGGCTCCCGGCGCGATGGTCGCGATGACGTCGGCGTCGGAGCTGGCGGCTCCCGCTTTGTTCATCCGTGCGGTGAACACTTTGCGCTCGTTGTCGAGATCGAGCGCGATATTGTGTTCATCGGTGAGGAACTCGACGTATTGGCGAAGGTCGGCGCCGTAGCATTTGGCGGTGTACGGGCTGAAATGACGCTCGTCAGTCAGGTAGGACTGAAATGCTTCGACGATGGGTAATGGTGTGGTCACGATCGAGTTCTCCTGCGGCATGCGAGCGAAACATGGTGCTCGCACACAGCGCAATCCGCCACGAGTTGGCGGTGTGTTCACGTTGTGGATCGGCCATCCGTGGCCGGCACATCCTCCTGACGCCGCGGCGCGAGCCGAGCGGAGGCGAGATGCCGACCGATCGGTTGCGTCAGCGGGCCATAGCCTGCTGGTCTGTCTGCTCCCGCGCCAGGCGGAGTCGCTCCTGATCCAGAAGCCGACCCGTCAGCCGAAAGCTCGCAAACTTCGTGAACAGCGACATGCTCGCCAGGTATCTCTTCCATCCCAACGCTGAGGCAGGTTCGTGGCGTCCCTCGGCGTACGCCTGAACGGCCAACTGAACTTCGTGGTTGGCGCCGTCCAAATGCTCCGAGGCGACCGAAAGGGGCGCATCGGCGAAGGCACGCGACGGAAGACTCAGCTCCGTCACCGCGGACTCAAGCTTTCTCGGGTCCAACGTTGTGTCGACACGGCTCAAAAGAGCGGACCCCGGCCGGGAATACAAAGCCAGGCTCAGCCCCAGTTTGGGAGGATCGTATGGATCCCACGCGGTCACCGATCCGACGATCACGGCATCGACCCCAAGTTGGAGCGCGAGCCTCCGCGCGTCGGCGGCGGACTGAACCTGTCGCATCTGCAGGCTCCGCATCGCACCAAGTGTGCGATTGACCGGAACGATGCTGACACCCCGCGTCTCGGCGATGGCGGCGGCAAGTGAATCGGTGACGGTCAGCATGTCGATCACACTGACTCCCGATTCATTCCGCAATGGCGCGACCGCCCAGAGGACGTCCCCGTTGACTGAGTCGTACGGCGCCACCAGCGAAGCTGGGAAGCGGAACTCCTCGCGACCGCTCTGGCAACCCAGCGTGGTCATCAACAAGAGGGCGACTCCGAGAAGCAATGGATTTTGAATCCATCGCTGACGGATCGTTGCAACAAGCATGTGCTGTTCGGTTGTCATGGCGTCCTGCCGATTTATGAGCGAGGCTCCGCCTGCGCTGCGTTACATTCCTCGACCGTTCAAATGCTGGGCGTCCTTGCCCGTTGAGACGGTCGGAACTCCATCCGTGGAGAACTCTTCTTCTTGAATCGGCCAATCGGGCTCTCGCTCGACAGACCGAGTGTGTATCAGTTGTCGTTGTCGTCAGGGACCGTGGCGAGCTCAGAACTCTTGTTCACCGATTGATGAGACGACGCCAGGTCTGGATTGTTCGGATTAGGCCCATTTGCAGCGAGAATGGCGCGATCCGGGCGGAGGGCCCAGATGTTGTCGGTGCCGCTGCGGTCGGAGATGAAGAAGATGCGGTTGTCCTTGCCCCAGGTGGGCATGAGGTTGGAGGAGACGCCTCCCGTGAGGTTGGCTTTTCCAGTGCCGTCGAGGTTGCAGATCCAGAGGTCGGCGATCTGCGGACGGCCGGCGGCTGCCTGCTCAGGATTGGGCACGACTGCGAAAGCGAGGCGTCTGCCGTCCGGGGAGAAGGAGGGGTTGACCGTCGCTGCGGTGGCGCTGGAGACGATTTCGGTGGGGTTCATGCCTTCCCCGTCGATGAAGTCGATGGTCCAGACGCTGAAGAAGTGATCGCCGCGCTGGCGCGATCGCTGGAAGGCGATTTTGTTCTCGACGGGGCTCCAGTCGGGGAGCAAGCCGTAACCGATGAAGTGCCGGACTGCGGGGTTGGAGACTTCGATGACCCACAGCTCCCAGCGGCCGGTGGTGTCGCCGAGTCGGCAGTAGACGAGCCGTTCGCCATCGGGGGACCAGCTTGGGTGAAGCTGAGGGGCTGCATCGTTGGTGATCTGGACTGCTTGGCCGCCTGTCACATTCATTAGGTAGACGTTCCATGTGCCGGAGCGGTCCGAGGCGTAGGCGATGCGGGATCCATCAGGGCTGATGGAGGGCATCACGTCGTTGGCGGGGTTGTTGGTGAGTTGGGTCAGCGTGTGGCCGTTGACATTCTTGGAGTAGATGTCGGCGGTTTCGGTGTGCTGGGTGCTGGCGAAGACGATGAACGAGCCGTCCCGCGAGATGTTTGGATCGAAGTCGGCGCCTTCAAAGGAGAAGGAAATCTGATCGAGGTTGTCCGCGCCGCCCTGCTGGCCGGGGAGTGCCTTTGGGCCGTCAACGGTGTTGGAGAGATCGCCGAAAACGTTGGCGTTGGGGTTGTTCGACCATGGATTGAAGATGACCGTTGTGGGCCCGTCGGGTGCGGGGGCTGGGGCTGGCCTTGGTGATTTCTTTACGACAACAGGCTTTTCCTGAACGCCGGCCGGTGTGAAGGGGTCGACGAAGGGATTCTGTGCTGTGGCAGACTGGTTATTTGTGGCGTCGGCGTTTGCCAGTTGAGCGGATTGGGCGGTCGCGTCCAATTCCTTGTCTTTGCCGATGCCGAAGACGGAGCCGATGGAGTGCAGCGTCGAGCACCCACTAATGAAGGTCAGTCCTCCGACAGCGAGAACGAGTGCGGCGGCTCCGCTGGTGTGTGTGAGCGGTCGTTTGAGATTCATGGCGATGGTCACTCCGCGGACGTCTGTCGTCTCTCACGCCTGTCGTTGTGGGGTGATCGACGGGCCTCGTCAGGGTTGATGAGGCTCAGGCGAGTCGGATCGGCCTCCGCCGATGTCCGACCTG
This sequence comes from uncultured Phycisphaeraceae bacterium, assembly GCA_964392425.1. GTDB lineage: Bacteria > Planctomycetota > Phycisphaerae > Phycisphaerales > UBA1924 > CAYMQF01. The sequence continues at coordinate 10,128 of CAYMQF010000014.1, forward strand.
TGCTGCAAGATTCCGGTCTCAGGACCCGCGCCTATGGGGTGTCGCTCCGCGACATTGCCCCTTATCGGACCGGATCGACCCCCGACTTGAACCTCCGTCGGCGCCGACGAACAGAGCATCGGACGTTGCGAGGGACCGGATAAGCGAGAAAACACTTTTCGGTCGCATTTTTCAGACGATCAATTATTTGGGTCCGCTGGACTGTATGGGAAGGGCGTGCGACGATTGTCGGTTCGTCATGAGCCTTGAAGAAACATCCTGCCCCGTTGTCGTCCTCCTTTCGGGTGGGCTTGACAGTGCCGTCACGCTGGCGATTGCTCGCAGCGAAGGGCGCCGATGCGTTGCGCTGAGCTTCGACTACGGGCAACGGCACAGCGTCGAGCTCGAAGCAGGCGCCCGGGTCGCAACAGCGATGGGTGTCGAAAGGCGGATCGTCATGCCTATCGATCTGCGCGCGGTGGGAGGGTCCGCACTGACAGCGGACATCGAGGTGCCCCGCGATCGCGACCCCGATCATCTCAACGATATCCCTGTGACGTATGTCCCCGCGCGCAATCTGATCTTTCTTTCCATCGCTGCGGGGCTCGCTGAGGTCGTCGAGGCGGACGCGATCTATCTCGGCGTCAACGCGGTGGACTATTCCGGCTATCCCGACTGCCGACCGAAGTTCATTGATGCGTTTGGACGGTGCGCCACGCTCGGGACGAAGGCGGGCGTGCAGGGGTCGCCGCTGGAGATTCGCACGCCTTTGATCTCGATGAGCAAGGCGGACATTATCCGAACAGGCGTCGAACTCGGCGTCGATTTTTCACTGACCCACAGCTGCTACGACCCCGATGAACGCGGGCGAGCGTGCGGCGGGTGCGATTCCTGCCAGTTGCGCCGCCGGGGATTTGCTGAGGCGGGCGTCGTGGATCCGACACGCTATGTCAGCTCGGAGGACTGCTGACGGGTTCCAATTTCCCTCTCTGTCTGCAAATTCAGAGTGCGTGGGACGGCTTTTCGGACGTTTTTGAAAAAAACTCTTGCAGTTTTCCATCTCGATGCGACAATACCTGTGATGACAACGATGCGCAGGCCCGCCTCCAATTTGTCAGAGAAAGCTCGCCGCGCCTTCACTCTCCTTGAGTTGATGGTGTCGATCTCCATCATCGCGGTGTTGATTGGGATTCTCATGCCTGCGCTGAAGATGGTGCGGAACACAGCACGCACGACGATCTGCTTGTCCAACCAAAAACAGATCGCCATCGGCTGGGCGACCTATCTTGTCGAGCACGAATATTTTCCTTCCTCGCCGCCCTTTGATGAAGATGGAGATGGCGTCATCGCGCCCGAAGAGCAGGGCGAAATCCTGATGCAGTTTGACTGGGGTGGCGTTGACTGGTTCTCGAATGATTATGCCCAGACGGGGTATGCGTCGTTCCGGTTCACCGCGCAACGGCCGTTGAACTCGTACGTCGGCTCAGAGACGCGCGAGCGCGCCCGCGCAGAACTCTTCAAGTGCCCCAATGACAACTTTGTGGAATGGTGGGGCGCCGACACCAGTCCCTATTTCGCGCAGTTTGCTGGCGACCCCTTTGGGACAGAGGTCGCAGCGTCGCGATCAGAGGAAGCAGGCGAAACCATCTTTGCAACCCTCGGAACCAGCTACCGCGCCAACGAGTGGATCTGGGCGAAGGTCGGCTCCAAAGTAGGATTCGACGCTTGGTCAGAGGGCCACTCCGGAATGACTCGGCGCAACCGACCTGAGTTTGCTGAGGATCCTTCCACCTTCACATTGACCGGCGACCTCGGCACCTACCTCGTCGGCCGGTATCCCTACGAGCACAATGCGCGTCTCGGGAAAATCTCAGGCGAATGGCATGGCAGGGATCGCTGCAACATGGCGTTTCTGGACGGCTCCGCACGAACGATCCACATGCAGCCCGGCGGGTACGGTCCGGGGTACAGCTTCTGGTTTGAGCGAAGGCTGCACATCCCGAGCATTCTGTACGCTTCGGAGTTTCCCTCTTCGCTCTGGTATCCCCCCGAGTTTGCTCCGGACTAATCGAACAAGCAAGGCGCCAGCGCGAACTCAATACACCTCGACCATCATGCGAGGCGTCGGGCGGATGTGCCGTTTCATATCCGCTGAGGACCACTTGTCGGGCGCGGTATTAGCCAGCTCTTCTTTGACGGTTTGATAGCTCTCGCCGAAGCCTTCCCGGGCGAGCAGTTGGTAGATGCCTCCCGCCATGCCCAACAGCCCGCACATGTAGATGAGCGTGCGATCTCTTTTCAGCAGCGGGCCAAACGCATCAAGTCGCTCCGTGATGAGGTCATGCGTGTAGATGCCGCGCGACTTGCCGTTGTGAGGCTCCCGGCTGATCGCCGTGTGGTAATGGAAGTTGTCGTGCTTGGCGGCAAGCTCCGTGAACAGATCGTCATACAGAAGATCCGTCCGGTAGGGAGTGCCCATGACCAGATGAATCTCGCTCGTGCAGGGCGTGTCGGTGTTGACCAGAAGATCAAGGCAGAACCCCCGGAACGGCGCGATCCCCGTGCCCGTTGCGAGGAACAGATAGTCATGTTTGTTGGGGTCAACGGGAAGAAGGAACCGTTTGCCCGACGGGCCCGTCACTTGGACTTCATCTCCAGGCTTGAGGTCGCAGAGATAGTTGCTGCACACGCCGATGAAGAGGTGATGGTCAGCCGGGTCATCGCCTGGCTTTTGGGGCCAATATTCTTCGATGAGCCGTTTGGGCGTGGTCGAGATGAGATTGGGTTTGCCATTTTCTCCAGATGTTCCATTGGAGATGGAATAAAGGCGGACTTTGTGGGGTTTCCCATTGGCGTCGACACCCGGGGCGATCACGCCAAACGATTGTCCCGCGAAGTAGGCGCCTTCCAACGGCGTCCCGGCGACATCGATGACGGTGTGCCTGACGAAACTTGCCGATTTTCCCTTCAGGCAACGCTCGTTTGACACCACCCGCCCGGTGACCGGGGCTTTGGGAGTCACCACGTTCATCTTCGCCTCGGGAAACTGAGGGGGATCGATCATGTTCGCCTCGCTTTCATGCTGGGCAATCTATGGCAAGCGGCTGACACTTGGCAACCAACCGCTTCGCGTAAACTCGCAGCCTTGAGCGTATACTATTTTTTCGAGTCGAAGATTCCCCACAACAATCGTGAGCCGAAGTGAGAAGTGAGGTGAGCCAATGACAACCCTATCCAAATCCACAGCCCCAATGAAGAAGACGGAGGAGCTCGAGTCCGTCGTCATCCGTTTCTGCGGCGACTCCGGCGACGGCATGCAGCTCACCGGAAACCAATTCACCAACACCTCGGCGATCTTCGGCAACGACATCGCAACCTTCCCCGACTTCCCCGCTGAGATTCGCGCCCCACGCGGAACAACCTTCGGCGTCTCCGGTTTTCAAGCGCACATCTCAAGCAAAGCGATCTACACGCCCGGCGACGTCGTCAACGTGATGGTCGCGATGAATCCTGCTGGGTTCAAAACCAACATCGCCGACGTCGAACGAGGCGGCATCGTCATCGTCAACGAAGATGAGTTCACTCCTGCTGCATACAAAAAATGCGGCTACGAAGAAGGTTACGACCCACTCGAAGACGAAGAGATCAACCATCGCTACCAGATTTTCCGTGTGCCGATGAGTCGACTGACGCGCGACGCGCTCGCGGATTCGGGGATGGGCGCCAAGGACATCGACCGCTGCCGAAACATGTTCGCGCTGGGCGTCATCTATTGGCTCCACGATCGATCGCTCGATTCGACGATCAATTATTTTCGCACCGAGTTCGATGAGCGCCGGGGCAAGCCCGAAATCGCAAACATCAATATCACCACGCTCAAATCGGGATACAACTACGGCGAAAACGCTGAACTGTTCTCCATCCGATATCGAGTCGCGCCCGCTGCGCTCTCGCCTGGCACGCACCGGAAGATCAGTGGCAACGAAGCTGCAGCATTGGGCTTCGTCGCTGCTGCGGTCAAAGCGAACAAGCCGCTCACGCTGGCCAGCTATCCGATCACCCCCGCATCGGACATCCTGCACCACCTCGCCAAGCTCAAGAATTTCGGCGTCAAAACCTTTCAAGCTGAAGACGAGATTGCTGCGGTGTGCGCCGCGATCGGCGCCTCCTACGCGGGCGATTTCGCGCTGACCAGCACGTCCGGTCCCGGCCTCGCGCTCAAATCCGAAGCGATGAGTCTGGCCGTCATGCTCGAACTGCCGATCGTCATTGTCGATGTTCAGCGAGCGGGCCCATCCACCGGCATGCCCACCAAAACGGAGCAGGCGGACCTGCTTCAGGGGATGTTCGGCCGGCCCAGTGAATCCCCCCTGATTATCGTGGCGCCGAGCCGGCCGTCTGATTGTTTCGAGATGGCGATCGAAGCGTTTCGCCTGGCGGTGCGGTGCATGTGTCCGGTGCTGTATCTCTCTGATGGGTTCATCGCCAACGGTGCGGAACCTTGGAAGCTGCCCGACATCGATGCGATCGAGCCGATCGTCGTCGAGCATCCCACCGAAACCAACAATCCCGGCGGCAACTATCTCCCTTACCTGCGCGATCCCAAAACGCTCGCCCGGCCGTGGGCGACTCCTGGCGTGGCGGGCCTCGAACATCGCGTCGGCGGCCTTGAAAAACAGGACGAAACCGGCAACGTCTCCTACGACCCCGACAACCACGACCACATGGTTCGCACGCGCGCAGAAAAAGTGCAGCGAGCGCAAGACATCATCCCACCCCTGCAAGTGCGAGGCCCAGAACGAGGCGACCTGCTGCTCCTCGGCTGGGGCGGAACATATGGCGCCATCCGAACCGCAGGCGATCAACTTCTGGACCTCAACAAAGATGTAGCCACCGCCCACCTGAAATATCTCAACCCGTTCCCATCCAACTTGGGCGACGTGCTGGCGAGCTACAAAAAGGTTGTCATCCCCGAGATCAACATGGGCCAGCTTCGCATGTTGATCCGCGACAAGTTCCTCATCGACGCCATCGGCATCAACGAGATGCACGGCAAGATGCTCCGTGTTGACTCCATCGTCGAAAAATCGCTCGCCATTCTCAAGGGAGAAACGCTGTGACTGAAGTAGCACTGCCAACGTACAAGCCCAAAGATTTTGTCTCCGATCAGGAGGTTCGCTGGTGTCCCGGCTGCGGGGATTACGCGGTTCTCAAAGCGGTGCAGATGACGCTTCCCAAGCTGAATAAACGCCGGGAAGATTTCGTGTTCGTCTCCGGCATCGGGTGTGCAGCACGTTTTCCTTACTACATGGATACGTTCGGCATGCACTCGATCCACGGCCGGGCGCCCGCCTTTGCCACGGGCGTCAAGCTCGCCAACCCGCAGCTCGAAGTGTGGCTCGTCTCGGGAGACGGCGACCTGCTCTCCATCGGTGGCAACCACACGATGCACATCCTCCGCCGAAATGTCGATGTCAATATCGTCCTGCTCAACAACCGCATCTACGGCCTAACCAAGGGGCAATACTCCCCAACAAGCGAGTGTGGCAAAAAAACCAAGTCCTCGCCCATGGGTTCGCTGGATTACCCGCTCAATCCGCTGAGCCTTGCGATCGGCGCCGGCGCCACGTTCGTCGCGCGAACAATCGACATCGATGTCAAGGGGCAGAGCGAGATCATGCAGCAGGCGTCGGTCCACAAAGGAACCACGTTCACCGAGGTCTACCAGGATTGCAACATCTTCAACCACCAGACGTGGTTCTACGCTTCGCAAAAAGCGACGCGCGCCGACATGACGATCGTCCTCAAGCATGGTGAGCCGATGATCTTCGGCGCCGACCGTGATAAGGGCCTGCGCATGAACGGCCATCGCATCGAAGTCATCAACTTCAACGGCAAGTTCACTGAGAAAGATGCGCACATCCACGA
>CAYMQF010000014.1:16134-18587 GCA_964392425.1 uncultured Phycisphaeraceae bacterium
CCGGAGTTGATGTGAAAAAGCCATCTTTCGAGTTGTCGGGTTTTGACATGAACCATTGTCCCGATTTAGGGCGATATTCGATACTTCCCCCGTACGAACCGTCCAATGTAATTGCGACTGTATCGAAATAATAACAGTTGATCAAATTTTTATCATTACGTCCCCACCGATAGTGCCATTTGGTAAAGCCGGCTCTGGGATTCTGCACACGACGTAGATAAACCGGAACCATCGCCTCCAAGGAGGTCGGGTACTGGTCGAGGTCTTGTTTGTACTTTTCTAGGGCTACGACAATCTCATTGCCGATCGACACGGTGTCAAGAACATTTTTCATGCTCCACGGTTCGCAATGGTAAAAAAACCATCGAGTGATCGTGCGCTCCATCACCCAATTGATTCCGCCAGTTGGAAGGGCAATGAGCACCGCTGCAAAGACGAGAAAAAAGATGGTCCATCGCAGCTTCAGGCGCCGCTTTTTTCGCAGCGTAGGTGCGGGTGTTTTGCGGTCGTCCTGTTGACTGTCGTTTGGCATGAGATTCAAACCATCATGTCATTCATGGGCGAGGCAATGGAGATTCTCTAAACCACCCGCCGTTTGGCTCTGAATAATCGACGGTTGAAATAATCCAGAGTCTCGGTTGGGAACGATATTCCACTTTTTCCATCTCAAAGTAATAGAAGTGTGGTATCACTGCCATTGTGGACAGGCTGTATGAAGTGATCATACTTGTGTCGTCACGTTCATATTCATAGCGCCAACCAAAATATGTGACAGGGTCCAGGACGCGAGGCAGGTAGTCAGGCACGAGCGCCTTCAACGTGTTCGGATAGTGGCCAAATTCCTTGTTGAATCGTTCAAGTGCAGCGATAATCCCGTCGCCAATCTCCACCGATTCGAGAATATTTTCCATATTCCAAGTTTCAGCTCCAGGCGGGTAATAAATCGAGCGGGCAATCGTGTGCTTCGCCACCCAACTGATGCCACCAGTAATGTTGGCAATAAAAACGGCGCCACTAACGACGTAAAGGGAGATGAGCCAACGCCGTTTCCGCAGTGACATCTTTCGCCGTTTGGGCGCGCTCGTTTCGCTCTCTACTTGTGGGCTTTCGCTCATCACATCGGTTTGTTATCGATGGTCGCGTCGTGGACGGCAAGGAGTTTTTCCTTGTCGAAGATCATTTCCTGGCGGGACATGGCAGTGATGTCGTATTCGGTGGTGAGTTCGATCGCGTCGACCGGGCAGGCTTCTTCGCACATGCCGCAGAAGATGCAGCGCAGCTCGTCGATCTCGAACTTCTTGGGATACTTCTCGCGGTCGTCCCACGGCGAATCGGCGGCGTCGATATGAATGCAGTTGGCTGGGCAGATCGTCGGGCACATCATGCACGCGACGCAGCGGACGCGGCCGGCCTCATCGCGGTTGAGCCGATGGACGCCTCGGAAGTTGGGGGCGTAGAGGCCGCCCTTTTCGACGGGGATGTCCTCGCGCCGTTCCTCGGGGTACTCCATCGTTCGGCTCGTCTTGCCCTTCATCCAGCTTGTGGCGAGGTGGCGGAGCGTGACGGTGAAGCCGCGAAAAATCTCGGGGATGTACAGATTCTCCAGCGAGTTCAGTGGCGGAGAGTCAATCGGCAGGATGTCTTCATCGGTGATGGGCATGACCAATACAGGATATCGGCAATTGGCAGGCGGCGGCGTCAGACGTCGCTGGAGAGCGAGCCGGGTTGTCCCCAACCCGGTCAATCAGGCAATGATAATCGCGTACAACTCAGAACCCCTCTCCCCAACCCTCTCCCGGGGGGCGAGGGGGTCAGACAGTCAATCACGGGAGTCACGGCGAAATATTTGATATCTGCTCGGCGAACTCTTCAGCTGCGGTTCGGACGGCGGCTTGCCAGTCGGCGGTGGGCGATTTTTCATAGGCGTACAGCACGCTTCGGCTGGCGGTGACGATCGCGCCGGCGCCAGTCGGGAGAAAAAGTTCGCGCACGGTTTCGACGGTGCCTCCTTGCGCGCCAAAGCCGGGGATGAGGAAGATTTGCTCGGGCATGCGCGCGCGCAGTTCGCGGGCGTCTGCGGGTTTGGTCGCTGCGATGACGGCGCCGACCTTGCTCAAGCCAGCCTTGCCAAGATGGTCGGCGCCCAGCGCGCGAACATGGTCAGCCATCATTTGCGCGACGGTGTCGCCGGTTGAGAGCGATTGCGACTGCACGTCGTCGCTGCCTGGGTTGCTGGTTCGGACGAGGATGAAGACTCCTCGGTCAGCGTATTGGGCGCGGAGGTACGGCTCGATCGTGTCGGCGCCGAGATACATATTGAGCGTGACGGCGTCGGCGTTCATCGCGTCAAATGCAAACGCAGCGTAATGCTCAGCGGTCGTGCCGATGTCGCCTCGCTTGGCGTCGAGAATCACGATGAGCCCGTGCGATTGGGCGTGCGCAATGACGCGCTG
>CAYMQF010000014.1:18687-25191 GCA_964392425.1 uncultured Phycisphaeraceae bacterium
ACGGTGTCCGCGTTGATTTTATCAATGAAGACGGCGGTCGCTGAATCGCTGGGCGCTTGTGATGCGAGTTGCAGCCCCATCGCGGTGAATGCGCGGCGCACAGCGGTTGCTCGCTGGGCGGTTCGCCTCCATTGTTCTTCAATGCCGATCTCGGTGATGAGGCGCAATGACTCCTGCAATCCATAGAAAAGATTGACGCTCGGCGTGAAGGGCGTGGTGCCTTGCTCGTCCGCGCGCAGATACTTGCGAAGATCGAGATACATCGGCGTCGACGAATCTGGATTTTCATTCAGATGGTTCACCGCTCGCTCGCTCAGGCTGACAAAGCTGAGGCCGGGCGGCAGGCCAAACGCTTTTTGCGAAGCGCATGCGACGGCGTCAAGCCCCCATTGGTCCGGCTCGACGGGAAGGGCGCCGACCGTGGTGATGCCGTCTGCGATGACCATTGCGTCGGGCGCATAGGTTCGAGCAACTTTTGCCAGTGCAGCGGCGTTGCTGAGAGTCGTCGTGCTCGTTTCACAATGAACGAAGACCACGGCGCCGACGTTGGACGATGATTGCAATGTGGATGCAAGTTGGTCGGGCGAGATGGGCTCTCCCCATGGAGCTGAGAGGGGAACGCTTTTGCCACCCATTGCTCTTGCGGTTCGGTCTGCGACATCCTGCCAGCGCTCACCAAACTTGCCTGAGGCGCAGGCAATGATCGTTGAGCCGGGCTGCGTGAGCGACCAGATTGCGGACTCCATCGCGCACGTTCCCGACCCGGCGAGTGTCACGACGGGGCAATGCGTGCGAAAGACCTTCTGCAGGCCGGTGCGACACTGCGCGTAGATATCTTCGAACGCTGGCGAGCGGTGGGGGATGATCGGCCTGGCGATCGCGCGCAAAATGGAATCGGGGATCGGCGTCGGTCCCGGCGTGAGAAGAATCATGGCGCCAATCTTATCCATGCGCGTTGATGGAGTCAGAGCGGCCGCCAGCTCACGCATCCGATGATTTGGCGCCTTCGTCTTCTTCACCCATGCCGAACACGTCGGCAAGCGACTCCATAAACGATCGTCCGGCGCTCCATGTTTGCCATCGATGCCAGAATCTCCACCACGAAAGCGGTGCGATTGTCACTGCAGCGGCGATCCACCACCAGAAGTATTTTCCGAGAATGAAGGCGAGGATGGCTAAAGCGATCCCGATGATCGACAAGGCGCCGTAGAGCAGGACTTCTCCCCCGAGCCTGAGGCCGAAGATTCCATGGTGACGGCGCAGAGCGGAGAATAGTTCCTGCACGTCCTGTTCGGTTTCAGCCTCAGTTTTCTCAGCGCTGGAGGGCGTGTCGATGGTGTCCAGCGCTTCTTGAAGCACAACATCGGCGACGGTGTCCTCGAGGGATTCCTGCGCGGTCATCGTGTCATCGTGGAGCTCGGGGCATCGGACCTTCGAGCCGCACTTGCACAACAACGTTCGCCCGGAGATATCCTCGCGCCAGCGGAACGATCGTCCGCAGTTGTAGCACTCGAAAACATCGTCCGAATCGCCAGGATTGGTACTCTGTGGATCCTGTTGCCCCATCAAGCCATCCTTCTTCATGTCACCCGCTCGCATGGAGGATGTCGAGTGGGACTTCTAGGTATTGTGCAGTATAGCGGGAATCGCTCCAATATGAATATGGATTTTCAGGATTTGGATTTCGTGTTTTTCGCGATTCAGCCGAAACTTGATGCCTGACACATGACTAAACTCTGAGCATGACCATGACAATGATTCACAATAGATTGATGATGACAGCGTCGCTTTCCCTGTGTCTGTCGATGTCAGCGACCGCTGCAGACCCGACGCCGGGGGGGGGGGCCATTGAAGAATACGTCTCTCGGATCGTTGGGACCTATTCAGACGGGGTGTTGACCTTGAGAGTGGCGCAGACGCCTTGCGACGACTTTCAGGCATGTCTGTACGTCGAGCTCATCAAAAAAGGGGGCGAGCTAGCCCCTCTTCGCCAGCAGGTGTGGGGGCTGCGTCAATCGAGTCCCGATTGTGTCGAGGCGAAAGTATTCGGCTTTCCCAAGTCGATCTTCGAGCCGTTCATGCCGAGCCTGTCCAAAACGATGGTTGGGTTGTGGGCGGCGCCTGACCGGTTCCCGCGCTTCGACTTTGATCGGCTTGACCTGCTGGGCGAGGCTCCGGTCACTTCTTCGGACGGCGTGATTTCACTTGTCAGCGAAGAGCCGTTTCTGTTGCACCGCAATGGAGCGGACTCGATGATTCTGGATGTTGCTTTTGAGGATGGGGCTGCTCGCTGGCGCGATGAACTTTGCAATGAGATGGATGTGGAGTTGCCGAGCTTGCAGGCGAAGCTGCAGCGCATCGACGAGCCGGTGAAAGTGGTGGTGACTAAGGAAGGCTTGGTCATGATCGACCTGCGCATAGGCTATGGCGTCGAGCTCGAAGCGGGCGATGGCGCGGTGGTCCATTACGACATTTACCGCATGAACGGCCAGCGCGTGGAGTCGTCGCGACTTCCCGGACGTCGGCCCGCCCTCATGCAGCCCGCGCCCGGCAGGTTTTTCGAGGGATTTCAGCAGGGTGTCATTGGAATGAAGGCTCCCTCAAGGGCGCCCTCCCCTGACAAAACGCATCTTCGTCGGCTCGTCGTCCCGCCACAGTTGGCGTTTGGCACGCGCGGCCGGGCGCCGATTGTCAAGGCGGATGAGCCGTTGATTGTCGATCTCGAGTTGGTCACGCTGAAGGACAACACCAAGAAGAAAAAGTGAACTTTGTTCTTGCTTTGATGAGCGGGTTGTGCGAAACTGAGGATCATCGTTGAGGGAGCCAGAGAGCAGTGACCAAACTCCATCCATTGACCGAATATCTCAGTGCTTTGAGCGCGCCTGCGGATTTGTCGACGCTCAGCAGAATGCTGGGGGAACTGGACATTACGCGAGGCGATCTTGGATCAGCGGTGCGGTTCGATGACGAGCAGTACGCGCGGAACAAGATCAGTGAAACCGAGTGGTACGAGATGGTTTGCTTGTGCTGGAAGCCGGGTCAGGGGACGCCGATTCACAACCACCGTCATTCGAGCTGCGCGTTTCTCATCGTTGAGGGGATCGCTGACGAGTGTCTTTTCTCGCTTGACGCGGACGGCAAGCTTTCAGGCGAATGCAAATCTTCCAAGCTGGAGCGCGGCAGCATTGGCGCCTCGTGGGATTCAGATATTCACGAGATGGGCAACCAGACGGCTGAGGATCTGATCTCGCTGCACATCTATTCACCGCCGCTCAGGCAGATGATGGTTTATTCACGCCAAACCGGCGAGGGTGAACTGTGGACGCCTCATCGTCACGAGAGCGCCGTAGTCTGAGATTTTTTCAGGCAGCTTTTTTTCAGGCGGCTTTGTCGTAGCCCAGGCCCAGCGTGCGTTGGCCGTGGTCGCGCGACAGCTCGTCGAGAGCTTGAGCCTGCTCGGGCGAGACGTTCTCAAAATGCACACCGATCGTGTGGTTGAAGAGCCCTTCCCGCATGGACCAGACACACCGGGCTTGGAACGTCAGTTGTTCCGTGCTCGTCAAGATGGTGATGGTGCGTGACTTCCCCGTTCTCCAAGGCAAGCGTGTATTGAGGCGGGCGCCGGAGGAAGAAAAATCGAGGAGTTCGCCGCGATTGCAGGAGAGATCCTCCAGCAGGATGCGGTCCGTGTCGCGCCGGTCGTTCGCGCTGGGGGCGCGTCGGTTCGACGTTGGGGTGGTTTGGGGGTGTGACTCCATTGAACCAATTATCGTGCAGACCGGCAGGCGTCATAACGCTAGTCAGCTGGATTCCACTCGACCGCGCTCATTGGGTGTCTTCTCCTTGCACCCCGCCCAGACGGGGAATGCTGCTCATGCCCTCAGGCGAAGGGGCACGCCCGATAACCGAGAGCATTTCGCACCGATGGAATAAGTTTGCCTAGGGTGAGGTTCCATAGGATGACGAAACAGGAATGAGGGCGATGCATTTCCCCTCGATGGAGTATTTCCGATGTCATGCCCGCTTTGCAAACTGAGTAGTTCGAGCCCGTTTGGGTTTATTTTGGTCCTTGCTGCTGCGGTCGTTCTGATCCGAACGATCACAGGCGGCGGCGTCGCAGCCACCCCTCCCATGTTTGAGGATCAATTCACGCTGCAGCAGGCGCTCGATCGTTCGTCGGAAAGCGGCAAACCTGTCTTCGCATTTGCCACCGCGGACTGGTGCGGCCCGTGCCAGTCGTTCAAGCGAGGCGCCTTGAGCGATGATCGAGTCGTCGATGCGGCGCTCTCCAGCACCATCCCCGTTTACATCGACATCGACAAGGATCCGGAAGCACGGCGCCAAGCAGCAGCGTTCGCCGGTCTTGATGACATCAACTCCGTTCCGACCATCCTGCTTATCCAAGATGGCAAGACCATCGGCTATCACGCTGGAGTCATGTCCGCATCAGCCATGCTGAAGTGGCTCGCGAAGGCCAGCAAGGATAACGAGGGCTGAGTTCAAACGAACTTTTGCCGGGTCTGACTGAGTGAACGGACGCCGGACCTGAGCGCAGTGAAGGTCCGGGTTGCTCCCGACGCCCATGAGGTGTTGACAATACATGAGCGAGCCGGGTCGTCCCCGACCCGGTTGACGTGATCCATCTCTGAACCCTTCATCGCGCAGGAGCCCCACGGATTCAAATCCGCGGGCTTGTCAGAAGGTCACTCTCCGATCACGGCTCGATGTCAACCACTTGAGCGACCCAGATCTGACTCGACGGCCGATCCTGCCCTTCGAGCTTCGGGCCGCGCTGGCTGGTCCACATCATCCACTGGCCATCGCTGGAAAAGGCGGGCAGCCCGTCAAAACCCTCGGCGAAGGTCAGCCGGCGCTTGCGCAACGGGCGATCGAGTTCTTTCTTGCCAAAGGGCGGCGCCTCGATCGAAAACACTTCGTAGTTGCGGTGGCTCACTTCGCTTGTCGCGTAGATCAGGAATCGGCCCGACGGATGCCAGAAGGGCGCCCAGTTCACCTGATCGTTGTCGGTGAGTTGATGCTCGATCAGTTCAATGGTCGGCTCGCCGTTGGCGTCGACGCTTGGTGCGAGGTCCATTACGAACACCTGCAGCAAATCGTTGCCCTTGCGATCAGACCGGTAGGTGATCCGCCGACCGTCGGGAGAGAAAAACGGCCCGCCGTCGTACCCCTTGGTTTGCACGATGGGTGTCACCGCGTTGCTTTGTGTGTCGTAAATGAAGAGGTCAGGATCGTTCGTTTTGGTGTCCACTCGTGTGTGGACGATGAATCTGCCGTCGGGAGAATAGGCGCACTCCGCGTCGTAGCCGGGCCGAGTCCAGATCGGTTGGGGGGCGCCATAATCTTGATCAAAGAGGAGCGAAGCAGGCTCCGTTTGAGGCGAACTGAGCAGTGCGTCCATCGCGATCTCGGGAACAATCTTCGTCACCACTTCCGTCTGCTCGGGGAACGCCCATCGGTAGGCGTTGGACCCGCGCTGGTATCCCGCTTCGCGCCCTTCCTCCGGTGAGACCATCGTCGAGCCAAAAATGATTCGGCCCGGCTCGGTCGGATGGAAAAATCCACACGTGTTCGCTGAGCCCGGTTCACTGACCATGATCGGTTTTTCAATCCCGGTGATCTGCCCCAGCGTGTCGCGCTGCAGCTTGGCGACATACATCGTGTAGACCGTCGAGGGCTCCTCTCCTGCGGGGGGAACGGGAACAGCCTGGAAGATGACCCAACGTGACTGTGGATCGAAGTACGCCTCCCCCGCCTTGACGAACTGTGCGGGGAATGTGAGCTGGACATGGTTGCGCAGTTGCCCAGCCTCAGCGTTGCGCCACTCTTGACCTGCAGCCTGAGTGGGTCCACAGACCATCGCCATCATCAAACCCGCCAGTGCAGGGGCCAGTGCTGTTGCAGTACGCATGACAAATACTCCAGTGTTCTACTCGTGATTGGGAGCAGTGCGTCTTCACCCGATGTTCCAACGCCGATCGTTCGTCGGACTCGACGAAACGGACTAAATCATAGCCTATTGCTCCATGCATTGCGAGCATTATTGCGACTCAGTCTCGATTTTGCTCAGTGTACCATCCGCCGTATGGATCGACGCCGACTCGCCGCTCATATCGACAGCACATTGCTCGCGGCTGACGCCTTGCCGGCTGAGATTGATCGGCTCGTCGATGAAGCGGTCAAGCTGGGCTTTGCAGCGGTGTGCGTCAACCCGGTTTTCGTGCCAAGAGTGCGCGACAGGCTCGATGGGGCGCAATCGGGATCAACTCATCGTGTGAAGCTGTGCGCGGTTGCGTCGTTTCCGCTGGGCGCCGTCAGTTCGATGCAGCGGGCAGCGGAGGCGACCGTTTCCGTCAAGAAAGGCGCCGAGGAGATCGATCTTGTTCCCTGGCTGCCGTTGCTGATCGAGCGCAAGCAGTCGACACTGTGCGTCCTCAAACAGATGTCCAGTCTCACCCACATCATTCACGCCCAGCATCAGGGCGG
>CAYMQF010000015.1:0-24906 GCA_964392425.1 uncultured Phycisphaeraceae bacterium
ACGCTATCATCACTCTACCCCAGTCACCCATACTTATGCAACACATCGCCCCTATTCACTTATGGCTCACAGTTTAATGATTACAATACCGACGCCATGTACGCCATGAGCGCGTCCGCCGCCCTTGCCGCCGCACGCCTGCGCCGCCGATTTGACCCAGTCACCCGCTTTGAACCCTGCGTCGATGAGCGCCTTGGGCACGTTTGCAGCGATCGAGATCTTTCCTTCGGGCGCATCAACACTGAACAGCATGACCGCAGCATCCGGGCATTTGGCGCGGACCACATCCATCGCTGCAAGCAAGGCGCCGCGATCGCCGCCCGCGGGAATCTCCGCGACCACAGTCGGGAAATCGCCAGCTTCAGCAATCGTTCGCGCCGCGGCGACCGCTTGATCGCGCCCTGCTGCAGCCGATTCTTTGCGAGCCTTCTTCAGTTTTCCCTGCACGTCTTCCAGCGCCCGGCGAACCGCAGCCTTATCCCCCATCGGCAATGTTTCACTATCGAGGATCGACGAAATCGCTTGAACTTCAGACTCAAGCGCTTCGCCTTCGAGCATTGCCGCTTTTTCAACACGCATGCGCAGTGCGACGCCCGCATCAATCGCCTGCTGTGCTGCATCCCCAGTCAGGCAGACGATTCGGCGGACCCCCTTGGAAACCGCCTCTTCCTCCGTCACCGCAAACGCCTGTATTTCACCAGCCGCCGGCACATGTGTCCCGCCGCAAAACTCCACGGAGTAGCCTCGCCACTCAAGGTTGTCAGGCGACTCAAGCATCGATTCAATCGGGGCGCCGATTGACACCACGCGCACTGGGTCGGGATATTTTTCGCCAAAGACCGCGCGCACACCGGCGATCCGTTTCGCATTAGAGAGCGCCGCCTGACCGACATACACCGGCAGATCCGCAGCGATGCTCTCCCGGACCAAGCGGGCGATGCGTTCCCCTTCCTCAGAAGTGATCGAACGATTGTGGCTGAAATCAAAGCGTAAACGGTCAGGCGCCACGAGCGAGCCCTTCTGATTGATCGTGTCGCCGAGCGTCTCGCGCAGTGCGAAGTTGAGCAGGTGCGTCGCGGTGTGGTTGGACATGATCTTCAGCCGACGGGGTTTGTCGTGACGAATCTCGACAAGATCACCAACGCGAATCTCACCTTTCTTCACTCTGCCGATGTGCAGGACGTACCCAGCGGTGACGCGCGTATCCTCAACAATCATCTCGCCATGAAGTGATTTGTCGTGAACACTCGTGTGCGCCTCGCGCGCGACCTTCAACCGACCCGTGTCGCCGACCTGCCCCCCGGCGTTGGCGTACAGAGACGTCTTGTCGAGAATCACCGCAAACCGATCAGTCGGGCGTGTATGCGCTGCTTCAACGTTTTCATCGAAGTCCGAACCATTCCAGATCGCGCGCACGGTCGCCTGGAGAGGGCGGAGCGCCGCGTTGTACTTTGCAGAGTCATCCGTAGGCTTGACATGAAGTTTGGCAAGTGATGCAACCGCGTCGGTCGGCAGCTTGGAGATGGTGTCTGTTGAGGCGATGGAGCCGCCGCCTGCGCGCGACCGCTCGCGAGCTTCCTCCATGAGCTTTTCAAAGCCAGCGACATCGACGGTGAGCCCGCGCTCCTCCGCCATGATCTGCGTCAAGTCAATGGGAAAGCCGTAGGTGTCGTGGAGCTTGAAAGCATCGCTGGCAGAGATGGTTTCTCTACTACCCGCCTGATGAAATAACTCGATCCCGCGATCCAGCGTTCTCCCAAACGATTCTTCTTCTTCGCGCAACACATCGATCACGCGCTGCGGATTCTTCGTCAGTTCCGGGAAGAAGCCCCCCATCATCTCCACAACCGTAGGCGCCAGCTCACACAAGAACGAACCCTTTGCACCAAGCGTCTGCCTGCCATGTCGCACCGCGCGGCGCAAAATCCGCCGAAGGACATAACCTCGCCCTTCGTTGCTCGGGTCGGCGCCATCCGTAATCGCAAAGACCAACGTGCGGATGTGGTCGCCGATCACTCGATACGCGATGTCCGCAGGCTTTTCCAAATCCCCGGTGTACGCGTCGGCTCCAGTGATCTCCTGAATCTTCGCAAAGATCGGCGTGAACAGATCGGTGTCATAGTTCGAGCGTTTTCCCTGCAATACACGGACGATTCGCTCCAGCCCAAGCCCCGTGTCGACATGCCGAGCGGGGAGAGGCCGTAAGCCGTCCGCGCCTGCCCTGACCCGGTTGTACTGAATAAAGACGAGGTTCCACAGTTCGATCACATCGCCGTGATCGTTGTTGACCAGCTCGCGACCCGGCAGCTTTGCGCGCTCATCATCGCTTCGCCCGTCATAGTGAATCTCGCTGCAAGGACCGCACGGCCCCGTGTCACCCATCTCCCAGAAGTTGTCCTTCATCGAGCCGGGCAAAACACGCTCAGGCGGGAGATACTTGAGCCAAAGCTCGCGGGACTCAGCGTCAGGCTTTAGCCCCTCAGCCTTATCTCCGCCGAAATACGTTGCGTACAGGCGATTCGCATCGATCCCCCACTCCTTGGTCAGCAGCTCCCACGCCCACTGGATCGCTTCCTCTTTGAAGTAATCGCCGAACGACCAGTTGCCGAGCATTTCAAAGAACGTGTGGTGGTAGAAATCTTTGCCGACGTCATCGAGATCGTTGTGCTTGCCGCCTGCCCGGATGCACTTCTGGCTGTTGCACGCGCGTGTCAGCTTTGCCAGATCGCTCGTCGGGTCGACCTGTCCGAGGAAAATAGGCTTGAACTGATTCATCCCGGCGTTGGCAAAGAGCAACGTCGGGTCGTCGTGAGGCACGACCGGCGAGGAGGGCGCAAACGTGTGGCTGCGCTTCTTGATGAAGTAATCAATGAACTGCTGACGGATTTGTTCGGACGTAAACATGAGTACTTTGAGTGCGAGAAAAGTGAGGGTTGTTATTCGAGTGTGACACGATTGGTGAGGGCGCCGAGCCCGGCGATTTCGACATCGATACGATCGCCATCACTGAGATACACCGGCGGATTTCTCGCCATGCCGACGCCAGCGGGTGTGCCCGTGAGGATGACCGTGCCGGGCAGCAGCGTCGTCCCTTTGCTGATTTCATGAACCAACATCGCGACGGGGAACATCATCTGGCCGGTGGACGCTTGCTGGACGACCTCGCCATTGAGACGGGTGGTGAGTTCGAGCGATTGGGGATCAGCTATCTCGGACACTGGCGTGACGGTCGGCCCAAGCGGGCAGAACGTGTCAAAGCTTTTGCCTCGACAATACTGGCCGCCCGCCCCTTCCTTTTGCCACCATCGCGCGGAGACATCATTAGCACAGCAGTAGCCGAGCACGAATGAAAGTGCATCGGCAAGCGGCGCATCGCGACAACTGCTTCCAATGATGACCGCAAGCTCTCCTTCGTAATCCACTTGCGGCCGATCCTGGCAGATTTTCGGGATGACGATGTTCTCGCCGGTGAGGATCGCACTTGCGGGGTTTTTCGTAAAGAGCATCGGTCGATCGGGAGGAGCGACGCCTTGCTCATTTGCATGGGCAGCGTAGTTTCGCCCCACGCCGATGATGTGCCTGATGAGCAGCGGCTCGTCGCTGGGCCGATCAACCGCAACGCCCCACGGTGTATGGATGAGCTTCATACAGTGCAGTGTAGCGGTGAATCTATGCGGGGAGCACGGACGGATTCACCGTTTCTGGATTTTCATAAGCTCTTTGTTCGCCTCATCGCTGTTCCCCTTGAGGCTCGCGCGAAGCTCGCGATATTCCTTCATACCGGGCGGCTCAGGGAACCAATAATCAAAGTTGGGGATCCGCGATGACAGCGAGTTGTTGAGCTGGTCGTACACCGTCTGGGCAGTGCGGAGTGGCGATCGCTGGTAGATCTTGGACGCCTCGATTGGCAATTCGCGCTGCTGGCCCGCGGTCAACTGAAGAATAAGCTCGTACAGCACCGACGCCTCTGCATCAATATAGACCGGCGGGATGAAGTTCATGCGGTTGGCTTTCGCATCTGCGGTGGTAACCATATTTTGCCGCTTGTTGAAATGCTGATGCACCTTGTAGGCATAGGTCCGCTGGCGCTGGAAGACCTCTCGGTTGCCTCGCAGAAGCCCGCGCAGAAAGGCGTCGTGCAGCGCCGCATTGATCTCCGACGATGCAAACTGCGGCGAGTCGATGCGTTCCTCGAAATCTTGCTTGATAAATTCATCCAGCGGAAGACCAAGGATGCTTTCATCTTCCGTGTAGTTGATCCCTTTCCAGGTGCGCAGCTTTTCAAAGTAGTGAGCCGCCTTCTCGCGATCCCCCATGCGGTAATAAACACGCACAACATCTTTGAGGAAGTTGACGTACCCCATGACCATCACGCGGAACGCTTTGTCCTCGCTTTCGACGCCCTTGCGTGTTTCGACGGAGCCTCGACGGTTGGCGCGCGGGTTGATGATGTTGTTGAACACATTGTCATAGACATCGACGTAATCCAGATTGAGCATCTGCACATAGCTGTCGTTAATGATGTCGTAGTTGATCGTCCCCCAGCGGTAGAGATCTTGAATGGCGCCCATGATGGAGCGATCGGTGTTGGTGAAATCAAAGTCCTCGACGTTGATCCGCCGATCGCCTTCTTCGACGCCTCGCGACGCCCAGTAAATCGCGTGACTGCACGCATGGCGCCAATCCAACGGCCCATACGTCCGCGTGTACCGCGCCATCCGCTCCGGCTCCATGTGATATTTGTCAATGAGCAGACGTTTGCGAAGATGCGGAATCAACGCGCGCCAGGCGGATTCATATTGCTCATCCCGGATCAGTCTTTCAAGCGCCTTGTTCCGACTGGCGTCAATCAACTCGACTTCCCCTGCTTGGCTCTCCGTGGTGAAGTCCAGCATGACGCGCAAAGTGAACAATCGCATCAGTTCAAAACCCAACTTGAGATCGGTTTCGCTCTTGATGCGGTCGACAAGCTCAGCGACCTTGGGCTCTTGCTTGATGACCTGCTTGAGCGTGTCCGGCGCGTTGATGATTTGTTGCAGCACACCAAGGCGATACTGGACGCGCTCTTCAGGAGTGGGCGCGTCAATCAGGGGAGGCGGGCCCATGACGATCGTCCACTCCCGGGCAAGCTGACGTTTGTAATACTGGTTGGCGTCGTCGGCAAACCCCTGTATTTTGTGAAAGAAGATCCAGGCAAGCTCCTTATGGAGCAACGGCTCGTTGGGGTTGCGCGGAATCCCTTCATCGCGCAGCAGCTCAATCCCAGCTTTGACCCACCGCCATCTTTCGTCAGCGGTGTGCGAAGCGACGGAGATGTTGTACGCCATGTTCCACGCGAGGAAGCTCCAGATGTGTGGGAACCTCGGCTGGAGTTTGGTGATCGTTCGGCTCAGTTGCACCGCTTCATAAAACTTGCCATCGCGTTTCATTTGCTCGACGCGATACCAAAGAATATTCACAAACAAGCCGCGAAAGGCGCCCATTGCAATGCCCAACGCAACTTCCGGCGGATCGCCTTCCTCCGCGCGGTCGGTGTAGTTCAGTTGAGATCGGCCCGCCTGCGCGGTGATCGCGGGCGCCAGCAAACCCGCACCGAGCAAGCTCAGCGCGAGCACCGCAGCGGCGGCAAACTGAATGCGTGTCTCAACTCGCATGAATCAACTCCTGTGCGCCTCCTGTTATTGACCGGAATAGATCGCGAGTTCCCGCTTGCGGAAGATCGCCCACCCGATCACCAATGTGCCCGCGGTCCACGCCCCGATCGTGATGACGCCGTGCGCGAGCGAGCTCCACGGGATCAACCTGCCTGAAACCAGTTTCGCCGTCGGCTTGAGTTCGCCGTACGTCTGGAACCCCGCAGCGATCGGCCTTGCGATCAGGTTCATCCCAACCGCAACCCAGTCGAGCCCGCCGCCGGATTTATGAAGTGGATACTCCTCGAGCGAAAGTCGCAGGAATGTCGATGATTCCGCAGCAAAGAGCACGAGCAGCGTAAACATGCACGCAACGGGGAAGCTCAAGAACGTGCTCGCAGCGATCCCGACTGCAGCGATAAAGCCGAGCTTGAGCCAGAGCGTTGCAGCAACACGGGCGAAGTTCGATTCGTACGATCCCGCGGTGTACAACACTTCAAACCCGCCGGGTGGAAAACTGATTGTGAGAGGGTTGGTGGCGCCGGACCGTGGATCACCATTGATGACGGTCATTTGCAGCACGCCTTCCTCGTTGATGTCCTCCGGCGAAATCGTGAATGTCTGCGTGATCGCGAGGGGCGACTGCTGGTTCACATACGACGACTGCGTTGCAAACACCAGGTGGTACAGATCGCTGGGCACATCGCTTCCAGCGTTGACCTTGTATCGAACGATGAGCGGTCGGGCGAGTTGGCGAGCCTTGCCAAGACCGGAGAACGTGTAGTTCTGCTGCCCACGGGGGGGGACGGCCATGTACCGCTGGACGGCGGCTTGACGTATCTCCGCTTCGGCGTCGCGCTTCAACTTGGTCTCGCGCTGAATGTCGGATCGAAGTGTGAAATCGCGCTGGAGCGCATCGTCGAGCCTCTGTTGCACAAGCTCCGCGACACGTTCATCATCAATCACCGGCGGGTCCACCGAGACGCCCGCCTGTGCAGTCAGCACCTGCGTTTCAAGCAATTGGCGATCTTCAGACAACCCGGGCTGGCCATCCAAGAGAACAAATGGTTTGAGCTCACCGCGCGCGGGTTGGTCACGAAGATACTGCGTAAACAGGAACACACCGCTGGCCGCCACGCTCAAGAGAGCGAGGTTGAGCGTCATCACGCCAAGCCACTTGCCAACCAGATACGCCATCGGCGTCACCGGCTTGACCATCGTCTGCATGATGACTTTGTCGCGCTGCTCAAAGGCGACCGTCGACGCTGAGAAAAAGAGCGTCATCAGCGCCAACACCCAGAACGTGCCGGTGGTGCTGTATTGGAGGAACGACTGCACGCGATACCGCAGCAGTTGGCTCTCGTCGAGCAGGCCCGGCAGCGCTGCAAGCAAAAAGATCAGAGCGATGATGAACATCAGCCCGATCTTCATGCGCAACGCTTCATCGAGAACGTTCTTCGCAATCGCGATGATTGGCCGATCCATGGACAACGCCGCTCGCAGCGCCTGCACCACCACGCTGAAACTCGCGCTCAGCACCAACACACCGATCAGGAGTCGGCCCAGCCCGTGCGTCGGCTCCCACATAAAGAGCGGCCCCGCGATGAGCGCCGCAGCGAGCCCCAGTCCTATCGAAGTGAGCGCCAAGCCGAGCCAGACCAGAGCGAGCGCAATCGCCACCGCGCCGAGCACGGTCACGCCTTCTGCTACCCACGCATGGTCAGAACGGAGCAAGTCACGAATTTCCTTGACCGTGATGCCAGGCATTGCGTCTGAACTTTGCTGTGAATCGGGCGATTCAGGAGAAATCTGCTGGGAGGAAGTCGCCGGCAGGGCGCCCGAATCTTCAGAGGAAGCCGCCAGCCAGATGGAATACGACACCGCCGCCACGACGATGATGACAATCGTCGCAACGAGTTTGAAGCGCGAATTGGATTGAAGCCGATCGACTCGACCAGCCAGGTCTTTCAACTTCACCCCGATTCACTCCCTGATGCAGGGGTGTCACGTTCGTTCTCATCGCTCTTGAGCAATGACTCGATGACACCGAGATCCGGCAAGTCGGCGCCTTTCTTGTCCTTAGATGAAACATCGACAGGCTGAACTGGTTGATCCTCAACCACAGGAGTTTCGGAGACGAGCGATTCGATGACTCCATGGGGCTCGTCGGCAGGCTCTGAGGCAGCGCGCCCATCAACAGCTGACTCCGCGATTTCATCCTCTTGAACAGACGAAGAAACGAGCTGTTCGATGAGGTCTTCGCCGACGGCTTCGTCCTTGTGGTCATCCGTAAGCAAGAAGGATGCGGTCGCCCCACCTTGCTCGGCGCCATGCGTTTCGATCTTCTCTTCGTGTGCGTGTTCAACAATGTCCATGAACAAATCTTCGAGGCGCTGTCGCGGTCGAGCGACTTTTCTAATGGCGACACCCGCGCGCTCATGGAGCAGTTTGTCGATCTCGCTGATGACGCGATCGTCCAGTTCATCGGTTTCGATGATCATCCGGCCGTGCTCAGTCAACAGCTCGTCGCAAGTGCCTTCCGCTCTCTTCTTGCCGCCATAGAGAATGACCAGGCGATCGACACAATCTTCCACATCGGAGAGTTGATGGCTGGACAGGAGCACCGTCTTGCCCCGCCGGCCCAGCTCAATGATGAGGTCCTTGACTTGGCGAACTCCGATCGGATCCAACCCTGACGTTGGCTCATCGAGCACTAAAAAATCAGGATCGTTGATAAGCGCCTGCGCCAAGCCGATTCGCCGTTGCATTCCCTTGGAATATTCGTGCACCTGCCGATGGGCGACGGCGGTGAGGCCGACCATATCGAGCAGTTCATCGATTCGGCGGGTGCGAGCTTTGCGATGCAGGCCGAACAGTTTGCCATAGTAATCAAGCGTTTCGCGCGCGTTGAGGAACGGATAGAGATAGGACTCTTCCGGCAGCACGCCGATGCGTTCCTTGACCGCGACATCGGAGGGTGGCTTGCCAAGAACCGCCACATATCCCGATGTTTTGTGCAGCAATCCCAAGAGCAGCTTGATCGTGGTGGACTTGCCCGAACCGTTGGGGCCGAGCAGGCCAAAGATTTCGCCCTTGTGAACTTCCAGATCGAGATGATCGACGGCGCGGACGCGCGACCGCATCCAAAAATCCTTGAAGACTTTCGTCAGATCACGCGCCAGAACAATCGGCATGTCACTCTGTGTGTGCGACGGGTTATGCATGAATAAGTGCGCCTCCGTGCGAACGGTCAGCCGCCGCTTTTTTGTTTCTTTTCACGATTGGCGCGCTCCGTGCGCAGGCGTGCTCGATTTTGGAGGAAGTCGATCCTGCCTTGAATCGTTTCCTTAGCCTGTTTGGTGTTGCGCTCCGTCTCGATCTGCCTTGGAATATCGGGATCGGGCGCCAAGACGATGTCCCCGGAGGCGCCGGGCGGCAGCAGAATCGTCTCGTACTGACCGTTGTCGAGGAACGCGCGATACGCCCGAGTCAGATCAGCGGTGATGAGCACCGAAGGCTCCTTGCGGAACTGCGTGAGTTTGGCGTGGAAGATGTCCACCTTGGATCGTGCTTGCGCCACGATGTCCGTGCGATACTGCCGGGCGTCGTTGAGAATAAGCGTCACTTCACCTGCGACGGATTTTTCGTAGATCTTTCCATCGATCTCGACGGGCTCGCCTTCGAGCAGCGCGTTGATCTGTGTAAGGATCGCTTCGGCGTCGTCGTTGCGATTGAGATCGGTCGCGAGTTCGTACGCATCGAGCCGATCGAGCAGGATTTCATACGCTTCACCAGCGACATCGTTGAGTGTCAAGCGGTAGGCGCGGTCAGCGTTTTCCCGCTGCTTTGCAGATTCAGCCTCCGCTTTGGACACCGCGTCAAACTCGATAAAAACCGCAAGGGGCGGCCTTGGATCTCGAACATTGATGCTATCAATGCGAATCCCTGAATTGATGGCGTCGAGCGTTTCCTGGGCGATCTGTTTGATGCGCGACCCGCGCACTCCCATCTCCGATGCGCCCGAACCACCCTGCCGAAGCAACTGATCGATCGACATCTCCGCGACCGTCGACACAATCCCTCGCTCGACCGCAGCCCGCACGATGCCCGATTCATCCGCGGTATACACATGCATCGCATTGGCGACCGGGTCTTCACGGTGGTACCGGACTGAACATTCCAGATGCGCCAAGGCGCCGTCTGCGGTGATGAGCGAGCCGTCTGTGCCAGGTGTAAGTTTGACTTTACGCTGGTTGACCTCGGACCACGGTTTGGAGCGTTGGCTGGGGAACAGGTTGGGCATGAAAAAATCGCCCAAATCAAGGGTTTCCTGCCCGGTGCGGACTTTGACCATTTCGCCAATGGGGAACGGCCAACTCCACTGAACGCCCGGCTGCAAATCCCGCCGAGTCACCTTGCCGAAGGTCAGTTTGACGCCTCGCTCGGTCTCGCCGACCGTTTGGAAACCGCTGACAAGAAACGCGACAACGAGCAGGATCATCACCATCTGCACCACGCGGAAGGTGAGTTTGAGAGCGCTTGCAAGCGACTCCTGCGCCGAGTCTGTCACTTCGGTGCGACCTTGGTCTGGAAAGAGATCGCTGTGCGGCCGATCGCTCGATCCGGCGCCGGTGCTTTGTTCTGAATCGTCTTGAAACATCCCGTCACTCATTTGTTGGCGCCCTCGACAGCAGCCTGGGGATCAAACGCCGGCACGCCTGTTTCATCGAGATTGCTCAACGCATCTGGGCTGAAAATTCCGAGCCCCATCTGGTTGGTCGAAAGGACGAGCGTGGCGCGCTTGCCAAGGAGCGACTTCATGAACTCAAGTTGGTCGATGAATATCGCCAGGCTCTTCTCTTCGTTGAGCTGCGCGTAGTAGCGTGCTGCTTCGATCTCGCCTCGCACTCGGATCTCCTCAGCACGTTGTTTGGCGAACGCACGAATGCGTGCAGCAGCGGAGTCCGCGTCGTTGATGATCGTTTGTGCGAGCGCTTCACCTTTGCTCTTCGCCTCCGCAGCCAGACGATCGCGCTGGGCTTTCATCCGATCAAACACCGCTCCGGTGGTTTCCTGAGGCAGCACGATTCGATTGATGCCGACGAACACGGCTTCGACGCCGAAATCGTCAACCCCGCGGTCACTGCCGCTGACATGATGCAATCGCTCGAGCAGCACGGACTCCAGCTCACCAAGTTTCGAGTCCGTCGCGGAGAACAACTCGTCAAAGCGGTATGCGGAGATCTCGGACATCCCGCTGCGCAACTGGTTTTCGATGAGCCGTTCGGCGGCCCGGTAGTGATCGCGCGGCTCTGGACCTGAGTTCCCAAAGCTCTGGTAAAACTTGAGTGGATCAGTGACCCGCCAAGTGACGAACGCTTCGACGACGACTTGCCGATTATCCGCCGTCTGCTGTGTTTCGCTTCTTGCCTGAAGCAGCCGAACGCGCGTGTCGTATTTGGTGACCCCCTGAATGGGATAGGGCAGCCGCCACTTGAGACCGGCGTCTCGGACGATGTTTGTTTCGCTGGCGCTGCCAAACGTAGTCACCACGCCGACCTCGGTGAACCGGACGGTGTACGTCAGCATGAAGGTGATAAAGCCCAGCACAATGACGAAGGCAAAGACAAAGATAATGCTCAGTCGCATAGATATGACTCCTATTGGTCGGCGCGAGTTTCGTCGAGTAGATTTTCGAAGGTGGCTTCCACCTGGTCAAAGTTCAGTGTGACATTTGGCGAATCGAAAGTGGTGATGAACAGTCGGCTGTTGCGGACCGACTCCCGAAGCGCCTGAAGGTACAACCCGGCGAGATACACCTCAGGAGCGGCGCGGTAAATCGCGAGTCGGCCCTTCTGTCGAGCAGCACGACCTTTGAACTCCATCTGCCTGACCCAGCGATCTGCACTGGCGCGGAAGAGCAAACCTGCTGCTTCACCACCTGCTGCGTCGATCAGGGACGCGATGCGGATCCGACGTTGAATGAGCGACTCTTCTGCAGCGCCGACAGCGGTCTCCTGTTCGAGTTCGTCCAGTTCATTCACGATCTGCTTGGCGCGGTCAGCGTCACCAGCGACGGAAGCCAACGTGTCGATCGCGTTGGCCTGCGCCTTTTCGATATCAGCTCGGCGGCGCTGCTCAGCGATCACGACATATTCAAAGCTCTCGGCCACCTGCTTGTTGTGAGGCGGATGGGCGCCGAGGATGCCGACAAAGAGAATTCGCACTCCCGCGCCTCGGGGCTCGCCCGTCGCTGGGTCGATCGACATCGATGCAAATCGATCGGTGATTCTGCGGTAAAGCTCCTGGTTGATTGCATTGCGGCCGCTGCCCAACACGTCATCAATGGATTGCGTCGCGAGCAACTCCATCACTTCGCGCATCGCCACCGCTTTGAGGAGTTCTCGCCGATGTTTGTCGGGGTCTGCGGAATCGGAGCTGTCCGCGGCGAGCCATTGGTAGGCTTCAACATCTTCAACGACATACTGCAGCGGGATTTCAGCGGAGACCAGTGCGTCATCCTGTCCGGTTGTGTTGGTGCCGCTTCGGGAAGAGCGAACGAGGAAGAATCGCTCATCGACGCCATGATCTTCGGTCCAGAGGATCGGGGCGCCATCCTCAGTCGCGTGTGGCGGGGCGCCAAGCTGAACCTGCGTGATCGACAGAGCGGGGATGCTCTGCACCGTCTCGAGAGGCCAAGGGAGCTTCCATCGAACACCCGAATCAATCGTGCGAACGAGGCGGCCGGTGTGGAGGATCAGCGCCTTATCTTCTGGCTGGACAACGACGATGGTGGTCAGCGACCAGATGGCAAGCCCGCCTCCGATCACCAGCCACGCAAAGGATCGGCTCAAGAGTTGGTAGAACCACATCGAGCTGACATCCAAGCCGAACTGGTAGTTGATCGCTTCGCTGATTGACTCAGCAATGCGGTCAGGAGCAGCGAGAAAACCGAGAATGCGAGAATCAAAGGCCGCTCTGGGAGTTTCGCCTGGCTTGCGCGGGCGGTACACGCTGAGCACGAAGTTCAGGAAGATTTCCGAACCAAGCACGATCATGATGACCGGGAAGATGACGGACAAGTTTCGCAGGAAGGTGTTGCTCACCGCATCGGAGACGCCGTGCCCGATCGCGAGGAGCAAGCCGAAGACGGATGCCCCGACCGCCCAGGTGGCGCCCGCTCGAAGATTGGCCCAAACCTCAGCCTTGGCCATCCCCGCGACGAACCGCGCAAAGATGAATCCGATGACCGCGACGATCAGGCCGATCGCGATCGCCCATCCGGTGTACTTGGGAGCAGCGAATGATTCCGGCGTGATAAGCGGCCGAGCGCGCGAATACGAAAACAGCCCCATCGCGATAAGCCCCACACCGACAAGAAGTGAGACACCCGGGATCAGAAATCGGTGCATCCAGGCAAGTTTTTTCGATGCGACGCGAAGTTCCGAGCCTGCTTCCTGAAAGACGGACGCCTGTGCTGCAGCGGCGCTCTGGAGGAGTTCCTCTTCAGCGGCCTCGATTCTCTCCAGACGGTGCTGGTGGAAGACCAGCGCCAGGGCGAGCCAGACCGGCAGTCCCAGCATCAGATAAAACGAAAAGATCAGGGAGGCAATGTCCCCGCCTTTGAGGGAGTACAAAAGCACTACGAGAGCCAGTGCGCCCTGTATACTCAGCCCTATCAGGCTGACGAGGGTGGCTCGCTTGTCGGAAGTCTGATCGCTCTTCATGGTTACCCTGTATGCAAACTCGATGGAAAATGCAGCCCGGCGCCCGGGAAGCGGTGAGAGAGGTCATCAAGACAAAGCGCCATTGTCCCGAGCCGACGCCGGATGTCCACTCGGCTCGTGCTCATCGACGGATTGTGAACTCAAACATGACTCCGATCAAATCAGGATCGGCGCGAACAACATCCCCCGCATCTCCGTTTGATGTACGCTCGGGGAATACCTCCGTGTTCAACTTTTTTCTGATTCGCTCATAAAAACATCGCTGCCCTCGCCGTCGGAACGCAGAAAATAGCCATGCCAACCAAGCTCCTCGCCATCGCGATGAACACCTTCCTCGAGAGTGTTCGCCAGCCAATCTATTTTGTTCTGCTTTTGTCCGGCCTCATCCTGCAGATGTTCAACATCCTGCTCAGTGCCTACAGCATGGGGTACAGCGATTCCTCGGAAGTGTCGTCTGACGACAAACTGCTGTTGGACATGGGTTTAGCAACGGTCTTTACAATCGCGACTCTGCTGGCCGCCCTGATTTCCACGTCGATTATGAGCCGGGAGATCGAGAACAAGACCGCCCTGACGGTCATCAGCAAGCCCGTCAGTCGCCCCGTCTTCGTGATCGGAAAATATCTTGGATCGACAGCCGCCCTCGTTCTGGCAACGATCATCCAGCTCATTTTTCTCCAGTTCGCCATCCGCCATACGGTGCTGTCCACCGCGAGCGACCACGTCGATCCGGTCGTGGTCACGTTCCTTGGGCTCTCATTGATGCTCGGAATCGGCGTCGGCGCCTGGGGGAACTATTTCTACGGCTGGGTCTTTTCCTCCACCGCTGTCTACGTTCTGACGCCCGCGCTCATGATCGCGTTGCCATTGACGTTCATGATTGACAAGAACTGGATTATTCAGCCGATCTCGACTGACTTCAAGCCTCAGATCGCCTTGGCGAGCATCACGCTCTTGATGGCGATCCCCGTGCTGTCCGCCATTGCGCTGGCCGCCTCGACCCGGCTGACACAGGTGATGACGATCTCCGTCTGTATCGGCATGTTCCTGCTGGGGCTGCTCTCCAACTACTTGTTCGGCCGGCACGTCTACGTCAACTCACCGATCGCCAGCATCGCTCAAGTCGAAGTCATTCAGGACCGCGATGGAGACTTCCGAGACGGCGGCGACATCCTCAGATTGAAACTGGACGGCCCACCCACCGTCGACCTCCAGCCCGGGCAAGACATCTACTACGGCGCCAGCCCCGACGGATTGGCCCTCGATGTGCCCAACCAGCGACCCTTTGTCGGCGATCCACTCGACCCCAACGACTACAACCGCCCGGGCACGCCGCCCAATGTGATCGTCCGCGAGGTGGAGCCACCGGTCGAGGATGTCTACTACATCAAGATCCTCAACGCGGGGAACATGCAGACGGTTCGCCCGCCTCAGGAAGGCGAGTTCCTCTTCACGACGCCGACCACCATCTATTGGCCCGCCCGCATCGCGTGGTCCATCGTCCCCAATCTGCAATTCTTCTGGCTCGTCGACGCGATCACCCAGACGCACGCCATCCCGCCTCGCTATGTCCTTCTGACCGCGGCATACAGCGGCGTGCAGGTCATCGGCTTTGTGTCACTCGCAGTGATCCTGTTCCAACGCCGGGAAGTCGGCTGACTTCACTCTTGTAGTTGTGTGCGATCAGGCTGCTTGCTCTTCGACGCCGCCCGTCATCGCATCGGGTTTGGTCTTGACAACGCCAAACCAGATCAGGCAGAAGGTCGGCCACGCGAGGCCCCAAATGGAGCCAACCACAAGACCGACGATGAGACCGATATGCGAACTCGCCCCCTGCGTCATTTTGGCGTAATCGCTGCTTGGATGTGCCGTCACCCAGTCAGCGATTTCCTTTTGGGCGTGAAGCTGGATGCTGATTCCCCAGACAAAGAGCACGATCGCGCCGATGCACCAGACCAAGTGCAAGGTTCGACCCGCAGGCTTTCTCAAAATCGTGATGATCCCGCTGACCAGCAACAGCACTGCCCATGCAATACTGATGGCGCCGGCGATGTAGATCAATGGGTTCGGGTTGGTGATGATTGGTGGGAATCCACCCTTCATCTGATTTTGTGCTCCCTGCATCATTCCACCAAAAATCAACGGCGTCGCAAGGCCCAACCCCGCGCAGGTAAAGCTCAATGAGCCAAAGATGATGCTGACAATCCCCACTACCTTGGGCCAGCCCGGCAGCTCGCCGAGGTCCAGCTCGTCAGCAAAGTCGTCCAGCGGTGCGACGTACACTTCGTCGGACTGATCCGAAAAATCCTGATCGCTCATGCTCTTCTTCTCCTGTGTGGGCGGCCCCTATCGGCGAACCGGCGCGACTGCCTGCCACGCCTCATTTTATCCTAAAGAATATGTCTACAAGGCTGGCCGGTTGCTGTATTTGTTTTGATGTGCGCCGATTTCAGATCTGGCTCAGGAATCGCACATCATTTTCAAAGAGCAGGCGGATGTCAGGCACATTGTATTTGCCCATCGCGATGCGTTCGATCCCAAAACCAAACGCGAAGCCGGTCCATTCTTCGGGGTCGTAGCCGACCGCTTCAAACACCGCGGGGTCCACCATGCCGCACCCACCCAGCTCGACCCACTGAGCGGGCTTAGCGGGATTCAGGCGGATCTTCATGTAAAACTCGGCACTGGGCTCGGTGAACGGGAAATAGCTCGGCGTCAGCTTGATCTCCGCGTCAGGACCAAAGTACGACTTGGCAAACTGAAAAAGCGTTGTCTTCAAGTCAACCATCGACACGTTGCGATCGACGTACAGCCCTTCGAGCTGATGGAACATGAATGAGTGCGTCGCATCGACCGTGTCCGGGCGATACACACGCCCGGGCGAAATGATTTTGATCGGCGGCTGCTGAGACTCCATCACACGGATCTGCACCGTGCTCGTCTGGCTGCGCAACATGCGGGGGGTTTTCGCAGTCAATGGATCATCGACATAAAAATTGTCGATCGCTTCTCGAGCCGGGTGCTCGGGGGGGATATTGAGCTTGATGAAGTTGTGCTCGTTGTCCTCAAGCTCCGGCCCTTGTGCGACGGCGAAACCCATGCGACCAAAGATGTCGACGAGCTCGCCGCGGACGCGTGAGATAACATGCTGACGTCCGATCGGGTGAGCCTGCCCCGGCTCGGTCAGATCAATCATCGGCCCGGTTGGTTTGGCATCAGTGCCGACTTCTGCTTTCTTGGATTCAAACGCAGCGGTGAGCTTCTGCTTGACCTCGTTGAGGCGTTTGCCGACTGCGGGCTTCTCTTCGCGAGAGACATCCTTGAGCCCTCCAGCAAGCCCTTTGAGCTTCCCCTTGGCGCCAAGATGCGCGATCCGCCACGCTTCAAGAGAGGCAGAATCCGTGACGCTCGCAAGAGCTTCCCCAGCGGACTGTTCCAGTTGATCAAGCTCTTTCAGCATGCGCGCACTCTATCAAAAAACCCCACGCACGAAGACGCAGGGCTGGGTTGGGACAAAATGTAGTTCTCTCATTCTGGGAGAGTGTTCGCAACAGATTTATTCTGCCGCATCGGTTGCCGGAGCCTCGTCAGCTGGCGGCGTTTCTTTTTTCGGCTTGGATTTCTTCGCAGAAGCCTTGCGCAGTTTGGCTGCAAACTCGGTGCGACCATCAGCGATTCGACGCCTGACGCTCACGCGCCCGCCGATCTCGGGCCCCTGCTCATCGCCGACCAACTGCAGGACGCACAACTCGCCGCCATCGCCCTTTCGGCGTTTGTCCAGCTTGATGAGGCGAGTGCATCCACCCGGGCGATCCTTATAGCGAGGCGCCACCTCTTCAAAGAGATGCTTGATGAGCTTCGGACCTTTGCGCAGATCGCCGTACCGGTTGCGCTCAAGCTGCGATTCATCGCCGGTCATGATGCGATCCTGCAGGCGTGCGACTACCAACCGTCGGCTGTGCAAATCACCGCGCTTGGCGAGCGTGATGAGCTTCTCTGCGAAGGGTTGAACAGCCTTGCCTTTTTGGACTGTCGTTGTGATCTGGCCGTGCTCGAAAAGCCCGGCGGCGAGATTGCGCATAGTCGCTTTGCGATGCGCTGTCGTTCGTCCAAGTTTGGAACCGGCCTTGAGGTGCCGCATGATGAAAACTCCGATTCAAATCCGTATCAAGTAAAAAGTTCAACCGAGGGGATGTTCAACAGTCTCGGGCGTGACACCTTCGGGAAGCTCCATTCCAAAGGAGAGCCCGAGAGACTGCAGCTTGCGCTTCACTTCACGAAGCGAGGTCTTGCCAAACGAACGAACCTTCAGCAGCTCCGCTTCGTCCCGGCTCACGAGATCCGCAATCGTTTGAATCCGTGCAGACTCCAAGCAGTTTGCTGCTCGCACCGAAAGATCGAGGTCGTTCAACGGCATCATCAGTTTGTTGATCAGTTCGTCGTCAACGCTTGCTGCAGCCGCGGCGGACTGACTGACACGCTGGACACCGATGTCCGAATACATCACGAACGGGTTGAGGTGCTTGCGAAGAATTTTCGCCCCCTCGACGAGCGCCATGTCAGGCGTCACCGTTCCATCCGTCCAGACATCCAGAATCAGCTTGTCGTAGTTGACCTTCTGCCCGACGCGTGTGTCCTCGATCTTGTATCGAACGCGCTGCACGGGAGAATAAATCGCATCAACCGGGATCAGACCAACCTCTTCTTCTTCTTCCTGATCGTTGTTGTATTGCTCGCTTGCGGGGACGTAGCCTCGCCCTTTTTGGACGAGGAACTCCATCTCAAAATCAACTTCATCAGTGAGGGTCGCCAGCACCAGGTCCTTGTTGACGATGGTCACCGCGGTGTCCGCCTCGATGAGGTCGGCCGTCACAGAGCCGGGCCCACTTGCGGAGAGCTTGAGCGTCTTGGGCTCATCGCTGTCCAGCTTCACGATCAGGCTCTTGACATTGAGAATGATGTCGGTGACATCCTGATACACGCCCGGGATCGACGCGAACTCATGCTCAGCGCCTTTGATCTTCACCGCGGTCACCGCGGCGCCTTCCAAGCTCGAAAGCAGCACGCGACGAAGGCTGTTGCCCACCGTGGTGCCGAAACCGCGCTCGAACGGCTCGA
Source organism: uncultured Phycisphaeraceae bacterium (assembly GCA_964392425.1). GTDB lineage: Bacteria > Planctomycetota > Phycisphaerae > Phycisphaerales > UBA1924 > CAYMQF01. The sequence goes on from CAYMQF010000015.1 coordinate 18,479, forward strand.
TGGTGAACCTGGCGAAGTCCACAGCGTGTGATTTTTCCTCGGCAATGATCGAGCTGGGAAGCTCCAATCCTCTCCATTTGATACGCATCTTCGTAACTCCAATATTCAGCAGTGGTCCAGCGAATCTGAACACACCGTCCGGGCTCACGGAATCGGCGCCAAGCCTGCTGAACTCGGCGTCGCCCTTCTTGCCTCGGACGGAGACAATCAATTCATGCAGCGATCAGACGCGGCGTTTCTTCCGCGGCCGACAGCCGTTGTGAGGAACGGGCGTCCGATCCTCGACCGCAGTCACCTTGAGCCCTGTCGAAGCGAGCCCGTTGGCTGCAGCTTCTCGGCCCGGGCCAGCGCCGGTGATGCGGATTTCGATCTCCACCATGCCCATCTTGCGGGCTTTGTTGCCAGCCGCCTCTCCCGCGCGGGTCGCGGCAAACGGCGTCGCCTTGCGGGCGCCCTTGAAGCCGATCGTCCCAGCAGAGTCCCAGCACAGCGCGTCGCCGTTGGGATCGGTGATGGTGACGATGGTGTTGTTGAACGTCGATTTGATGTGGGCAAGTCCTTTGACCACGTTGCGTCGGAATTTTTTCTGTTTTTTCGCCATCGGAGTATCTGCTGTTCCTGTCTCGTATGTCTGTCGTCACGCCCGGCGTAGATCGGCCGAGCTGCGAATCAACCCTTGACGCCCTTCTTGCCGGCGACGGTTTTCTTTCGGCCCTTGCGTGTACGTGCGTTGCAGCGCGTTCGCTGACCACGGACGGGCAGCCCATGGCGATGCCGTTCACCCCGGTAGCTGCGAATGTCGCGCAGCCGTTGGATGTTCTGAGCCACCTGCCGGCGCAAGGCTCCCTCGACGAGGTAGTTGGTGTCGATCGTCGAGTTGATCTGCGAGACTTGCTGCTCGGTCAGTTCACCCGCCTTGGTCGTGGGGTCGACGCCGACCACTTCGATGATTTCATCGGCAAACTTCGGACCGACTCCATGGATATAGCGCAGTGCATATCGGATGGCTTTGCGGTCGGGAATGTCAACGCCTGCAATACGTGGCATGTCAGGCTGCTCCTGCTATTTCAGATTCGGGCAGAGCACACGCTCGGGCCCGGGATAGTTCCATTGTACTTCTGCTGATGATCAACCCTGCACCTGCTTGTGCTTGGGGTTGGCAGAACAAATCACCCGCACCTTGCCTTTGCGGCGGACGATTTTGCAACTGCTGCAGATTCTTTTTACGCTCGATCGAACCTTCATGGTGCTCATTCTCCAAGTGGGAGCTTTCCGCTCCCCCGGTCAGTGTCGGTAGACGATTCTCGCCTTGGTCAGGTCGTAGGGGCTTAGTTCCACAGTCACGCTGTCGCCGGGCAGAATCCGGATGTAGTGCTTACGCATCTTGCCAGAGACGTACGCCAGAATGGTGTGCTCATTGGGGAGAATCACCTTGAACATAGCGTTGGGAAGCGCCTCGACCACCTTGGCTTCGAGCGTCAGCTTGTCATCCTGCTTTGGCATAAGGCGGCAGCAATTCCTCCATCATCAACGAACGCCATAATCGTGGCTGAACGCGACACATACTCCAAATAAACCAACCCGACCAACCACCCGGTCGCCGGGCATCCATCCAATCTCTCTCGAAAGTGGAATCGGGCATTGTACGCGAATCCACTGTGTTTTCCAATACGGCCCGCCCAAACAGGCTGCGAGCTATTTCTATGGAGCGACTTGCTCCTTTTCATTCATCCTTAGTTTCGAGGGCTTCGGACGCGAGGCCCGCCGCCGCCGATCTGATCGGAGCCGCCCAGGAAGCCGCTGTAGTTCCTCATCAGCAGGTTGGCTTCGATCCTCTGGATGAAGTCCAGCCCGACGGAGACAACAATCAATAGGCCCGTTCCGCCCAAGAACGCTGCGACAAAGAACGGAACATTCATCGCCGACGCAACCACCGTGGGGATCACCGCGATCACTGCAAGGAACCCGGCGCCGACGTAGGTGATCCGCTCCAGCACGGTTTCAAGATATTCCGCCGTCCTCGGGCCAGGCCTCAAACCGGGAATGAACGAACCCGAATCGCGCAGCTGTTTAGCCATGTCTTCAGGGTTGAACTGGACCGTGGTCCAGAGGTAGCTGAAAAAGTAGATCATCCCTACATAAAGCAGGATGTACGGGAACGCGACACCCATCGAGAAGTTGTCCGCGAGGAACTGCGCAGACCCTCGCCACCAGCCAGGCAGATCGTTCGATCGCGCGTGTTCAGACAGGAATGAAAAACCCGCAGAGGGGAAGACCATGATTGACGACGCAAAGATGATCGGCATCACACCACTGTGGTTGATTCGAAGTGGAAGGTAAGAGCGCTGCCCGCCGTACACGCGCCGACCTCGGGTGTGCTTGGCTTGCTGGATCGGGATTCGCCGTTGTGCGACGGTGATAAGAACAGCGCCTGCCACAACGAAGAAGAACGACCCAGCGAGGAACAGGAGACCAAGCCAACTCATCTGTGGATCCGACTGGGTGTCAATGTTGAAGACCGTTGCAATAATCCCAATCTGACCCAGCGGCGAATTCTGCAGCACCCAGAAGAGCGCGTTTGGCATGCTTGCCAAGATGCCTGCCGTGATAATCAGTGAGGCTCCATTGCCGATGCCGTAACGGTCGATCTGTTCGCCGAGCCACATCAGGAAGATCGTGCCCGCCGTCATCGCGGAGACCGCCATGATCCACCACACGGGATTGCCCACCCAGTTGGTGTAGAGAAGGCCTTGCTTGTTGATCATCACCAGCCAGCCGACTGACTGAATGATGCACATGAGAATCGTGAGATAACGCGTGTATTCCTGGATTTTCTGCTGGCCGGCAGCGCCTTCGTCTTTCAGCTTTTTCAGTCGTTCTGAGATCGTGCCGAACACTTGGAAGATGATCGCCGCCGTGATGTACGGCATGATCCCCAAACCAAAGATGGTCGATTGACCGAGCTGGCCGCCGGAGAAAATCGAAACAAAGTCGGCAATGCGCCCGAGACCGGAACCTGTCTCGCGGGCGAGTTGGAACGTCGCTGCAAGCTGCTCCTGGTTGACTCCGGGAAGCGGAATCCAGAACCCGATGCGGTAAACGGCAAGCATGCCGATGGTGAACATCACCTTGTTCCGCAGGTCGTGGATTTTGAAAATGTTGAGGATCGCTCGAAACATTCAGTCAGAGTCCATTGGCGCCGATGCGCAGCTGTTCGGGGACGGGGTCATAGGTGCGGTCGCTCGAAGGGGAGCGCCGCATCACTTCACTTTTTCTTCGAGCCGGTTTCAACCTTAGGCCGGGATCGTTTGAGTTTCTTGGTCAAGTTCTTCGGCGTTGCATCACCACTTTGCCGGTCGATGCCACGCACGCGGTCACGCCTGGTTCCAAGCTCCGTCACGCTGCCGCCTGCTTCTTCGACCTGTTTGCGGACCGAGCTGGACACGCGCTGCGCCGTGATGTTGAGCTTGACGGCGACGGAGGAGATTTCTTCACCGGCGTGATTCTTCAGATCGCCCAGAACCTTGAGGGGTCTGGAGTGATCTCGAATAAGCCCGGCGGCAATGAGCGACTCGACCGTCACGTCGCCGCCCTTCTTGAAGTTCGGATGCGTGAGGATGTCGCCGAGATTGACGATCCAGAAATTGGTGCGAAAGTTCTGGTTGGAAAAACCGCGAATGGGGATTCGGCGGAAATACGGCAACGAACCACCGGTAAAGGCCGCTCGCCTGGAGAAGCCGGAGCGACTGGCGGCGCCGTTGTGCCCGCGACCTGAGGTTTTGCCGTGGCCGCTGCCTCGCCCGCGACCGATGCGCTTGCGCGGCCGGTGCTTGCCGACCACTGCGGTGACTTCGTGGATCATCATGACTGCGTTGCTCCGATCGAAAAACTATTTCATTCTCGCCCTGCGGTCCGGCGAGAGGTGGGGTTACTTTTTGTCCGGTGAGGACGGGGGATTCTCTTCTTTGGAAGCGGCGCCGTCTGCTGCTTCACTGGGTCCAGCGGCCGAGGGGATTGCTGCGGAGCCGGACGCGCGCTCCAGCCGTTCATCCACTTCGGTCTTGCCGATCTTCACGCCTCGCAGCGATTCGATCTCCTCGCGAGTGCGAAGCAGTTTCAATGCGTTGATGGTCGCCTTGACGACGTTTTGTTTGTTCGTCGAGCCGTAGCACTTGGTGAGACAATCGGTGATGCCGGTCATCTCAAGAACTGCGCGAACCGACGCACCAGCCACCACTCCTGTTCCCGGCGAGGCAGGGACCAGCTTCACTTTGGCGGCGCCGAAACGACCCAGCACCTCGTGAGGGATGGTTCCCTCGTGTAGCTGGATGCGCTGCATTGATTTGCGCGCTTCTTTCTGGGCCTTCTCGATCGCAGGCGGCACCTGGTTGGCTTTGCCATAACCGATGCCCACGTCGCCCCGGCGGTTGCCCGCTACGACAAGGGAGCTGAAGCTGAAGCGCCTGCCGCCCTTGACCGTTGCAGCGGTTCGGAAAACGCCGACCGTCGTGCTTTCGAGTTGTGTTTTTTCGTCTAGAAACTCTGCCATTTTCGCACCTGTCAAACCGGCGTAGTCTCAGCGAACGCTGAGCGGAAAGCCGATTGGTTTGAGATTTAGAACTCCAGCCCGCCCTTGCGCGCTGCATCTGCCAATGCTTTGATCCGGCCGTGATACCTGAACCCGCCTCGATCAAAGACCACTTTGCTTACACCTGCAGCTTTGGCGCGCTCAGCGATCTTCTCGCCGACCACACCAGCTGCAGCGATGTTGCCCGTTGCATCCATCTTGAGATCTTTGTCCCGCGTCGATGCCGCGGCGAGCGTGCGCCCGGCCAAATCGTCAACGAGCTGCACATAGATGTGATGCAACGATCGATACACACACAGACGGGGCCGATCAGGCGTGCCCATCGTTCGGCCTCGCACACGTTTGTGCCGGCGGGTGTGTCTTGCCCATTTTGCTTTATTTCTGTCCATTGGTTCAACCGTCTGTTTGATGAAGCAGGCCTAGACCCGCGGTGAATACTGAAAAAATCAACTGCCGAAGACTTTGCCGCTCTTGCGACGAATAACTTCGTCGAGATACTTGACGCCCTTGCCGTTGTAAGGCTCCGGCTTGCGTTTGGCGCGAACACTCGCGGAAAACTCGCCGACCATATGCTTGTCGATCCCTTTGACCGTGATGATGGCGCGCTCGACTTTGACATCGAGCCCACTGGGGATGTCGACCAGAACCGGGTTGGCGTAGCCGACCTTCAGTTCGAGTGTGGACCCGGAGACAGAAGCGGACCAACCGACGCCGACGACTTCGAGCTTCTTCTGGTAGCCCTTGGTGACGCCGAGAATCATGTTCTGAATGAGCGAACGGGTCGTCCCCCACATCGCGCGGGCGAACCGTTGATCGGGGCTGTCTTCGTTGACCGAAACGAGAATGTTCTTTTCACTCTCTTCCCAGACGACTTTGACTTCCGGGCGGATCTTGAGGTCAAGCTTGTTTTTGCCCGATTCGACAGTCAACACGTCGCTGGTGATGGACACCTTGACGTTGGCTGGGACGGCGACGGGTTGTTTTCCAATACGGGACATTTGAATCTGGCTCCTGCCGGTTCACTGGCAAATCAATACTGTGGCGTCTCGTTGATAGCGCCGAATCGAATCAGTCCACGGCGCACAACAGCTCGCCACCCACTCGTTCTTCTCTGCAACGCATATCCGACATGACCCCCTTGGAGGTCGACACGATGCACACGCCAAGCCCTTGTCGCGGGCGGGGAATGTCATCGACCTTGGTGTATCGTCGGCAGCCGGGCTTGGAGATACGCCGCAGCGAGTTGAGCACGATCTCGCCTCGCGGGCCGTACTTGAGCTGGACGCGGATGATCCCCTGCGGACCGTCATCGATAACATCAAAGCCGTTGATGAAACCTTCCTCATGCAACACCTTTGCGACACCCTGGCACACTTTGCTGTTGAGGCATTTGACGCTCTTGGCGCGCGTGTGGACGGCGTTGCGGATTCGGGTCAGCATGTCGGCGATCGGATCGTTGACTGACATACGGTCACTCCAAAGAAAAGACGGAAACAATCAAAAGGGACAAGAAATCGGGACAGGGTTCTTCTTACCAACTCGCCTTGCGCATGCCGGGGACGTGCCCTTTGAGCGCAAGCTCGCGGAGTATGATTCGGCTGACGCGGAACTTTCGGTACACGCCTCGCGATCGGCCGGTGATTTCACACCGACGGACAATCCGAGAGCTGTACTTCGGGGTGCGTTTGGATTTCGCTATTTGTGCTTTAGTCGCCATATTGATTGCGCCTTCGTGTTTCAGTTCTGAGATCAGTCCCGCCGGACAAAGGGCATGCCCAGCTCACCCAACAAGAACCGGCTCACTTTGGGGTTCGAGTTGCGGAACACAATGTTGATGTTC
>CAYMQF010000016.1:0-5727 GCA_964392425.1 uncultured Phycisphaeraceae bacterium
CTGCTATTGCTTGTGAAATCCGACGGGCCACTTGGGTCGCCTCCTGCGGTTGGCCAACGGCGCGGATCGATCGCGCCTTGAAATACAGGTTCATCATCGGCTCAGCAGCTTCAAATGCTTGCAAAGCGGATGGCGAGCCGTTCGAGGGCGAGGTGCGGATCGGTCCTGCCGCTCTTGCTCTTGGCGTCCGCCTGGACGGACTCATCGAGCAGGTCAGCGAGCGTGTCGGGGTCCGCCCGGTGAGCTGCAGCGAGGATCGCCCGCTGAGCGTCACCCCACACTTTGACCTGCCGGGCGACTTGCATGTCGGGTGTTCCCGTGCGCATGAGCCGGGCAGAGGCGTGGAGCTTCCGCGCCAGGTCGATCATCGCAAAGGAGACGAGCACCGTGGGCTGCTTGGACGCGCCCAGTGCTTCGCGAACCGCACGAATCGCGATCGACGGATCGTGCCCGATCAGACGCGACTGAATCGCCCAGACTTCTTCCTCTCGGCTCAGCCCGACCGCTTGGCTGACCAGCTCCGGCGTGATCGGCTGGCCCATCGCCATCGCAGCGAGCTTGGCAAGCTCTGCGTCCAGGCGCCCGAGATCCACGCCGACTCTTTCGAGGAGCGTCTTGACCGCAGTTGGCTCGATCGCGCAGTCATGCCGTTTGACGCTTCGCCGTTGTGCCCATGCTGCTGCTTGCGCGTATTCCAATGGGGCGCACTTGATGACGATGCCGACCTTGGCGATTGCCTTGTCCAGCTTGCCCGGCCGCCAGCCATCGCTTCGCAAGAGGAGCGTCGCGGAATCCACGGGGTTGGCTGCGTATCGCTCGAGTGCGGGGCGGGTCTGCGCCGAGACGAACTTGTCGGCCTCATCGACGGTGACCAGCTTGTGTTGCTGCATCAAGCCGAAACTTCGGCACTCGTCGAGCACGTCGGCGAGCGTCGCGGAGGCTCCCGGGAATCGGATTGACTCGACCTCTCCATACTCCTTTGCGAGCGCGTCGCGGAGTTGGTCTGCGTAGAGGGACCGGAGAAACGCCTCCTTGCCGTGGAGGACGACGATGCGGTGGTCCGCGGTGGGGGCCGTTCTGCTGCTGGTCGCGCCTCGGGCTCCTGTAGAGGATCGTTTCTTCGCCATGCGGGCAACCATACCGCAGGGAGCGAGCGAGGATGTCCACAGGTCGATCCCCCCCGACGCGCCCTTCTCAGACGGGTTCGCATTGCCATGCATCGTCCCGACTCTCTACAATGCGCTGCTCGCCGACACCGCGGTGGGGTGTGTGTCGGCGGCCGATGAAGAACCGTTCAGCGGCGCCCGGACAACGCGCGCATCCTGCTCGCTCGGCGCCCGGCTTCATCACCAACCTGTCCCCTCACCTGCCAAGGAGGTTGCGCTCGATATGGCTGACTACACCACTGCGGACATACGAAATATCGCCATCGTCGGCCATGCTGGCTCAGGCAAAACATCGCTCGTCGAGCACCTTCTCCACAGCGCGGGTGTCATCGGCAAAGTCGGCTCCATCGAAAAAGGGGACACCGTCTCCGACTTCGAGTCCGAAGAACAAGAACATCAGCACAGCCTGTCCTCCTCCGTTCTCCAGTTCACGCATGAGGGTCGGCGGATCAACCTCATTGACACGCCCGGCTTTCCCGACTTCATCGGCTCCGCAATCACCGCGCTGCCTGCGGTCGAAGTCGCTGCGGTCGTTGTGGACGGCGGACAAGGGGTGCAATCCGTCACTCGCCGAATGATGAATCTTGCGACGGAGCGCAATCTCCCTGCAGTGCTCATCGTCAACAAGATCGACTCGTCGGAGACGAACTGCGAAGAGATCGTCAACTCGCTGCAAGAATCATTTGGCGCCAAGTGCATCCCGATGAATCTTCCGACGGGAGGCGGCGCAGGCGTGGTTGATTGCCTCGGCGAAGACACTGGCGATGCCGATTTTTCCTCCGTCACTGAAGCGCACACTGCGATCGTCGACCAAGTCGTCGAAGTGGATGACGCGCTCATGGAGGCGTATCTCGAAACGGGAGAGGCGCCCCCGCCCGACAAGCTGCGCGAAGTTTTCCGAACGGCTCTTCGGCAAGGGCATCTGGCGCCGATCTGCTTTGTTTCTGCACGCACGGGGGCGGGCGTCGCTGAACTGCTCAAGATCATCGACGACTTTTTCCCTAGTCCGCTCGAAGGAAACCCCCGGCCGTTCGTGCAGGGCGAAGAACCATATATCCCCGAGCCTGACCCGGCCAAACCGTTGCTCGCCCATGTGTTCAAGGTCACCACCGACCCCTTTGTCGGCAAGCTTGTCTACTTCCGGGTTCATCAAGGGACGCTCACGCACAACTCGCAGGCGCTGCGCAACGATGAGAAAAAGCCGATCCGTATCGGCCACGTCCACAGCACGTTGGGCAAGGATCACGCCGAGTTTGAAGCGGTCGTGCCCGGCGACATCGGCGCGTTGGCCAAGATCGAAGACATACACCTCAATGATGTGCTCCACGACGATCATGAGAGCGACGGGGTCCATCTGACGCCGATCGCGCTGCCGCGCCCGATGTACGGCCTTGCGATCACACCTAAGAGTCGGGGCGATGAATCCAAACTCAGCGCAGGCATCAGCAAGCTCATGGATGAAGATCCAACCTTCATGGTCGAACGAATCCCCGCGACCAGCGAGACGGTTGCGCGAGGCGTCGGCGAACTGCACATGCGCATCATGCTTCACAAACTCAAGAGCCGGTTCCATGTCGAAGTGGAGACGGAGACACCGAAGGTTCCTTATAAGGAAACCATCTCCGCCAAAGCCGACGGGCATCATCGTCACAAGAAGCAGTCGGGCGGCGCCGGCCAGTTTGGCGAGGTGTATTTGCGGATCGAGCCGCTGCCACAGGATCATGAGTCGGGCTTCGAGTTTGTTGATGACACGTTTGGCGGCTCGGTGCCCAAGCAGTACCTGCCCGCCATCGAAAAGGGGGTCCGCCAGGCGATGATCCAGGGAGTGATCGCGGGCTACCCCTTCACCGGCGTGAAAGTCTCTGTCTACGACGGCAAGCATCACCCGGTGGACTCCAAAGAAGTCGCTTTCATGGCGGCCGGCAGACGAGCCTTCATGGACGCGGTAAGCAAGGCTAAACCCGTCCTGCTCGAACCGTTCGTCGAGATCGAGATCACGGCGCCTGCGGACAATATGGGCGATCTCGCTGCGGATATCTCAAGCAAACGTGGACGCATCCAGGGGTCGGACATGTTGCCCGGTGAGATGTGCATGGTTCGCGCTGCGGTGCCGTTGGCGGAAGTTCGCAACTACTCAAGCCAACTCAAAAGCATCACCGCTGGTCAAGGGTCGTACGCGATGGACTACAGCCACGACGAGCCTTGCCCGCCCAACGTGCAGGCCGACATCGTTGCGCAGTTCAAGCCGAAAGATGAAGAAGACTGAGCAGGCGCCGGTCCTACCCCCTCTCCCGACGGGAGAGGGCTGGGGAGAGGGGTGCTGGGTTGAGTGTGATTTTTATATTGCTCAACGCACAACTCAGAGAGCTGCTCCGCTGTGAATCATCCCCACTGCGCTAGGAGTATCGCGAGGTCCGCGCTATTCACCACGCCATCGACATTGAGATCGGCGGTTCCGGCTCCTCCCCACTGCGCAAGCAACTGCGCCAAGTCGGCGCCGTTGACGAAGCCGTCTCCATTGAGGTCTGCCGGAGGCGGAGGCTGTTTCAAGATCGTGAATACGTCGGAGACAAAGCCGGTCGAGCGCACATGCGAAAAGTTGAGCGCGCTGCCGTTGATCCTGACGACGGCTGATCCCGTCTGGTTCTCACCAAAGATCATCAGTGGGTGAGGCATGACCCAGTGTGCTGCGTTGGAGTTGCCCACGACTGCATAGACAGCGCCGGCATTGCCGACACGACCCGGCGGTTTGAGATAGGCGCCGCTGCTTGCGGGGTTGCCATCTCCTGCGTCGAGGATGTGTGTGCCGACTATGGAGGGTGTTTCGTACGCGCCGTCAATGAGGAACGACCGTTCGTAGCCGTGGGAATAACCGCCAAGCACGAGGTCGACACCGAACGATTCAAGGATGGGAACAATGTTCGTGCGTGCTGCGATCATCTTTCCATCGGTGTCTGAACTATGAGGGCCGTTGGAATAGGGAGCATGATGCAGGACCGCGATGACCCAGTCAGCGGTGGTTGCCGCAAGGTCTTGGGCGAGCCAAGTCAGCATTGCGCCGCCCGGCGCGGTGTCGCCGCCCGAAGTGTTGACGGAAATAAAATGTGCGTTGGCGTAGTCAAAGGAATAGTACGCCTTGGTTCCGCTGGCGACTCCACCGGCCTCTCCAAGTGTAGGTAATGAAAACGCATCAAAATACGGACCTGTTTGCGCGCTTGCGCTGGCGTTGAGGATTTCATGGCTGCCGATGGATGGCCAGCTCGGAGTTTGACTCAGAATCGCTGCATAGGGCTTGAAAAAGGCATCGGTGTATTCGCAGTCGCCTCCGAAGATGTAAGCGAGGTCGCCGCCGGGCAGGATGAGATCGGGCATGCCGCCGATGGAGGCGAGCATCGCGTCCCGCGTCGCTGCTTGGGTCGGTGTTGCGACTCCTGAATCGGCAAAAAACCAAAAAGTGAACGGCACAGCGGAGCCTGGCGATGGAGAAGTTGTAAAGACGAGCGGATTGAGACCCGGCGGGATAGCTCCTGCAGTCGTGCCGACGGAATAGTAGTACTTCGTGGCGGGCTGCAAGCCGGTGATGCGCACCGCATGGTCGCGCACACTTTCATTGATCGTGACACTTTGCGTGAGCGCGCCTGGGGCCAACCCATAGCTCACGACGCTGTCAGAGAGCATGTCCGTTCGCCAGGCGATCGTCATCCCCGTCGATGAAGCCATTTGCAGATAGGGATCGCGCACGAGGGCAGGCGTCGCTGATGTGTTGACGGTGATCGTCAGTGTCGGGCGGAGCGTTGGATCGAGCAGGTATTCACTGGAATGGATCGTTCCGAAGTTGATGGTGTTGCCCGGCCGGATCAGCCAGCCGTTGTTGAGCGCGGGATCGATCGCCCATTTGACGACGTTTTCCCAGACATTGATTGTTCGTGATGTGCCCGTCGACCACGCTGTTGAAAGGATTCGGGTCGCATAATCAGAAGTCTGCACGCCGGGCGTCGGGCCGAAGGTGTTGGCGCTGCTCGTCTCATCCCAGGGAACGATGGGCTCATGGATGACGCCGACCGAACTGCCGCTCGTGAAGTAGTACTTCAAAGTCGCGCTGGTCACGACCGAGCCGACGGGAATCTGCCCCGTGACGGGACCGAAAATATTGTCAAAGCGGATAAGAGCGTAAGTGTTCAGGCCGGTGCCAATAGGATCATCGGTGTCCCATCGTACGAACTCCGCGGCGCCGTTGACCGCCGCGAGGATTCCATTGGATACGAACGTGTCAACCGTTCCCGTATACCCGTTGAGATCCTGGCGAAAGGTGTACACCGTTTGCCCGGGCGCCGGCGCATTGCCCAGAGAGACCGTGCTGATCCCAGCAAGGAGCGCATAAGACAGCGCGGGACATAATCGTTTGATGAACTTTCTCATAGCACGAAGGTATCCGGTATCGGACGTTTTCTATCCGAGAATCGGGCGATTATTCGTATTTTGATGTATTTGTTGCAAGAACTGGATGATTCCCTTACCCGAAACACCCCGTTGGGCTGGTGCTGCAGGAGCGTCAGCGCGT
>CAYMQF010000016.1:5827-8505 GCA_964392425.1 uncultured Phycisphaeraceae bacterium
TTGCCTTGGCGCAGCTCGACGATCTGCGCGATTTGTTCAGCCGTGATGCCCAGCTCCCACACGCCGACGCCTTGCTCATTGGCGCGCTTGGCGCCCGCCTGGAGGATCATGTTCGCTGCAAGTTTGCCAGCTATACCTTCTTCAACGCCTTGCTCTGAGATCAACTCGACACAGCGCTCATACAGGAAACACGCATCGCGTTCATCGGTCAGCGCGTGCGCCTCCATCGGGGACAGCGCGTACGTCTTCTGGTACCGGACGGCGCGATGGTGGGGGAGTTCAGGCAGCTTGGAGATAATCTCGTCCCGCCAGGCGTCGTCGATGTGGAGCGGGATCAGATCGGGATCGGGCATGTAGCGATAGTCGTTGGCTTCTTCTTTTACCCTTTGGAGGACGGTCTTTCCGTTGACATCGTCCCAGCCTCGCGTGGTTTTCGCGCCCGCCGCCATCTCGATGCCGGTCTGTCGCCATCGGCCCGGCTGCTCCTTGAACTCATATTCAATCGCGTCGTGGACCGCGCGAAACGAGTTGAGATTTTTGATTTCAACAATCGGCGTGCGCACTTCGTGCCCGTCGTCCAGATCGATCACGGTGTTGATGTTTGGCTCGAAGCGCATGTGCCCTTTTTGCATGACGCCTTCTGTGACGCCGAGGAATCGACAGATGTTGCGAAGCTGTTTGGCAAACGCGATGACTTCATCCGCGGTCTGAAAGTCAGGCTGCGTGACGACCTCCAGGAGAGGCGTCCCCGCCCGGTTGTAATCAACGATGGAGTAATCAATCGGCGTGCCGCCCGGCTCGTCGTGGAGCAGCTTGCCGGAGTCCTCTTCGAGATGAGCGCGGATGATGCCGATGCGCTTGGTGCGCTCTCCGAGTTTGTCTGCCGGATCGGGAATATCCACGGCTCCATCAAAGCAGATCGGCATGTCAAACTGACTAATCTGATACCCCTTGGGCAGGTCGGGGTAGTAGTAGTTCTTGCGGTCCCACTTGGTTTCGCTCGCGATGGAGCAGCCTAGTGCCGCGCCGACGAGCATCGACATCTCGATCGCCGACCGGTTGAGCACGGGCAGGGCGCCGGGCAGAGACAGGACGACGGGGTCGATGAGCGTATTGGGGTCGGCGTTGTCGAACTCGTTGCACGCGGGGCTCCCGACGCGGGTGAACATTTTGGTGCGGGTGGCAAGCTCGATATGGACTTCGAGTCCGACGATCAGCCTGACGTTGGTGATTTCAGCCATGCTCATCATTCTACACCGGGCTTGACGCGCGTCCCATCGGGTGCGGGGCTTCGATCCGTCTGCGCCGGCCCGCTCGGGGTACACTGGACGCAAGCATGGACCGATCCGTCGTCATCACGGGGCTGGGAGCGGTGACTCCCTTTGGTGTGGGAATCGAGCCGCTCTGGCAAGGGCTTCTCGCGGGGGAGTCGCGCCTGGAGCGAATCACGAAGTTCGACCCATCGGGTTTTCCGTGTCGACTCGCAGCCGAGGTTCGGGACTTTTCACCTCGCGATTTTGTTCCCAAAAATTATCGCAAAGCGGTCAAGCTGATGGCGCGAGATATCCAACTCGCAGTCGCAGCAGCGCACAGTGCGATCCACAACGCCGGGCTGTTCACCAAAGGCTGCCCCGGGCCGGACGATGCAGGGGTGACTTATCCTCCTCGCCGGGTCGGCTGTCACATTGGCGCCGGGCTCATCGCTGCAGAAGTCGACGAACTGACGAGCGCTCTGGCGACAGCCGTTGACGAAGCAGGCGAGTTTTCGCTGAACCAATGGGGAGACACCGACGCGGGCGCGGACGGCTTGGGCAATCTCCAGCCGCTCTGGCTCCTCAAATATCTCCCCAACATGCTCGCGTGCCATGTGACGATCATTCACGATGCGCAGGGGCCTTCCAACACGATCACCTGTGCTGAGGCGAGCGGCCTGCTCAGTGTCGGCGAATCGCTCCGCGTGATTCAACGCGACGATGCGGACCTGTGCTTTTCGGGAGGCGCGGAGAATAAGATTTCGCTGATGGGCCTACTCAGGATGGACCTTGCAGGTCGGCTCGCCCACACCGAAGATCAGACGGCTGGCGCGCAGGTGGTGCGTCCGTACGATCCCAATGCGGCTGGCAGTCTGCTCGGCGAGGGCGGTGGCATCCTCATGCTCGAACTCGAATCAACCGCGACCGCGCGAGGCGCCACGAAATACGCCCGTCTCACCGGGTTTGGCGCCGGCCATGCTCCCTTGACCGACGATCCGGCAAAGCGATCGCTCGGCCTTCGCTGCGCGATCGAGTCGGCGATCCGTGATGCGAACCTTACTCCCGCTGATATCGACGCGATCGTGCCTCATGCATCTGGAGAGGTCGCGATGGACGCGGAGGAATCGCACGCGCTGGCTGCAGTCTTCGGCGGTCGGCTCAGTGACATCCCGCTCGTCACGCTCACTCCCAATATTGGAGACCTGATGGCTGGTTCGGGATCGATCTCGTTGTGCGTCGCAGCGATGTGCCTACACCATCGCACGCTGCCCGCCCGGCTGCACGCAGGAACGCCGGCGCCAGGGCTCAATGCGGGCGCTGCCCAGACGCGCGACGCAGCGCTCAATCACATTCTTGTTTGCACCAACGCACTGGGCGGCCAAAACGCCGCTGCGGTGGTGTCCGCCTGTTGACTGTTGAAATGTT
>CAYMQF010000016.1:8605-11433 GCA_964392425.1 uncultured Phycisphaeraceae bacterium
TGTTTCGTACTTTTTTCTTCTACCTGACTCGGAGCGACCCATGATGCCCCACCAACGCAAAGCCATCCCGATCGAAGACCTTGACCCCGAACTGACCGATGTGAGCCGACAAGTGATTGGCGCCTCGATCGAAGTGCACAAGACGCTTGGGCCTGGGTTTGACCGTTCGATTTATGTCAGCGCGTTGACCAGCGAGCTCGACGCGATGAACATCCCCTACGAGACGGACTATGCATTTACCGTGATGTTCAAAGGGCAGTCGGTCGGCAAGGCGAAGATCGGTCTGTATGTGAACAACCGATTCGCCGTCGAGCCGATGGCTGATCACCGCGAGATTGACGGGCTCGACCGCACGTCCCTCCGCGCCAAGCTTCGCGCTGCTGATCTCGAACTCGGGCTCATCATCAACTTTGCCGAGCGCCGCCTCAAGGATGGGCTGGTGCGTGTGCTCAACCCGGACAAGCTCAATGCTGGGCGAACTGCAGAGGCTCCCGCGCCCGCCGCCCCAGCGGAGCAATCTTCGACGGAGCCTACTTCCCCCGCGCCCGCTCCAGCGGAGTCGGCGCCTGCGGACCCGGAGTGACCTCGTTGTGATCGCACGACCAGCGAATAAACGCGTTGTCATCACCGGCATGGGCTGCGTCACACCATTGGGCGTCGGCGTCGATGTTGTGTGGGATCGGCTGCTCAAGGGTGAGTCGGGAGTTGGCCCGATTGCGCACTTTGATGCTTCGACGTACTCGACGAACTTCGCTGCGCAGTGTCCCGCGCTGGACCTGAGCGAGTGGTTCGCTGATTGCGAGCCATTGTCAGGGGTTGGACGGAACACCGCCTTTGCTCTTGTCGCGTGCGCGCAAGCATGGCGCCAAGCAGGGCTGGGCGATGTCAAAGCTGAAGCATACGAATCAACTTTGGATCCCTCCCGTGTCGGCGTCTATCTCGGCTCCGGGGAAGGCATCCTTGACCTCGACAACTATGTGCACACTTGTTTGGCGAGTTGGGACGCCTCATCGCGCACGACCGATCCCGTCAAGTGGGCACAGACGGCGTACTTAACCATGAACGCGGTGCGCGAAGTCGAGCAGGAGTCCAACATGACTCTCTCGCACATCGCGCAAACGTTCGGCGCCTGCGGGCCAGCCTACAACTGTCTGACCGCGTGCTCCGCTTCAACTCAAGCGATCGGCGAAGCGACCGAAATGCTCTGGCGAGGCGATGTCGATGTCATGATTACGGGTGGCGCCCACACCATGATCCACCCGCTGGGAGTGACAGGATTCACCCGCTTGACCGCGCTGTCACGCCGCAGGGAAAGCCCGCAAACTGCGAGTCGGCCTTTCAGCATCGATCGCGATGGATTCATCCTCGGAGAAGGCTCCGGGATGTTGATTCTCGAAACGCTTGACCATGCTCGGCAACGAGGAGCGAAGCCCATCGCGGAGATCATCGGTTTCGGCTCGTCAGCAGACGCATACCGCATCACCGACATCCAGCCCGACGGTATCGGCGCGTGCTTTGCCATGAATGAAGCGCTCAGTGAAGCAGGGATCGACCCGCAAGCTCGGGGCGAAGATGGCCGACCGCTCGTTCATTACATCTCCGCGCATGGCACCTCCACACGCGAGAACGATTCCATCGAAACCGTCGCGGTCAAAAAAACGTTCGGCGACAACGCGCCGCGCATTCCCATGAGTTCGATCAAGTCGATGCTCGGGCATCTCATCGCTGCAGCCGGGTCGGTCGAGGCGATCGTGTGCGCCAAGGCGATTGAGACGGGAATCGCGCCGCCGACCATCAATCTCAATGCCCCGGACCCCGCGTGCGATCTGGACTATGTGCCCAATGAGCCTCGCGATCTCAACGATGCGGGTGGTGTGCGAGTGGCGCTCTCCAACAGCTTCGGCTTTGGCGGACAAAATAACACGCTCATCATGCGCCGATTCGAGGGAGAGTAAACGTCGTGCGACTGGCGCCTGGGATGATCTTCAATCGCCGGGCGCAGCGGGTGTGGCTCGTCGGCGCCTTGTGTTTGGCGTCGGTGGGCGCGACGGTCATTGTCATCGCGCTGCTGTTGTCCCGTGAAAAACCGACGTGGTGGGCGACCATCGATCCGACCGATCCGCAAGTGGTCGAGCTTGCTGAGCGCGTCGAGCGCGCCGTCGTCGGTGCAATGCACCGCAATCGAACGAGCGGAGAGCCTTGGACGATTTCAGTCTCAGCGCCACAGGCAAACGCGTGGCTCAACGTCAAACTGCCCAAGTGGGTCGCCAGCCGAAACGCTCGCTGGCCCGAACAACTCGGGCAAGTTCAGACGCATTTTGAAAATGAGCGGATCTCGCTGGGTGTGCGCATCGGCAGTCAAAATGAGGAGCAGATCGTCGCTGCGACGGTGCGCCCCGAACTGCGCACAGACGGCGCGCTGTGGCTGACGCAGCCTTCCACCAACGCGGGCAGGCTCGACTTGCCGTCGGGATGGACGCTCGCTCGCCTTTCGGGTTGGCTCCCCCCTGAGATTCGTTCGCGCTCCATGGCGAACCTGATTCTCGATGCGCTCAGGCAAAAAGGGCCAGCGCTCGCGACGACCGCGATCACACTCGAAGACGGCCGACTCGTGCGACTCCTCGCGGTGCGCATCGAGGACGATCATCTGCTCCTGACGTGCTCGACCGATTTGCCTCAAAGCCGCGCCACCGCACGCGCCGAGTGAACGAGTTTAGTTCACGATTGCGATTTCGCGTTAGGTCGCCGGTTGTAGGTCCGTTTTGATTGGGCGCTTCGTTTGGGTGGGCCTGCGAGTACGCGCACCTTTTCGCCTCCCAATGCTTCAG
>CAYMQF010000016.1:11533-14825 GCA_964392425.1 uncultured Phycisphaeraceae bacterium
GTCGCGTCTTCAATGGGAATCGCGCGGTCAGCGATGATCTGTATGTCGCCGCGCGAATGATCGACTCGCCCGACAAAGGCAAGCACGCGCTCCGCTTCGAGCACCGCGTCATTCTTGGCGAACGCTTCAGGGAAGAAGACACATTCGACGGCGCCTTGCTTGTCCTCAACGGTGATAATCCCCATCTTTTGCCCGGGATTCTTGCCATTGCGCGTCACGATGATGCGTCTATTTTGAACAAGCCCGACCAGCACGATGGATTCATCCGGCGCACATTCCTGGACAGCAGGCGTCGAAACCGCGCTGAGCGAGGCAATCTCATTGCTCCACGCATCGATCGGATGGCTCGACACGTACATCCCCATCGCTTCTTTTTCATAGGTGAGCGTTTGCGCAGAAGACCAAGGCTCCGCGCGAACCAAAGCGGGCGCCGGGGCGGTCGATGCTTCATCCCCCTCAGCCGACCCAAGAAAGAGCGAGCTTTGCCCCGCAGCACGATCGCGCGCCGCTGACGCTCCCGCCGACACGGCAGGCTCAACCGTCGCCACCATCGAAGCGCGATGGCCGGGCCCATGCACACTGTCAAAGGCGCCGCACTTGATGAGCGATTCGATCGTTGCTTTGTTCACGACGCCTTGTGGCACGCGCTCGCAAAACTCAAAGAGCGAAGTGAATGGACCGTTTTCTGTTCGCTCGATGACGATCGCATTGATTGCTTTGGTCGCAACACCTTTGACCGCGCGCATGCCGAAGCGCACATGCCCGGAGCTGGCTGTCCTCTCTTCGCCTTCTTCGTAGACCGCAGCAAAATCGCTCGCAGAGAGATTGATGTCAGGCGGGCGGACCTCGACGCCGACACCACCGTCGGGCCGGCGCACACGTTTGCAGTCTTCAAGATACGACGCCCAGTCAGCGATCTTTTGCGCCTGGCTTTCGTACGTCAGCAACGCCGCCATGTAATGGCTGGGGAAGTATGTCTTCAGGAATGCGGTTTGGTAGGCGACGATCGCATAGCCGGTCGAATGGCTTTTGTTGAACCCGTAGCCGGCGAACTTGAGGATCAGATCGAAGAGCTCTTCCGCTTTTTCCTTAGAAAGCCCTTCTATCTGTGCATTTCCGATGAACCCCACGCGGTTGGCGTCAATGACCTTTTTCTTTTTCTTACTGATCGCCTTGATAAGCGAGTACGCATCGCGCAGCCGAACACCGCCCAGCTCGTGGACGATCTGCATGACCTGTTCCTGGTAGACCATCACGCCGTACGTCTCAGCGGTGTGCCGATCGACGATGGGGTGAACCTTGGGCACGCTCTCCTTGCCGTGCTTTCGGCGGTTGTAGTCGGGGATCAGATCCATCGGCCCCGGGCGGAAGAGCGCGTTTGCTGCGATGAGGTCTTCGAGCCGATCAGGCTTCATTTCAGCGAGCAATCGACGCATGCCGCCTGACTCGAACTGGAAGACGCCGGTCGTGTCAGCACGTTGGAAGAGCGCAAAGACATCAGCGTCATCGTACGTCAGCCGTTCCAGATCGAGCGGATCGCCGATGCGGTCAGGCGCCCATCTGAGCGCCTCGCGGATCGCAGAGTCAGGCAGTGTTTCTTTGATGAGTTGTCGGCAGCGCTCGATGATGCTGAGCGTGCGCAGGCCGAGGAAGTCCATCTTGAGTAGGCCGATGCGCTCACATGTAGGGCCGTCCCATTGCGTGATGACTTCCTCAGCGCCGGGCTGTTTGTAGAGCGGGACGATCTCGTGGAGTGGGCGCGTTGCGACGATGACTCCCGCTGCGTGAACACTTGCGTGGCGAGCTTGGCCTTCCATCGTGCGCGCGTGATTGACGAGCTGGTGCAGGCGCAAGGCGTCGGCGTGCTGCTCGGGGGGCAAGCCGGTATTGAGCTTTTCAAGCGTTTTAGCGTCGCCGTGGAACGCAGCACGGAAGTCAGGCTCCTGCGCGAGCGCCTCGTCGAGCGTGATGCCGAGTTGATCGGGAATCATCTTTGCAAGCCGATCCGCGACGGGTAGCGACACTTCGAGGACTCGCGCGACATCGCGGATCGCAGCGCGCGCTTTGAGCGTTCCAAACGTGATGATCTGCGCGACGTGCCCATACTTTTCGCGCACATAGTCGATCACCTGGGCGCGCCCGTCCTGGCACAGGTCGATGTCGATGTCGGGATATTCCGAGCGGTCGGGATCGGTGAACCGTTCAAAGAGCAGGCCGTACTGCACGGGGCACGCGTTGGACAGGCCGAGCAGATAGCCGACCATCGTGCCGACGCCGGAGCCTCGCGCGTTGGCGGGGATTCCCTGCTGGCGCCCCCAGTTGACGAAGTCCCACACGATCAAGAAGTAAGGCGTGATCGCTTTGTCGATGAGGACGCCGAGTTCGCGGTCCAGGCGGGCGCGAATCTTCTGTTGCCGTTGGCGTTCTTTTTCATCAGCGGGTTCGGGAGCGCCGGGAGCGAAGCTGGGGCCGTAGCGCCAGATGAGTCCCGCTTGGCATAGCTCGCGCAGTGCGCGATCGCATTGCGCTTTGAGTTCGTCAAAGGAGCCCTGATCGCTGGCGGCCTCCACCGGCTGCACTTCATATTGAGCGCAAAACGTCTTGTGCCAAGCTGAAATATCGGTGTCTTCATCGAATGGCAATGGCTCGTCAGGCTGGACGATTCGCACCACCGGCGCGTGGTTCTCAAACTCCATTGACACATCGCAGCGGTCCGCAATGGCGAGCGTGTTGTCGCACGCTTCTTTGCCGACGTCGCTGTAGGCGCCTTCAAAGAGTTCACGCATCTGCTGGGGAGTCTTGACGTACAGCTCGGGCGTGTAGTGCAGCCGATTGGGCTCGCTCTTGACCTTGCCCATCGAAATGCAGATGAGCGTGTCGTGCGCATCGTGATCTTCCGCGCGAAGAAAGTGCGCATCGTTGGTGGCGACGACCGGGAGATCAAGCTCTTTGGCAAGGCGAATCAGATGCGGGTTGATCGCGTTCTGATCAGGAACGTGGTGTTGCAGTTCGATATAGAATCGTGGGCCCGCTTTCGTCGGCGCGAACACCTTTTGATGCCAGCGCGCAACTTCGACAGCGTTGTTCCAGTGGGTTTCATCGTGGGTCGTTTCGTATTGGACGAGGTGGTAAGCGAGTTCGGAGCCGAGATGCCCGTTGATCGCGATGAGCCCTTCGCTGTGCGCTTCGAGAAGTTCGCGATCGATGCGAGGCTTGTAGTAGAACCCCTCAAGGTAAGCATCGGAGGCGAGCTTCATCAGGTTCGCCCAGCCCGCGTTGTTTTCGCACAGCA
>CAYMQF010000016.1:14925-24674 GCA_964392425.1 uncultured Phycisphaeraceae bacterium
AGCGAATCAAGCTCGTTGAGCCAACAGGTGCGCAGCCTCTTGGTGATCTCGCCTGGCTTGCCATCGGCGATTGTCTTTGCCTCGACTCGGACGACGGGCAAGACGCCCCACATCGAGTTGGTCAAAAAGACTTCATCCGCGTCAAGCATTTCTTCGACGGTGACGAGCCGAGCTTCAACGCTGATTCCCTGTTGGTCGGCAAACTCGATGATCGCTTTGCGGGCGATCCCTGGCAGGACGGGGCTTGCGATCGCGCCATCCTCTTCTTCGCTGTGCGCGCTCGGCGTGAGCAGTTCCCCGTTGCGCACCAAGAAGATATTGCTGACCGCGCCTGACGCGACATGATTGGTGACTTGCAGGAAGATCGTTTCGCCTGCCCCCAGCGATGCAGCTTCCTGAAGTGCGCGCAGTCGAGGCCAATAGTTGAGCGTTTTGTGCCCGGAAAATCGGTCCAATGGGTTCACGCGATCGTTGGCGATGACGACTGCGACGCCGGCGCCAAACATCTGAGTTGGGTACGCAGCCGCCTGCTGAACCGCGATGAGCAGCGTGGGGTCGGTGGGGGATTCCCGCTGTGTTTCGAGCAGGTTGAGGTCCCCGCCGGTGATGGTGAGCCTGATCCGCGCGTGATCAAGATCGGCGTGTTCGACAGCCCGCCGGACCGCTTCTGCGAGCGGGTTGTGCCTGAGTGATTGCGCGAGCCCCAGTTCGTTGGCGGAGCGGATGAGCCTTTGGATGTGGTCATCGAGCCGATGGACAACGCGGCGCACCGAGAGCATCGTTTCGAAGAGGCCGACTCCATGTTGAAGACCGGCGTCAAACGCGCTGAGGCGCGCTTCGTCACGCTGAACAAACTCTCCATTGAGCCAGACGACATCGGGCATTATTCAATCAACCTTTTCTTCTTGGTTTGCGATGAAGCGCAGCAGGTCACGACACGGGCGGCGAGGTCGCCAACCACGCATTGAGCTGCAACAGCCCGAGGAAAAACGCCCACAGCGAAAGGTGCAACAGCGACAACAAAAACGCGATGGTCGAGTTGAGCGAGAACAACCACCACACCGCGAGATAATAGAGCCCGGCGCCGATCCCCGCACCAACCAGAAACTGCACGGCGTTGGGCGCGTCGATCGCCTGTCCAACATGAAAAGACGCCATAACGATCGCCGTGGCGAGCAGCATTCGCGCTCCCGCAAGTTCGATTCGCCCGAAGGGTTGCAGCAACAGTTTTGCGGTGATCGCTGCAGCGGCGACACCCACTCCTGCGTACACCGGGCCGAAGAGAAGCGTCGCCAGAGCATGACCCACCGGGCGTCCTGTTGCGTTCATTCCTGAAAGGATTGCTGCAAGAAGAAGCGCTGCCGCTGCGACAATGACAGGCGTTTTCCAGCCCAATCGACCCGCGCGTGCGAAATCTTCGAGGGCTACATCCTCAGCCACCTCGACATCGCCGACTTGGGTTTTGAGGATCTTGTTTGCGAGCAGGTCGTAGCCGCAGTTCATGCAAACAACTGCGGACGGATCTTTCAGAGGCTTATTGCAATGCGGGCACACATCCTCATTGGCCGCATCGTCAAGCAGCGAAGGACGTTCCTCCAGTTTGTAGGCGGAAGGTTCATTCGCGCCCGTGTCGGTCGGGTTCCCATCATTGGGAGAGGTAGGCGCGGCGTCCGGCGCCGTGGCATGCTCTGCGTCCGGGGTCGTTTGGTCGGATTGTTCGTTGGGTTCCTGCACAGCGGTTCAATCAATCGTCAGTCGTCAGATTTGTTTGTTCGCGGATCCAATCGCTGATGGTTTCGAGCGCTTCTGGCGCGATGGTTTGTTGGAGCATGAGATATTCGCTTGGGAGACCTTGCCGAGCCAGTTGGAGAAGGTGGTTGAGGCCGGGCATGGTGATGATGGTGACGTGGGTGTTGCCAGCGGATTCGAGCGCCTCTCGAATCTCTTTGAGATTTTCTTCAGGCGGGACTTGCAGGTCCAACTCTCCCGCGATCGCAAGGACCGGAATCTTGAGTTTTCGAAGAGCAGGCCGCGCGTCCACGCCGAGGATGTCGCGGAACCACGTCGATGTCACGGAGGGCAGTTGCTGCTTTACGATGCGGTCGGCGAATTCCTTCATGTCCGGCGCGCCTTCTCTTTCCTGCAGCGCGAGTTCGCGGAGGGCCTCAGCGACTTTCTCGTCGGGCGCTCCCGTGTCGATCGCATCGAGCAAGGCGGTTTGCAGCCGATATTCCGCGAGTCGGCGAGCCGCTGGAACGCCTACGGTTTTGCGAATCAGATCGCGCTGCATGAGCAGGAGTTCTTTGCCGGTGACGCCAGGCGCCGCGAGAAGAACGATGAACGCCACGTCGTCAGACTGCGCCGCTGCGATGGGCGCGACCCATCCTCCCTCGCTGTGCCCGAGAAGCCCGATGCGCGTTGGGTCGATTCCTGCTTGTTGTTTGAGGAATTCAACACCCGTCAGCACGTCCTTGGCATTGTCTGCAACGGTCGAGGCAAAGGTGTCGCCGCCGGACCCGCCCACGCCGCGATCGTCGAGCCGGAGGACGGCGATCCCCCGCCGACTGAGATAGTCAGCAATCACCCAGAAGGGTTTGTGTCCAGCAAGGCTTTCGTCGCGATCTTGTGCGCCCGACCCGGTGATCATCAACACCGCAGGGTGCAGGCCTGCTCCATCGGGGACCGTCAAGGTTCCCGCGAGTGTGACGCCGTCGATGCCGCTGGTGTAGGAGACTTCGCGCTGCGTGTAGGGGAACGGGGGCTTGGGAGTTTGAGGCCGGGGAAGCTCGACCGTTTCATTGGGATCTGTGACACGAGTCAGTGCAGCTTTGAAGTGTGACCCTGCCTGATCGAAGGATCCTTCCGCACTGTTGTCGCTTGTCATTTTGAGTTTGAACTTGGCGGGCGCCGGCGCTCCGGGTGTTTTCGCTTGGATCGTAAATAAAATTTCATTTCCAACGGAGACATCGGTGAGAACCATGCCCTTGACTCCCTGCAGCGGGATGTCGACGGTTCCTGTCCAACCCGTCGGCGTCGGGCCGGGCGAGAACGTGACCATGAACTCTAAATCCATCCCCGGGAGATTGGTGACGCCTTTCCACCGCTGCTGATCTTTGGGATTGGCAGCAGGAGTTGCCTGCGGGTTGGGTGGCTCCTGCTCTTGCAGTGCGAGGCGGAACGGGATTCGGTTTTTGTCTTGCTTTGCTACGCCGAAGATCTTTTGTCCGTCATTGCCCGATCTTCCCTCGAAGACGATGCCCGATGAGGTGAGCTTGAAACTGATCTTTTGATCGCCAAAGTGAACATCATCCAAAGGCACGTTCACCAGACTCTGTTCAGGGACGGAGATCGTCGCCGACTGGGCGCCGGTTTTCTCGTTGACGCGGAGAGTAATTGAAAAATCAAGTTCCTTCTCAGCGGGCATCCTCATCGTTCCCGACCAAACGCCCGGTCCGATATCAGCCTTTGCCGATGGAGTGAAAAGCAGGGGCGTCAACATGGCAAGCAGAGCAACCAAGAGGGCGCTCCAGCGTGTGCGATGGGTCATCGAATAACTCCTCAAGAATGAAACGAGCGCCAAGACTCGGCGCCAACGGCAGTGTCCATCATCGTTCTATCTGAACAGAGAATGATAGTTTCAATCGGCGGGTCAGGAGTCAACCGTGAGGTAGAAAAAAATCGCTCGCCACGACCCAGGCGCCCAGAATCCCCGCCTTGTCGCATAGCTCGCCCTCCACCACACGGACCTGCGTGAGTGACCGGGGAAAGACGTGCTCATGGACGCTCTTTCTGACTCGATCGACCAACTTTTCGCCCATCGCCTCGACGAGCCCACCACCGAGGACGACGACCGGAATCGCCAGCAGCGTCACGACCCCTGCGATCGCTGTGCCGAGTAGGTCGGCCGCCTCGTCGACGACTTCGCAGGTCAGTGGATCGCCGCTTGTGTATGCCTGTGAGATGATCCGAGATTTGATCGACGCGATCCCATCGGGGGCGAGATCGGTCAGCGATGTCGGGCGACCCGAAGCTGCGAGCGTTGCCAGCCGACGGACGATCGCGCTGCGAGAGCAGGTGTCTTCGAGGATGCGGGCGCCACGCTCAGCCTTTGGGAACAGCGTCATATGCCCAATCTCCCCGGCGGATCCCAAAGCGCCTCGATGGAGCGCGCCGTTGAGAACGATCGCGCCGCCGACTCCCGTGCCGACCCACACGCCCAGCGCTTCATTCTCTCCTCGCACAGCGCCGAATCGATGTTCCCCAATGAGTGCTGCATTGACATCGTTTTCCAGAATCACGGGAACGCCCAGGCGATCCTTCAGAGCGTCAGCAATCGGAAAGTCACGAAATCCAAGATTGGGCGCATCGAGAATAACTCCCGCCTCGCTGTCCACGGCGCCTGCTGCTGCAAGCCCGATTCCCGCCAGCGAATCAACAGACACATTGCCTTCCATGCACACACGCTGCACACCTTTGACCAGGCGCTCAAAGACCGCGTCGGCGCCTTGCTCCGCTCGTGTCTTTTTCTTGATCTGAGTGGTGACTTCGCCATCCGCGTTCACCACGCCGATTTGCATGTTCGTCCCGCCCAGATCGATGCCGACGATGGGGTCGGTCATGGCAGGGGGCAAGCCATATCAAGAGCAGCTGAAGTTTCGTACATCTGCGCTATGCGGAGCATGGTGGGCTCTGCAAAAGCGGGCGCAATGAGTTGGGCGCCAATGGGCAATCGTGCGCCGTTTTCCTCGGCAAACCCAGCGGGAATCGACACCGCGGGCAACCCGGCTAGGTTCGCAGCGACGGTGTACACATCTTCGAGGTACATCGCCATGGGGTCGCCGGTCTTGGCGCCAAGCTCGAACGCAGGGCCGGGCGTCGTCGGCATCAACACCGCGTGCACACCGGCGCCGTCAGCAAACGCATTGTCGAAATCGTTTTTGATGATTCGCCGTGCTTGCAGCGCCGTTTTGTAATACGCGTCGTAATACCCGGCTGACAGCGCGTACGTCCCGAGCATGATCCGCCGTTTGACTTCGCCGCCAAACCCTTCGCCCCGGCTCTTGCAGTAAAGCGTTTCGAGTGTGTCGGTTGGTTCGATCGTCGCTCGCCGGCCATAACGAATCCCGTCGTAGCGTGCGAGATTGGTCGATGCTTCTGCCGGCGCGATGATGTAGTACGCCGCGACGCCGTAGTCGATGTGAGGCAAGTCAATCGGCACAAGCTCGACGCCAAGCTCCTCATACGTCTTGACAACTTGCTCAAACGCCTCCGCAACAGCAGGATCGTTGTCCTTGCTGCGCGCCTGCGCGGGAACGCCGAGCCGAAGCCCAGCAATCGGCGCGTCAAGATCGGCCAGAAAGTTTGGAGTGGCGACATCAGCGGAAGTGGAGTCCAGCTTGTCGTTGCCGCAAATCACGTTGAGCATCAACGCTGCGTCTTGGACGTTTCTTGTGAATGGGCCGATCTGATCGAAGCTGGATGCGAACGCAGCAAGTCCCCACCGTGAGACTCGGCCGTACGTTGGCTTGAGTCCGACAACGCCGCAATGTGCCGCAGGCTGCCGAATCGATCCGCCCGTGTCTGACCCGAGCGAAGCGGGGACCATGTTTGCAGCGACAGCACACGCTGATCCTCCAGACGATCCGCCCGGCGCCCGTTTTTCATCCCACGGGTTGCGCGTAGCGCCAAATGCGGAGTGCTCCGTGCTGGACCCCATCGCAAACTCGTCGAGGTTGGTTTTGCCGACGATGACGGCGCCCGCGTCGATGAGCTTTTGCACCGCGGTGCCGGTGTAGGGCGATTCGTAGTTTTCGAGAATGCGCGAGCCGCACGTTGTTCGCCCGTAGGACAGGCACATGTTGTCCTTGATCGCGATGGGCACTCCAGCCAGCGGGCCGACCGTGCTGGCCCCTTGCGATGCGATGCGTTGGTCGATGGAGATTGCTTGCGCGATCGCCTCCTCGTGGAACACCTGGAGGAACGCGCCGAGCTTGGGGTCCAGTGTGTTGATTCGGGCGAGGGACGCTTTGACAGCCTCAGCTGAGGAAAGCTCGCCTGTTGCGATCGCGTCGCGCTGCTGGATGAGTGTCAGATCGGTCGGCGTCATGGGCACAATGTAGCACAGTGGAGCCATTGGCTCTTTGTGCGCCGCCGTCAGACCCGAGCGAGATCGCCCGCGGAGGATCGCAGTTGATTCATCACCCGCTGGAGGTTTCGGCCGGGGCACAGCGTCGAGGTGAGTTCGCGATGTGTGTGCACTCGCACCAATGGCACCCGGTGTTGTCTCATGCGCACCGCAAGAAAGCGCGATAGCGCCGAACGCTGGGCCGTCGTGGGAGTCTGCAATTCAAAGTTGCCCAGCGTCAGCACGCCGAGATTTCGCACATTGTGATCGTGGACATGCGCCCCCTGAAAAGCGAGCGGGCGTCCTTCCCAGACCTGCCCAAAGGGATCGACGATGAAGTGGTAGCCGATGTCCCCCCAGCCAGCGTTCTGATGCGCCTGGCGGATGGAGTCGATGCGATGGGCGACATCCATTCGGCTCGTGATCCGAACGGGAGGCATGCCGTCGTGATGAACCGTGATTCGCTCAACCCGGTCGAGCCGATCCATTCGCGAGGGGATCGACGCTTTCTTCGCCCATGCGCGGCGGGGAAGAATGCCAGCCATGTTGTTCGCTGGGCGCCGATCGGGAGTGGATCGGCGGGGAGTCGAAGTTGCAGATCGAGTCGGTGTCGCAGTGCGAGGCTCCGGGATTGGCGTGTCAAGGCCGGGCCACGCAGGGCTGACCGAAGAGGCGCTGCGCGACCAGCGATTGCCACCCGCACAGCCGACCATTGCCATTGCAAGCCCCGAGCAAAGGCTCAGCCGGATCGCCTGACGCCGGGTCAACGTCGATTCGCCACGAACGTCGGGTTGAATCTCGAAAGTCTTCACGGGGATTCTTCGTATCGGCTCAGTGACAGCAGGGCCTGCAATCGGTCGATTCAGCTTTGTCAGAGTGCTTTGGACCGGGTTGCGAAACTACTTCAATCCGCACATTCATGCTCTATGATCTGCTCTTGACGTCGTTTTGAGGGCGTTATGAGAGCGTCCGAAAGAGCGTGCGTTCCTGCTGAGTCACGCGGGCGTCAGCAGTGGGCGCCTCCGCGTTGATCCGCTCAGCGTACCGCGTCAGATACCCGTGTTCGGTGTTGGTGTGCCCTCCAAGCAGGACCGAACACCCCTGCGCGACCGCAGCGAGCGCCTCGTGGTGACGCATCTCGCCGGTGACGAAGAGTTGGCAATCCGACGCCAGCGCATCATCAAATAGCCCGGCGCCCGCCCCCGGACACACGCCGACCCGCTGGATCGGCTCATCACTTGCCTTGGCGAGCTTGACCGCGTCAACGCCGAGATTGCTGCGAAGGCGCGCTGCAAGTTCATCAGCAGGGACAGGGCGATCGAGCGTCAGCCGACGACCGGCGCCAATCTCTCGCTGAGGCTTCGTCTCCAGCTTATGAATATCAAAGGGAGGCTCTTCATACGGATGAAACTGCCGAAGCATCTCGACAGCAAGCGCCAGCGACCGCTCCGGGCAGACCATCTCCAGGCGGATTTCGTCAGCATGGACGAGTTTGCCCTTCTCGCCAACGACAGGGGACGTGCCTTCACTGCCGAAGAACGTGCCGAGCCCTTGCAGGTTGAACGAGCACCGTTCGTAGTCGCCGATGGTTCCCGCGCCGACGGACGCCAGCGCATCGCGCACCGCCTCAACAGCAGGAGCCGGAACAAACGTGACGATTTTGTGTGTCTGCAAGGGGTCGTGGACCATTGCTGGTATCAGGGCGCGTCGGTCGCCCAGTGTTTTACCGTCCTGCCCTTCTTCAGCGAGCATGTCGCTGAGCCAATCGGTGACGCCGCCTGGCGCTGCGTCTAATGCGGTGTGCGGCGTGTAGACATTGATCCCCGCGCGCATCACTTTGAGCAGCAACCCGCCGCGCGACTTGGCTGCGGATATCTGTTTGATCGGCTCCCAAATCGGCGGGTGGTACGCGACAATCGCACTGGCGCCCATGTCGAGCGCCTCATCAAGAACCGCGGCGGTCAGGTCGATCGTCAACAGCGTCGGGCCGGTGAGCAGCGACGCGGGATCGCCCAGGATCAAGCCGACATTGTCCCAAGGCTCAGCAAACTGCAACGGCGCCAATCGCTCCAACGCCGCCATCAATTGTTCCATGGTCATCGACAGACTCCTATTCTCCCGTTCGCCGTCGGGTGGCCGATACACTTTACGCGGACAGCCCATGCTGAGCCCCACAATATCGAGGAGAACCAGATCGTGGCCAAGACGAAGAATTCCAGTGAGACCAAGGGCGACGCCAACTCGCCTGATGGGAACGACGGGAGCCCCGTCATCAAAAACTTCGTCCTCGACACCAACGTCTTCCTCCACAACCCCGAAGCGCTCTTCCTCTTCGGCAAGCACAACGTCGTCATCCCGCTGACCGTCGTCGAGGAGCTCGACCGCTTCAAGCGTGGCAACGACGATCTCGCCCGCAACGCTCGGCACTGCATCCGCAAGCTCGATCAACTTCGCAAAAAAGGCAGGCTCAATGAGGGTGTTCGCTGGGGGGATGAACGCTACGAGCACACCGGCTACATCCGCATCGACACCTCCGACATCCAACGGCCCGCGATTCTCCACGCTGACGAGCCGGACAACCACATCATCGCGGTGGCGCATGACCTGCTCCGCCAGGGCAAGCACGTTGTTTTTATCTCCAAGGACATGAACGCCCGCATCAAGAGCGACGCGCTGGGCATCCGCACAGAAGATTTCGAAGCGCAGAAAGTGGACGCCGACCGTCTCTATGGCGGGCATATCAACGTCGATGTGGCTGGCGATCTCATTGACCAGCTCTACGACCAGCGCATGCTGCCGATCAAAGAGCTTGAGACGTTCATGACGACCGACCACGAGGGCGAGAAAAATACTCGCACTATTGAAGCCAACGAGTTTGTTGTGTTGCATGATGCGCAGGACGAATCTCACTCAGGGCTCGCGCGTCGGCTCGCTGACACCGACCACATCATCCCCGTCACCGCGTCACGTCGGGCCACCTTCGGCGTGGTCGCGCGCAACACCGAGCAAACCATGGCGCTCGATCTTCTGCTCGATGACGACATCAAACTCGTCACACTCACCGGCGGACCAGGCGCTGGGAAGACGCTCCTCGCCCTCGCCGCGGGCATGCAAAAAGTCTTCAAGGAAGAACGATTCGAAAAATTGCTCGTCGCCCGCCCGATCATGCCCATGGGCCGGGACATCGGCTATCTGCCCGGCGAAAAGGACGAAAAGCTCGCCGCGTGGATGCAGCCGATCTTCGACAACCTCGAATATCTCCTTTCTACGCGCGGGTCGCACATGCAAAACGCCGAGTCGCACTCGCTTGAGCAACGCCTGGACACACTGCTCGCAGACGGCCGGCTCGTCCTCGAAGCGCTCACCTACATCCGCGGCAGGTCCATCCCCCATCAATTCATGATTGTTGATGAAGCGCAGAACCTGACGCCTCACGAGGTCAAGACGATCATCAGTAGGGCCGGCGAAGGCACCAAGGTGGTCCTCACGGGCGACATCGAACAGATCGACAACCCCTATCTGGACGCTTCGTCAAACGGGCTTTCGTACAGCGTCGAACGCATGAAAGGCATCGGCATGGTCGGCCATGTGACGATGCGCAAAAGCGAACGCAGCGAACTCGCCT
>CAYMQF010000017.1:0-24583 GCA_964392425.1 uncultured Phycisphaeraceae bacterium
TTGTGCGTGGGGGTGTCGGAGCAGGCGCCGACGCCTCGCCCCCGGCTGGACGCAAGCGCTGTGTTCTTTGACGATGCATATCCGTCCGATCAAGCCATGCTGAAGATGATTGAAGAATACGACGAGCGTTATGAGAAGTATCTGCGCCAGCGCGGGGCGAATCCCAAAGGCTGGTCGAAGGTGATGGCAGGGAAGTTTGCTGAGCCATTCCGCCCGGAGCTTGCAGCGTATTACTTATCCAAAGGCGCGGACCTTTCGTAAACACAAGCTACGCACAGTTTGTGATTGATCGGAATATCAAGCGTTTACGCACTGGCCGATCGCATCAAGCGCTGCGGTGATTTCATCATCGGTGTTGAAGAAGTGAGGGGAGATCCTGATCCCCACGCCCGGGCGCCAATCCACGAACACTTGGTGATTGCGGAGTGTTCCCGCGAGCGATTCGGGATCATCAAAGCTGAGCATGACGGTGCCGCCGCGCTGGTTTGCATCGGTAGGGGAGTTGAGGGGCCAGCCTTGCTCCATCGCATGGACAACAATGCGCTGCGTGCGCACGCGCGACTCAGCGGCGATTGCATCGACGCCGACTGACTCGATGAGGTCCATGCCGGGAATCACTGAATAGAGCGAGGGGATGCTCGGCGTGCCATTGGAGAATCGGCGAATCGTTTTGTCGTATCGCAGGTCCGCGTCAAAGGCGAATGGGTTTTCGTGAGCGATCCAGCCGGTGATGGTTGGTTCGAGTTGGTTGATGAGGCCGGGCCGGACGTGCAGGAACCCCGAAGCAGGTCCGCCACAGAGCCACTTGATTGATCCGCCGATGAGGAAGTCGGCGCCGAGCGATTGCGCGTCGATCTCGACGACGCCAGCCGATTGGTAGATGTCCAGCAGCGCCAGTGCACCGACTTCGTGCGCTCGTTCGACAAGCGCTCGCCCGTCGAGTCGATACGAACTGCAATAGGATGTGTGCGAAACTGCGACGATTGCAGTGGTTTCGTCGATCGCGTCGAGAATGCGCTCGACGGGGGTGGTGATTCCGTTGTCGCTTGGGACGATGCGAATCTTGGCGCCTCGGCGTTTTTGCGCATTCCAGAAATAGCCCATCGAAGGGAAGTCGAGCTCCGTGGTGATGACGGTGGGGCGGTCGGCGTAGTCGAGACACGATGCCACGGTCGCAGCGGCGAGTGTCGCGTTGTAGGTCGGCAACACAGTTCCTTCGTCGGCGCCGATGATTCGCGCATACCGATCACCGACCTGTGCTGACAGCTCCCACCACGATGACGCCCAAGCATCTTCAGACGTGTGCGACTGCCACGCGTCGAGATATTGTTTCATCGCGTCGGCTGCGGCGCGAGGGATCGGTCCCAAACTGTGGCTCATCAGATAGGCGCCAGCCTGGAGTGTTGGGAACTCGTCTCGTCTTCGGTCGATGTGTGTCATGGGAGCGGGTTTTCTTTCAGGTCGTAGTTGGAATCATGGCCAAGGCGCGGACGGGGCTGCCCGTGCCTTGTTCGATTTTGAGAGGCGCTGCGATGACGATCGCGCCGGTCGGCGGGACTTGGTCCAGATTGCACAGACTCGCCAAGCCCAGTTTCCCGGTGCCGAGCAAGATGTGATGCGCAGGGAAGGGTGGATCGAAGGCGCCCGCCTGCCCTGCGTCGGTGCCGACCGTTTCAACGCCGACACCTAGGACATCGCGTTTGTGTGCAAGAAGTTTGATTGCGTCAGTGGAAAAACCGGGCGAATGCGGGCCGTCTTCGTGAATATTCAGGAAGGACGAAGCGTCGATTCGCTTGCTCCAGTCGGTGCGGAGGAGAACCCATGCGCCAGCGGGGATTGTGTTGTGTTCAGCTTCCCATTGCGCGATCCGCTCGGGCGTACATAGATAATCATCATCGGCAGTGCATTCTTTGCTGACATCAATGACGCACGCGGACGCTATGAATCGGCTCGGCGCCACGGTGTCGCAGGTGTTTTCCGGGAGGTCACGGCCGGTGATCCAGTGCCCCGGCGCATCAAAGTGCGTCCCGGTGTGCTCGCCGAAACTGAGCGCATTCCATCGCCATGCGGGGCCAGCGTCGTCGAAACTGGAGATTGGCGTGATCGACACGCCGGGCGAGTTGGCAAAGGGCGAAGGCAGTTCGATGACTGGCGTCCGCTCGCTCAACGTCTGCGTGAGATCAATGATGCGCAGTGCGCCGTCGGCCAGTGCGGTGGCCAGATTGGAAAGAACATCAGTCAAGGCTTACTCCCGGCGTCACAGTTGTTCTTCGATATTTGGCTGAGCCAACGCTCGAACTGGAATCGGTTTTCAAGAAGCGTCAGATCGGTGACGAACTGCGCAGGCCGGGACATGTCGATCTTGGCGATGATCACGGTGAACTCCGCGCGGGCGCGAGCGTCGTCAAACTGTGAAGCGAACTCATCGACGGTGTTCGCGATGAAGACATGCTCGATGCTCGCGCCCTGTGCGATCGCAGCAAGGTCGGCGCCGGTCGCTGTCGCGGTGGGGGAGCCACCCGCGGAGAGGAAGCTTTCGTTGTCGAAGATGATGTGCACCAGATTCTTTGGTTTGTATCGCGCAAGCGTCGTCAGGGCGCCGAGATTCATCAGTATGGATCCGTCGCCGTCCAGCACGATGACGGGGAGTTTCGGTTGGGCCAGCGCGATGCCGAGCCCCATGCTTGAGGCGAGCCCCATCCCATGCTGAAGGTAAAAAAAGTTGTCGCGATGCCCAATCTCCTGCATTTCCGCAGCAACAGCGCCCATGATCGTCACGACCGCGCAGCCCGCGAGCTTGGGATGGATCGCAGCGAGTGCATCAGCGCGGCGCATCAGGCGTTCTCCCACATGAGTTCACGATCGAGCAGGAGCGCGACGGGCCGGCTCGACGCATCGGCAAGTGTGACTGCATCGGCGATCTTGCGCTCAACCTGTGTCGCGTCGGTGAGGGTGTCATGCGCGATGTGCAACGCGTCGAGGATGGGTTCGGTGTAGAGGCCGCCCTCTGTTTGCCAGGGGTCGCGTTCGCCGAAGCGGCCGCGATGGGTGATGAGCATGAGCATGGGGATGCGGTAGAGGAGCGCGACGGAGACGACGCCGTTGATCGCGGCGAAAAGGCCGTGATTTTGCATGAGGATTGCGGAGCGCGCTCCGGCGAGCGCTGCGCCTGCGCTGACGCCGACGCCTTCCTCTTCCTTGGCGAGGCGGACAAGCGTCATGTCGGTGTCGTTTTCGATGCGCGCGATCAGATCGACGAGCGATGTCTCGGGGAGCGCAGAGACGATGTGCACGTCCTGCGACTTGAGCGCGCGGTGGATCAACTTCGTATTGGTTTGCGAGACGGGCATCGGGAGAAAGCGAGAATACACCAAGACAGCGTCATGAGGGGCGCGCCCAATCCCACCACCCAAAAACAAGGATCGCCAGGATCGCGATGGGAATCGCCAGTCGAACCCACCAGAAGAGCCAGATCGGTATCGGCAGACTCGAATTTTTGCGTAGTTCCTCAAGCGCTGCGGTTCGCCCGAGCCACCACGTCAGCGTCAGGACCGCGAGGACGGCGCCGATCGGCTGCATCGTGGTTCCCCAAATCAGGTCATTGATTTCGATGTAGCGGGGGATGAAATATGCAGGAACAGCCAGCGCGATCTGGCTTATTGCAACGATCGTCAGGGCGCGCCGGCGCGACCAACCCAGCGCATCATTCATCGCAGCGGTCAGCGCTTCATACGCAGCGATCAGCGACAGCATTGCAACGACGAACACGGATAGGAAAAACGCAAAGCCGACCATTGTTCCCATCGGCATCGCGGCGAACACATCGGGGATGACGTTGAAGAGCAGCGCAGGGCCAGCGTCCAGCTCGCGCCCCATCACCAGTACGGCTGGGACGACGATCAACCCGGCGAGCAGCGCCGCGGCAAGGTCCGTTGCGACGGTGAAGATCGCAGCTTTGGGGATGCTCAGGTCGGATGTCATGTAGCTTCCATAGAGCACCATGAATGTGCCGCCCAGTCCGAGGGAGAAGATCGCCTGTCCGAGTGCGGACAGCGCGGTGTGGGCTCGGAAGTCGCCCCACTTTGGTTTGAGGAAGCCGAGCAATTCATCGACGGCGCCGTCCAGTGTTAGCACGCGAATCAGAATCAACGTAAATAGAAGGAAAAACAGGGGTAGGAGGATGGCGCTTAGCCGTTCGATGCCTCGCTTGACGCCGAACAATAAGACGCCACAGCCGACCAAGACGACAAAGATGAGGAACGGGAACTGTGCTTGGAACGAACTCGTCAGCGATGCAAACTCGGGTGGTGTGGTGTTGTTCAGTGCGGCGCCTGCGAACGTCCATGCTTCCTGCGCGACCCAGCCGATGACGACGGCGTAGTACGCGGACGCCATCACGATCGTAATCATGAGCACGGTGCTAATGAGCTTTGCCATCGGCGCCCCGGCGCGTTGGTAGGCGCCCCACGGACCGCGGCGTGTGTGCCGACCCAGCGCCCATTCGCACATGAGCATCGGCGCCCCGAACGCCGCCATGATGAAAAGGTAGAAGATGAGAAACGCGCTGCCGCCGTCCCGCCCCATCATGTAGGGGAAGCGCCAGATGTTGCCAAGCCCGATTGCGACACCCGCTGCTGCGAACACGGCGCCCCACGACGAAGTGAAGCGTGAACGCTGGGGATTCGAGTTGTTGTCGTGGGAGGTCATGGGGGAGTCGCCAGTGGGTGAAGCTTGTTATTGCTTTGTTTGTCGGAGTTTTCGCAGTTCGTTGAGTCGGTCGCGGAGTGTTTGCTCGTAGCCATGCGTTGTTGGCTGGT
The DNA here is from genome assembly GCA_964392425.1 of uncultured Phycisphaeraceae bacterium. GTDB lineage: Bacteria > Planctomycetota > Phycisphaerae > Phycisphaerales > UBA1924 > CAYMQF01. The sequence continues at coordinate 4,818 of CAYMQF010000017.1, forward strand.
AGTAGCGTTTGTCGACGCCGAGATAGTCTTGTTCGGTGACGTTGCCGAGCGATGTCGTGGCGCCTTTGGTGTGGCTGTATTGGTAGCCGGCGCCTTCCTTGGCGCTGCCAACGCTGTCGACTTTGTGTGAGTCGCGCAGAAAGATGGGGACGGGAATGGTTCGTCCTTCGCGCACATCGGCAAGGGCGGCGTCGATGGCGCGATATGCAGCGTTGCTCTTGGGCGCCAGGGCAAGGTAGGTCGCGCACTGGGCGAGACTGATGCGTGCTTCGGGCATGCCGACGCGTTCGACGAGCGACCAGCAGGCGTCTGCGAGAACGACGGCGCGGGGGTCTGCGTTGCCGATGTCTTCGCTTGCGAGGATTGCCAGCCGACGCGCGATGAAGCGCGGGTCTTCGCCTGCTTCGAGCATGCGCGCGATCCAGTAAATGGCGGCGTCGGGGTCGGACCCGCGCACGCTTTTGATCATCGCACTGATGACGTCGTAATGCTCGTCTCCTGAGCCGTGATAGACGAGGGCTTTGCGCTGGATGGATTCCTGCGCATCGGCGAGGGAGATATGGAGACGCCGATTGTCAGTTGGTTGGGATGGGATTGTATTTTGCAGTGGCGGTTGTTCGCTGTGGGAAGTCCCTCCCCCCTGCCCCCTCCCAGCGGGAGGGGGGGAATACGGCGCCCCAGCGGGAGGGGGGGAGTATGAATCCTGCTTTGGGGTTTGTGTTTGGGGCTCCGCTTGTATCAGCGAGAGCACCGCAACTTCCAGCGCGGTCAGCGCCCGGCGGGCGTCGCCATCACACAGACGCGACCAATGCGCGATTGCTTCGTCATCGATCATGAGGTCAATGGCGCCAAACCCTCGATCGGTGTCGGCGATCGCTCGGCGGAGCAGCGCTTCAATCTCGTCCTCTTCCAATGGCTCAAATCGGAAGACCGTGCTTCGGCTGACCAGTGCGGAGTTGACTGCGAAGAGCGGGTTTTCCGTGGTGGCGCCGACAAGGATGATGGTGCCCCGCTCGACATCGCCCAAGAGAACATCTTGCTGCGACTTGCTGAATCGGTGAATCTCATCGAGGAAGAGGATGGTTCGCCCGGCGCCTTGCTCGATTCGGCGACCTGCGTCGGCAATGACTTCGCGGATGCGGGCGACGCCGACACTTGCAGCATTCTCGCGTGCAAATCGCGCGTTGATGTGGTTGGCGATGACCTCGGCGAGCGTGGTTTTTCCCGTGCCGGGCGGGCCGTGGAAGATGAGCGAAGTCATGGCGCCGGTCGCGAGCATGCGCGGCAACAGGCAGTCGTCGCCAAGGATGTGCCGTTGGCCGACGACTTCATTGAGCGCGGTCGGCCTCATGCGATAGGCGAGCGGTTCAACCTTGCTTCGGGCCACTTGGCGTCGAGTTGACCAGAGATCTGCCATGCAAGGATCGTACACGGTGGGCCGGTTGTGCCAGGGAAAACGGGTGAGACCCCTGTCTTGTGGTTCATGAGCGCGGGTTTCTTCACCAAATCTTGATCGAATAGCCCTTCCATTTCGGCTGGCGTGTGGGACAATCTGTCCAACGAAACGAGGAGGTGGACTCCCGTCAGATTTTCATTCTTTGCAGGAGCAACAGAATATGATTCGCAGGCTACTTACCACGGCGATGATCGTTTTCCCCGCAGCGGGCGCGTTTGCCCAAGGCGTGCAGGTGGACGCAGGATTCCCAACCTATCGCGCAACATCGGGAGTGTCGGGAGCCGTCAAGAGCGTTGGCTCGGACACGCTCAACAACTTGATGACCTTCTGGGCGGAGGAGTTCGAGAACTTCTATCCCAATGTCAGCACTGAAATCGAGGGGAAAGGCTCTTCGACGGCTCCCCCCGCGCTGATTCAGAAGCAGTCTCAGTTTGGCCCCATGAGTCGGGAGATGAAGTCCAAGGAAGTGGACGCCTTCGAGAAGAAGTTTGGCTACAAGCCGACGCACATCCGCGTTGCCGTCGACGCACTGGCTGTCTTCATCAATAAGGACAACCCGATCAAGTCGCTGAGCCTGGAGCAGCTCGAAAAGATTTTCAGCGTGGAAGGCCCCAACCGGATGACCTGGGGCGATCTGGGCCTGACCGGCGCGTGGAAGGACAAGCCGATCAGCCTGTACGGGCGAAACAGCGCGTCAGGCACCTATGGATATTTCAAAAAGATCGCCATGGACGGCTCCGACTACAAGGCGACCGTCAAAGAGCAGCCCGGCTCATCGTCGGTCGTGCAGGGAGTCGCGACGGATAAGTATGGCATCGGCTATTCCGGCATCGGCTACAAGACGGCGGACGTTCGAGCGGTGCCTTTGAGTTTCGAGACTGGCGGGGAAGTGTTCACCGCGACTGCGGACTACGCCTACAGCGGGGATTATCCGTTGGCTCGCTTTCTCTATATCTACTTCAACCACCGACCGGGCGCGAGGATCAGCCCCCTCGAACGGGAGTTTGTCCGTCTGATCTACTCGCGGCAAGGGCAGGAGATCACCATCAAGGATGGGTACTTCCCCGTCAGCACCGGGATCGCGCGCGAAGATATGAAAAATCTCGGGATCAAAGCCAAGTTCTGAGTGGATCATGTTTGACGTGTTCGCAGGCTGCGTGAGAAAAACGCGGGCGGTTGACGACTTTGAGCCGTCAGCCGCTCGTTTGTGTATTTCAATACACTGGTGATCCCTGATGGGAAACGGACACCACCCTATCGAACCATGAACGACCAAGCACCAGTCCATCGCCGCCGACGAACCACGAGCCGACGTGTCTATGTGATGGACCGGTTGGCGTCGGGTGTCATCACGATGGGTGGGTTGATTGTGGTCGCTGCGGTGCTGGGCATCGGCGTGTATCTCGTTTCGGTGGTGGTCGATTTGTTCAGGCCCGGCGTCGTCGAGTCTCGGTTCGTTGTTGAGATCGATGCTGATGCGGGAACGCTGATGTTGGCGCCTGACGAGCATCAGACCGCGCTGCTCCGACTGCTCGCCGACGGTCGGCTCCAGACTCTTGAGCTGGAGACTGGCGATGTGGTCGACGAGCGCGTCGTCACCGAGCCGGGGCGAACGATCACCGCTTTCACGCGAGCGGCAAGAGATGGCAACGTCGCGATCGGCTACGACGATGGAAGCGTGCAAATTGGGACCATCGGTTTTCAGACAGAGTTTCTTCTCAGCGATGATGAACCCGAAGAGCTGCTAACTCTCCCAATCGGACAGGTCAGAAAGTATGAAACCGGCGTGGTCCGGCGCACTCCCGTTGGGCAGCTTCGGCTGACGCGAGCGAGCGTGGAGCTTGCCAATCCCGCCCGGCTCCGCGATGGAGAAGGCGCCGTGCTGTTGATTGACTCGCTCATCAGCCCCCGCGCCCAATATGTCGTGGCGGTGCGCGCCGATGGAGCGGTCCTGTTCAATGAGATTCGCACGAAAAAATCATTGATGGGAGGGCCGCCCAAGATTCGCCTGCGTTCGCACACGCTGCCGGCGGAGACCGAGGCGGGGCGCGGGCTGCCTGCGTGGGTCTTTGTGATTGATTCGGGGGCGAGCGTCGTCTTGATCTGGCCCGACGGGAAAGGGCAGCGCATCGACACAAGCGACCCGGCTCATGCGGTCGCTGCTGAGACGATTTCGGTGGTTGACTCCGGTCGCCATGTGACCGTTGCGAGGAAACTGCTTGGCTCCAACACGATCATCATCGGCGACGATGCTGGGAACGTATATGGCTATTTCACGGCGCGCAGTGAGTCTGCCGACACGCCCGATCAACGACTGCTCGTGCGCGGGCATACACACAAGCCTCAACATGCGGCGATCACTGCGATCGGGATCAGTTCACGCGATCGCTCGTTTATCACGGGTGATGCGGATGGCGCCGTGGTGGTCCGCAACATGACCAGCGAAGCGGTTGTCGCAACGCTGCATGACCAAGGGAACTCGCCGATCGAGCATGCGATGCTGACGCCCAAGATGGACGGCGTGCTCATTGTTGATGCAGAATCCCGCATGCAGGGTTGGTCGCTTGATCCCCGGCATCCTGAGGCGACGCTGAGCAGTCTCTTTGGGAAGGTGTGGTACGAAGGGGCGCCGGCGCCGAGCTACACGTACCAATCTTCATCGGGAGATGACGCTGCGGAAGCGAAGTTCAGTTTGACGCCGTTGGTCTTTGGGACGATCAAGGCGACCGTGTATACGATGCTGATTTCGATCCCGCTGGGGATTCTCGCGGCGATTTATACGAGTGAATTTCTGTCGCCCAAGCTTCGCGCGACGATCAAACCTTCCATTGAGATGATGGCGTCGCTCCCTTCGGTGGTGCTTGGGTTCATTGCGGCGATGGTGTTGGCGCCGATTGTTGCGGAGCGGTTGCCCGGCGTGTTGTTGGCGTTTGTCGGCGTGCCGATGGGTGTGCTTTTGGCGGCTCATTTGTGGCATTTTGCGCCGGTGCGGCTGTTGAGCCGAACGACCGCGGGCGGCAGGCTCGCGATGATCGTCGGCGTGACGGTGCTCGCTGGATGGGCGTCGATCGCGTTGGGGCCTGCCATTGAGTCGGCGCTCTTTGTGCCAAGCCAGGCGGATGTCTTGATGCGGGCGGGGAGCTATGCGCCCGCGACGAACGAGCAATTGCCTGATTGGGTGAAAAACAAAACGGAACTGGGCGCCAGGGAGGCAAGGCGATTGCGCGCCAGTGGTCTGTACCTGCGCGACAACACCATCGTCGGGCCCGTCGGCAGCGTTGATGACCCGGCGATCCGTCATGAAATCGATCGACACGATCTGGAAAAAGCTGACCTGCGCGCCTGGCTGGACGGCGTGATCGGCGGCGCCTGGCCCGGCTGGCTGCTGCTCGCGTTCCCTGCGTCGGCGCTCTTGGTGTCGATCCTCATCTCGCGGTTTATCAATCCAACGTTGCGAACGCTCGACCGTTCGTTTTCGCTCCCCGCTGAAGCGACGGTTGAAATGGTCAAACTTCTTATTGCGATCGCTGCCTGCTTAGCCTTGTCAGCCTTGGCAGCAACCGTGCTGACAGCAATCGGCATGGACCCGCGCGATTCATTATTCGGCGTCTTTCAGCAGAGAAATACACTGATCGTCGGCGTCGTGATGGGTGTCGCGGTGATTCCGATCATCTATACGCTCACCGATGACGCGATGGCCAGTGTGCCTGACACGCTGCGGTCGGCGTCGCTGGGCGCGGGGGCGACGCGCTGGCAAACCGCGGTGCGCGTGGTGCTTCCTGTCGCGATGAGCGGCGTCTTCAGCGCGTGCATGATCGGCTTGGGTCGGGCGGTGGGTGAAACGATGATCGTGCTGATGGCGACGGGCAACACGCCCATTATGAGCTGGAGCATGTTCGACGGCTTGCGCACGCTCAGTGCGAATATCGCGGTCGAGCTTCCCGAGGCTCCCATGAACTCGACGCATTACCGCGTGCTGTTTTTGTGCGGCTTGACGCTGTTTCTGGCGACCTTTCTCATCAACTCCGCAGCGGAAGTGATCCGCCAGCGTGTTCGCCAAAGGAACGCAGCGCTATGAGGCATGGCAAGGAGCGACCACGCCGAACGCCGCTCGCTGTGCGAGGTGAGCCGATGCTCTGGATCACGGGGATGGCGCTGACCGCGTGCATCCTGATGATCACAGCGCTGCTCGGTGTGGTGGTTTGGTTTGGGTTGGCGACATTTTGGCCCAAGCCCATTGACCGGGTGACGTTGAATGATGGGACGGTCTTTCTTGGTAATCAGATTCAACAAGGCGCCTACGACCCGGGCGTGGATCGGCTTGATGAGCTGCGCGAACAAGCAGCCAGCGGCGAGCTTCCCGAGGGAGTCTTGACGGAGGACGGCAGGCCGATTCGACGTTTGTACCGCGTTGGCAATAAGGAAGTCACCAATCAGCCGTACCACTGGGTTGATCTGCTTGATATCGAATCCGTCGAGGAGCCGACTGACGCTGCGCTCTTTGAACGCATGCAGTGGGGAGTCTGGCTCGGCGTTCCCGAGGAGATTTTGCTCAAGGAGGAGAAAACGGCCCCCGCTGATTCGCAGATCGAAACGGAAGGCAGCCGGGACACCGCGTGGGGATCGAAACGGTTCACGCGCGAGATCATCGAAATGACGGACACGGAAGTTCGTTTCATCGAGCGCACTTTTCTTGCTGTGACAACGGCTGATGCGTGGGCGCTCTTGCCTGAGATGCAGCGTCAAGCAGAGCACCGCCGATCGAAGATCGAATCGCTCCGCAAGCACGAAGTGGGGGGCGTCAATGGCAAGCTGGAGCGCGCCCGCCTGCAACTGCGCAAAGTTGAGATTCTCCATGAACGAGGCAAAGCGAGCGAGGATCGTCTCGCGCAACAGCGCTTGAACTTCGAGCAGCAGCAGGGTGAACTTCAGGAGGAATACGAGGGGTATCTTCAGCAGATCAGCGAACTGGACCGGGCGGACGATGTGTATCGCGTGATCGTGCGCGATGTCGGTTCGGGCGAGTTTGCGCCGCGTTCGCAGTCGGAGCCTGACGAGCCGATGAGGCTGAGCCAGATCGTGCGCATTGTGCGCGCCAACGATCTTTCCTTCATGCAGCGAGTCGGCGTGTACACCTCGCGATGGTGGGAATATCTCTCGACGGACCCGCGCGAAGCGAACACCGAAGGTGGCGTCTTTCCCGTGATTTTCGGCACGGTGATGATGACGATCTTGCTGAGCATCATCGTCGTTCCTTTGGGCGTTATCGCAGCGCTCTACATGCGCGAGTACGCCAAGCAGGGGTTGGTCATCAGCGTGGTGCGGATCGCGATCAACAATCTGGCTGGCGTGCCGAGCATTGTCTACGGCGTGTTTGGGCTCGGTTTCTTCTGCTACACAGTGGGCGGCTTCATCGACAATGGGCCGGCCCATCCGTGGCGAGTCGGCGCCTGGTGGCTCGCGGGTGGCGGCACGCTGCTCGTGTTGCTCGGCGCGGTGGTGATCGGCTTTGCAGCGCGACCGACGCCCGGTCAGCCGCCGACGTGGCGCAGTCGACTCCTTGGTTGGCTCGCAGCGGCGCTGTGGCTGGCGACACTGGCGATGGTTGTCGGGTTGGTCGTTGGGGCGCCTTACTTTGGTGGTCTGTTTCCGGCGCGAACGACCTTTGGAACCAAAGGCGTCTTGTGGTCGTCGCTGACGCTTGCTCTCTTGACGCTGCCCGTAGTGATCGTCGCGACGGAGGAGGCGATCTCCGCGGTGCCCGGCTCGATGAGGCAAGGGAGCTACGGCTGTGGCGCGTCCAAATGGCAGACGATCAGGCGGATTGTGTTGCCGTCGGCGGCCCCTGGCATTATGACGGGGATGATCCTCGCGATCGCGCGCGGGGCGGGCGAAGTGGCCCCTCTCATGCTCGTCGGGGCGGTCAAACTGGCGCCCAAACTTCCCTTCGAGGCGCATTGGCCGTTCTTGCATCTCGAGCGCAGTTTCATGCACCTCGGGTTTCATATCTACGATGTCGGGTTCCAGAGCCCGGATTCCCAAGCGGCCCGCCCGATGGTCTGGACGACGACGCTCTTGTTGATCGTTGTTGTTGTAATGTTGAACCTTGCCGCCATTTCCCTTCGAGCGCGACTCCGGCGTCGGCTCCGGGGAGGGGCGTTCTGACCCATGTTGTCATCTTCCAAACAGTCAAACGCAATGGATAACGAATCACACACAACCGACCCGAGTGGATCCCCCGTCACGGTTCGCCGGGTCGAGATGATGAAGCCTGATCCGGCGCCTGCGGACGCGACCGAGTTCGCTGTCATTGACGCGATTCGTCAGGGACGGTCGGCGCCGACCACCATCCACGATGAAATCGCGCTGGAAGAACACATCCTCAATGTTCGTGATTTTCGATTGTGGTATGGCAAGGCGCAAGCGCTCTTTGATCTTTCCTTTGACATTTCGCGGGGCAGTGTGACGGCGCTCGTCGGCCCATCGGGATGCGGCAAGTCGACCTTTCTCCGTTCGATCAATCGGCTCAATGACCTGATCCCCAGCGTGCGCACCAAGGGCGAACTGCTGCTCAATGGCGAGCCTGTCTACGCGCCCGATGTCGATGTGATCGATCTGCGCAAACGCATGGGAATGGTTTTTCAGAAGTCCAATCCGTTCCCGATGACGATTTACGAAAACGTGGTGTACCCATTGCGGATCGACGGCGTGCGCAAGCGAAGCGAATTGGATGAGGCGTGCGAAAAAGCGCTGCAAGGCGCCGCCCTGTGGGATGAGGTCAAGGATCGGCTGCATGAGCCAGGGACGGGGCTGTCAGGCGGGCAACAGCAGCGGGTGTGCATCGCGCGGGCGATCGCGGCGGAGCCTGAAGTGCTGCTCATGGATGAGCCTTGCTCGGCGCTGGACCCGATTGCAACGCTCAAGATTGAGGAGTTGATCCACGAAATCGGCCAGCGGTACACCGTCGTGATCGTCACTCACAACATGCAGCAGGCGGCGAGGGTCAGCGACTACACCGCATTTATGTATCTCGGCAGGCTCGTGGAATATGGGCCGACAGCGACGATCTTCCAGAACCCGAAACTCCCCGAGACCGAGCAATATGTCACGGGTCGGTTCGGCTAATAGACGCCTTGAACCCTTTTTTTGAGCCTTAGGCCCTGTTTATGTCCCGTGCCTTTGCGATGAATACGAATACTGGACAAGAGTATTGACTGGATCATCGTATTGTGGTAATCTGTTGCTGCACAGTTTGCTCGATAGATAGGAACAGGGATTATCGGGCAAGGACATCATAGAGGAGATGAGTTTGTACAGACGCACTGAGCGATCAGTTCGTAGCGTTGTTTGTGCAGGCTTGAATAAAAGGTAGAGCGATGAAATCAGTGAAATATGCGGTTGTTGTCTGCGCGTGCGCGCTCTCAGGTTCGTTGGCCAATGGAGCCGTCTTCTTGAATGCTGGTGGACTCATTGAAGCTCGCGCCTGGGCTGGCTCCGGGGCGGTGGCGAGAGATGGGTCGCCCGCCACAACATTGCCTTCAGCTGGGAGCAACTCGGTGACCGCAGGCACTGCATCTGCATCGTTAAACTACGCACTGACTGATGCGCTCGGCCTGACGCAGTTCAATACGACCTTCAGCCTGGACGGCGGCGCTACGCAGGATGGTTTTGGTGCGAGCGTTGGCACGATCTTTTTTACAATCACCGAACAGGTTGATTACGAAATCACAGGACTGTTCAATTACGACCCGGTGGGCGCCGGCACGGTCAGTGGGCAGACTTCTGTATTCCTGCGGACGATCGATTTTTCAACCATTTACGGTGCTGTGCAGAATCATTTTGGTGCAAGTCATACATCTGTACTCACTGGCGCCACGCTGACGGGGACGCTTGCCCCAGGGTCATATCGGTTCGAATGGAACGTCAACAGCGGACATTCCTTTGGAGGCACCCGCACGACCGCCACCGGGAACGTCGGGTTGTCGTTGACTGCTGCGGTTCCCACGCCGGGCGCCGTGGCTCTGTTCGGCCTTGCTGGTGGAGCGATCACACGCCGCCGGCGGCGCTGAGTTTCACAGCATTGAGAGACGATCAACTCGCTCGGCTCGACGCACTTACGGCTCGATGGTCGTATTGCCCATCGCACGGAATGTGCACAGTGGGGGCGACATCGGGGCTGTCAGAGTTCGAGTTCTGTTGCATCGCTTGTTCAAAGATCGTCAGCATTTGCTGGGCCCATCGGCTCCAGGTCAGTTCAGTTTGGGCGCGCCGTTGTGCATGATTTTGCATCGCCTTGTATTGCTCGGGTGACGACACGAGGCCTGCGATGGCGTCGGCGTAGGCGCCTGCCACGGCGTTCACGGGGAGCACGATTCCTGTCTTGCGATGGAGAACAGCGTGTGGAAGGCCGCCCGCATCGCTGACGATCGACGGGACGCCGAACTGGGCTGCTTCGCATGGAGCGATGCCGAAGCCTTCTGCAATGGAAGGCAACAAGAGAAGATGCGACTGCGACAGTGCTGCTGCGATCGTTGCTCGGTCGTCTGGATCAGCTAGCGAAAGCGAGCCGATCGTTTGGCACACTGGAGATGCGGTCGCTCGTTTGGTCGGCGTGCCGATCAAAGTCAGTGTGGCTCGCCAACCCATCGCATTGAGCCGTTCGGCTGTGTCGACCGCCAAGTCCAGACGCTTGCGGATCGGGTCTGCTGCGATCATGACCAGCCGCAGGTCATCCTTTGAGGGCGGTTTCGATGGACGAGTCATGCTTTCTGCTGACAGGTCGGCGGGCGAGATGTGCGAACCCATCGGCACAACCCGTGTTTGGTTCGGCGCCATCGCATAGTCTTCAATCGCTGACCGCTGCGCCCAAGGCGATGCATAGACCGCGATGGCAGTTCGGCTCAGTGTTGCGTGTTCGATCTCATTGCGCGCCTGCTTGAAGCCTTTGCCTCGGCGCGCATACGCAGGGTAGGCATCGTTGATTAGTTTGGCCGTCACATCGCTGTAGTGGACGATCGGGCGATCGGTCTGCAGCGCGCACAATGACGAACTGACGCAGCAGCCGAACACCACGTCGACATTGACAGTGCGCAGCAGGGCGTCGATCTGCCGGGATTGTCGAAGGGAGTAGTTGACGATTCGTTGATGGACCAGTTGTGGACAGGCAAACTCGATGGGGCGCACCGCACGTTTGAGAGCGCCTTGGAAGTTGTGGCTGATTGCTGCGGGCGCCCGCCGCCTTGCCCCTCGCCCGATCAGGCTCATCAGTCTGCGTTTGGGAGGGACATACAGCGGGACAAGCTCCGCGCCAGCCTCTTGCAAGGAGGCAGCCATCGCCCAAGGCATGCCTGACACTGCGAGGACATCATCGGGCGCCGTCTCCCAGATGAAGCCGACGCGCAACTTTGGCTTTGACGGCGTGTGATCGTCGTGCCTTCGCCAGCCGTCCGAGGCGATCTTGTCGTGAACTTCTCCCCCACTCATAAGGAGCCAGCATATCGCATGGCGCCTGAATCTTGCAGCCTGTTATCGGAGGAAAACGAAATTCCCGTGGCTGCCGGGTTCTGGTGCTCTTGGGCTGGGTCTGAGAAAAGTCTCACGCGAAGGCTCGTCCGAGCCGATCCACTCACTATTATCCCTAGGCCTGTGTGGCGCAAAGGCCCCTTTGGCGGGTGAACTGCCAGCCTTTGCCGCAGCAACAGGGTCAAGAGTGGAATGGATGGCAACCCATGGGCGCCAAGGTGCAGGCAGTTCAACCATCGATCAACGGCTGGAACGCTGATTATCTCGATGAGCAGCGTCAGATTTGGCTCGATGATCCCGGCGCCGTCGCTGAGGATCTGTCCGAATTTTTCCAGGGCTTCGAGCTAGGCCGGGCGGAGCCGATTGGTTCACCTGCCAAGTCGTCCAATGGAAAATCCGCCAGTGCCGCGGTCGCCGCGGTCGCGCCGGCAACTGGTGATGACGCGCAGCGAGGCGTGGACCGCCTGATCGACGCCTACCGATCGTGGGGGCACTTTTGCGCCACGCTCGATCCATTCGGACAGGAACGCGCTGCTCCTGACGAGTTGGCGCCTCAACATTATGGATTGACCGACGCCGACCTCGATCGCGCCTTCGATCCCGGCACGCTCCCGGTTTCGCAGCCCGCGACATTGCGATCCATTATTGAAGCGCTGGACGAGACGTACTGCCGAGCCGTCGCCGTCGAGCACATGCACATCGCTGATGCAAAGCAACGACTGTGGCTGCAACACGAGCTGGAAAGTTCGCGCAACCGACCAACTCTGACCAATGGCGAGCGCGTCCACATTTTGAAGCGCCTGCACCGGGCCGAGATGTTCGAGACGTTTATTCACAAGAGATATCTTGGGCAGAAACGTTTTAGTCTGGAAGGCGCCGAGTCTCTGATCCCCCTGATGGATCGGATCATCGAGCAGGGCGCCGGTCTTGATGTCGAAGAGTTTGTTGTCGGCATGCCTCACCGAGGTCGGCTCAACGTCCTCAACAACATCTTTGGAAAGACCTACGAGCAAATCTTCACGGAATTTGAAGCCAACTGGGAAGAGGACTTCATCGACGGCGGCGGGGATGTCAAGTACCACCTCGGCTATTCCCACGAACACGCGATGAAAGATGGCAAGACGATTCGACTGGTGCTTGCGAGCAATCCGAGCCACCTCGAATCGGTCAATGGAGTCGTCGAAGGGCGCACCCGCGCCAAGCAACGCCTACGCACCGACGACGAGCGACGACATGTCGTGCCGATGTTGATCCACGGCGACGCTGCGGTCATCGGCCAGGGAATCGTGCAGGAAGCGCTCAACTATTCACAGCTTGACGCATACACCACGGGTGGCACCATCCACCTCATCGTCAACAACCTCATCGGCTTCACCACCGGTCCCGAGGATGCGCGCTCCAGCGCGTACTGCACCGATATTTTCAAAATGATTGATGCGCCGGTGATTCACGTCAACGGGGAAGACCCGGAAGCGGTGATTCGTGCTGCGGATCTTGCGATGCGGTATCGGCAGGAGTTCCGGCGCGATGTCGCTATCGACATGTGGTGCTACCGAAGGTGGGGACACAACGAAGGCGATGATCCTTCGTTCACCCAGCCGATCATGGCGGCGCTCATCAAGAAGAAGCCAAGCGTTCTCAAGACGTACGCGGAACGACTGCTGGGGGAAGGCGTCATCACCGAAACCGACGTTGAGTCGATCCGGGAAAGCCTTCTCGAACAGATGGAGCGGGCGCAGTCCAACGTGACGAACATGGCTGTCGATCCCACCATCGATCCCGGCAGTTGGCGATGGGAAGGTTTCACGCACGAATATTCGCACGATCCCGTCGATACGGGCGCGCCGCGCAAACTTCTCGCAGAGGTCGCTGAGGCGATCGGCACCATCCCTGAAGGTTTCAACATCCATCGCACGCTCGCGAAGATTCTGAAAAAGCGTTCGCTGGTGGTGAAGAACGATGACACACTGGACTGGGGCGCCGCGGAGGCTCTCGCGTTTGGAACCATGCTCGTCGAAGGGACTGCGGTTCGATTGACCGGCGAAGACAGTCGGCGTGGCACATTCAGCCATCGTCACGCCGTCCTGCGCGATGCAAAAACCGGAGAAAAGTACACGCCGCTCAAAAATATTCGTCAGATGGGAAACCCGGGAGTCAAGGGTGAAGAGCCAGGCGATCCAAGCGCCGACGGCAAACCCCGCCAAGCGCGCCTGTGCATCTATGACAGCTCGCTTTCGGAAGAAGCAACGGTCGCTTTCGAGTATGGGTATTCATTGGCTGATCCCAATATGCTCGTCATCTGGGAGGCGCAGTTCGGCGACTTTGTCAACGGCGCGCAGGTCATCATCGATCAATACCTCGCTTCTGCTGAACTGAAGTGGCAGCGGTGGAGCGGGCTGACATTGCTCTTGCCTCATTCTTATGAAGGGCAGGGGCCGGAGCATTCTTCGTCGCGCGTCGAGCGTTATTTGCAGTTGTGCGCTGACGACAACATGCAAGTGGTGTTTCCGTCCACCCCAGCGCAGATGTTCCACATGTTCCGCAGGCAGGTTCGGCGAAACTTCCGCAAGCCGTTGATTGTGCTTTCGCCCAAGAGTTTGCTGCGACTGCCGGAGTGTGTCTCGACGGTTGGCGAACTGAGCAAGGGCCGGTTTTATGAAATGCTTGACGATCCCATGTTCGAGGAGAGCGGCGATCGGCGAGGCGTCAAATCCATCATCCTCTGCTCAGGCAAGGTGTATTACGATCTGGCGCGAAGGCGACGCGAGATCAAGCGAAACGATGTCGCGATCATCCGCGTCGAGCAGTTGTACCCGCTGCACACCGAGATGCTCGAGACGATCCTGTCGCGCTATCCCAAGTCGGCCAAGCGTGTCTGGACTCAGGAAGAGCCGAAGAATGCAGGGTCGTACTTGTATTTCAACAACGCCTGCCATGAGCTGCTCGGCTGGGATCATCTTCCATACATCGGTCGGTCAGCGAGCGCGACGCCCGCCACCGGCTCCAAGAAACAGCACGAACGCGAGCAGGACAAAATTCTCACCGAGGCGATCGGCGCTCTTCAGTCTGAGCCTGTCACCGCTGGTTGACACTATTCCCATCCATGTACGATCCACTTGAGCGAGCAATACTATGAGCACTGACATTGTCATCCCTGCGCTGGGCGAATCCATTTCCGAAGGCGTGATCTCAGCGTGGCTGAAAGCAGATGGGGAGTGGGCTGAGCGGGACGAGCCGGTCCTCGAACTGGAGACCGACAAGATCACGATGGAGATCCCCGCTGCTGCAGCAGGCGCCATCCATCCTGGTGCTGAAGAAGGCGCAACCGTCGCTGTCGGCGCCGTGGTCGGCTCGATCGATGAGTCAGCAGCCAAACCCGCGAAGTCACAAAGCGCCAACTCAACAGCGGCGCCAGCGTCAAAATCAACTGCGTCTGCAGGAGCCGGCTCAGAGACAAGCGCGCCCCCCAAGCAGTCGGTAGCGATGACGCTCGCTGCGGACGTTCCTCCGCCCAGCGCGGAAGGCGCCAACGCGACGCCGTTGGCCAAGAAGATCGCTGCGGACCATCAACTCAATCTCCACTCGATCGCAGGCACCGGCCCGGGCGGACGCATCCGCGAGCAGGACGTGCTCGCGTATATCCAAACGCATCAGGGCGGTGCAAGTGGGTCGGCGTCAGCTTCGCCCGCATCTTCGTCGCCGGCTGGCTTGAGCCGGGAAGTGACGCACCAGCGCATGAGCCCGCTGCGCCAGCGCATTGCTGCACGCTTGGTCGAAGCACAGCAGACCGCTGCGATGCTCACGACGTTCAACGAGTGTGACATGACGGGCATTATGTCGCTGCGCAAGAAACACAAAGAAGCCTTCGCTGAAAAGCATGGCGTCAACCTCGGTTTCATGTCCTTTTTCATCTCTGCAGCGGTCAGTGCGCTGGAATCTTTCCCATTGGTCAACGCGCAGATCGGCATGAATGAGAAAGATGAGCCCGAACTCATCAAGCATCATTACTGCGACATCGCTGTCGCGGTGGGCACGCCCAAGGGGCTCGTGGTGCCTGTGGTGCGCAACTGTGAATCGCTTTCGTTTGCCAAGATCGAATCGTCCATCAAAGAGCTTGCTCTGCGGGCGCGCGATGGCAAGCTCACACTCGAAGACATGCAGGGCGGCACGTTCACGATCTCCAATGGCGGTGTGTACGGGTCGATGATGTCCACGCCGATTCTCAACCCGCCGCAGTCAGGCATTCTGGGGATGCACAACATCATCCGTAGGCCTGTGGAGAACCCGGACAAGCCGGGTTCGGGCGAGGTGGTCGTGCGCCCGATGATGTTCCTCGCGCTGAGCTACGATCACCGCGTCGTGGATGGAGCTGAGGCTGTCGGATTCCTCAAGCACGTCAAAGAGTGCATCGAAGATCCCGAGCGACTGCTGCTCGATCTGTAAAAAAGTGGGCGGTCGTATCTGTCATCTGTCGGTGCTTCGACATCAGTGACGGGCGAGACGCCCGTCCCACTGTTGGCTGCGCTGCCTACGAACAGTTGGCGCCTATCGCGATGCGCTGGAGTTGTTCGAGGAGGTGGTTCTCCGATTCGGCGCGCGACTTCTTCCACATCTTTGGGAGGAAGTAGGGCAACGGCAGGATCGTCAACGGCAGGTACCACATCCAGGTCGGCCACCAGCCCCACGAGCCGGGGATGAGCGAGTCGGTCAGCATCACGCCCGGCCAGATCGAAAGCACGATTGAAACGATCAGCACGATCGGCCCCTTGGCGTGCAGCTTGGTCGTGAAGGTGATGGTTGAGCCTGCTTCGGTTGGCTCGATTGTTGCGATGAGGTCGCCGTCGAATGGGTTGCCGAAGAGGGCGACTTTGAAGCGGGAGGCGCCGAGCTGTTCGTAGCCAGGCAGCTTGCCTTTGAGTGACATGCGATCGAGTGAGGCAAGAATCTCGCTTGCTGGTTTCGAGGTGCGCAGCGTCGGTAGATCGTCGAGGCTCGCCTCGATTCCTGCTGAAGGCTGCGGAGCTTCGCAGTCGATTTTTTCATCGTCGGCGTGGGCGAGTGTCGCAGCAGTGTCAGGCGAGGTCTGGATAAATCTTCCTCCGGCGCTGGTCGGCGGTGCAGCTTCACTGCTGCTCCATCGCGCTTGGTGCGACGATTATGCCGATTCCGCCCGTTGTCGGTTCAATCCTACGCTTTGGACGGCGGTGTTTCAGCTTCTTGAGTGTGGATCGGCTCAGGACGGGCCGATCTGAACAACGAACCGGCAAGGTCGGTAGGAAGGCTGCACATGGACCATTCGCTCCATCCCAACGCATTACGGCTGGTGGGTGACAACCCCGCTGATGCTGCAGCGCGCTCGGAGGACGTCCATAGGGTTGCTGTCGAGGATGAGAATCGGGCTGCTTCGTCTCTGCCAGTTGGGGATGCGACGCGCCTTTTTGCGATGCAAGTCTCCGAGTCGCTGGAGGGGGGGAAGTCGGCGATTTTGACGCCTGGCAATCGCCATCGGCTGCTCAGGCTCGGTCAGCGGCTGGGTGTGCGCGATTTCGACGCGAACCTCGTCATCGCGATCGTGCAGGATGGCGCCCGGCGAGGTGAGAACATTCACAATAATCTGACGCGCGATCGGCTTCGGCTCGTCTCTTCGACTGGCGCCAAGCGTGAGCACGCGTCGATGGTGCGGATGATCGTGGTTGCTGGGGCGATTGCGATCGGCGCCGTGATAGGGCTGGTCGCGTGGATCACGAGCGCCTGAGAAAGGCTGCGGTACAACTCAATCCAGAGCGATTGGTGGACTTTCCCCGCCCGGAAGGGCTATTATCGTTGACTGGCAGCAGGTGCTGCTGAGTTGTGATCGACCTTGTGCGGGTGGAGCCTGGCATGGCAAACATCCGGGAAAGGATCACCGATGGGGCTGGACTACGCGATCGACGAGTTGTACGCGACAGGATGGTCAACGGCGGACTCAGCGGGATGTGAACATGCGCAAGATGGGCGTGTCTATCCCGGCGTTGAACGGGTGAAAGAAGAGTTCGCCCGGCATGGGTGTTCGCTGTCCATTCGATTCGTCGATTTGTTCGATTGCCACCGCGCAGAGTGGACGGACGACGCAGGCGCCCAAGCTGGCGCGGTCGTCGGGAACAGCGAAATCGAAGCTGCGGTGTACGCGTTGAGCCA
Organism: uncultured Phycisphaeraceae bacterium; assembly: GCA_964392425.1. Classification (GTDB taxonomy): domain Bacteria; phylum Planctomycetota; class Phycisphaerae; order Phycisphaerales; family UBA1924; genus CAYMQF01. The sequence continues at coordinate 21,973 of CAYMQF010000017.1, forward strand.
GCTCCGCAGTCAGCAAGCGACCATCGGCGCCTGATCACAATCGATTTGAATGATGGATGAGCCGCGCGGGTTGACGCGCCCGCAGCCGACCATACGATATGCCCATCGCTAGCCCGCTCGATCGCAGCAATGCGAATCGGCTGTCGGCCCCATCGTCTAGCCCGGTCAGGACGCCAGGTTCTCATCCTGGAAACCGGGGTTCAAATCCCCGTGGGGTCATTTTGGCTTGAAATCGCAGCGACTCCACGCCGAGGCTTCGGACTCAGAGACGGGTTGCTCTTTCAGGCTTCCCACGCGTGCAGTGCGTTCACCCCATTTATAGTGTTATTGCCCTAGGCTATACACCTTGGGAGGTTCTCAGCCTTGGTCGCAACCGGATTCTTGCGAATCTTCATGTATTCTCTGTGAAAGCTATTGCATCGGGGGCGATCGTCTGGATAATCAAGGGTGAGTAAGAGATAGAGGGAGAACACCTCACGAAAGTGAGATTGATCGGGGGAGATACATGTCCGTCAAAGCAATGGTATTCGTATCTGTGGTTGGATTTTCGCTCTCAGCGATCACTTCTGTGGACGCGGCGCTCATCCAAACCGGCCTGTACCAACTGGCCAACCATCCTGATGCGAATCAGAACCCGCCGCCGTATGGCTTGCGTCTGGATGAACTTTCAGATGTCACCGCGGGCAACGATGTCTTCACCATGAGCTTCGACTCCGCTGGAACGGACATGAAGCTGTCCTACGACGGCTCAACCATCCGCATCTTCGGCACCGCGTTTGGCGGTCGAGACATTGGCACAGGCTACGCCAACGATGCTTTCCTTGGTTTTTACGCCATCGACTTCACATTCAGCGTCGGCGTCGGCCTCGTGCCAGGCGATGATGATGTGTTTGTCGGCGCTCCGACCAACTCCAACTTCGGAACGGTCACGCTGCCGTCCGGCCAAGTCATCAGTCTCTTTGATAAAGCAACCTCCGGCATCCCCGGCGGCACCTTCCGCTTGGGCGACGAGGACAACGACCTCGGCCATCGTGGCTTCCCCGGCATCTCGGGATGGGGCTGGGTGGACATTGTTGGGGACAGCAACACGGGAGCCACACGCGATTGGATTTTCACCGCGACGTATATCCCAGCTCCTGCGCCGGTTGTGATGTTCGGGGCCCTCGGGTCATTGCTCGGCATGCGAAGACGCCGAGCTAGCTGACACGCCGCCGATTCGATTTCTCAGAACGATAATCTCTTTCTCTGCATGTTCTGTTGCGTGCGTAGGGGCTGTGCGCATGCTGGTTGGCTGGTATGCTTGCTCTATGAACGCTGTGCAAAAGCTTCGACAACTCGCTGGTGAAATAGAGCAGGCTGGTGAGTCGCCATCGGCAAACGCTGCGTGGAGCTTGGCGGGCCGGCTCCTCGAACGCTTCCCCATCGATCAACCCCAGGCGCAGCGTGTGTGCAGCGAGCGAGACTACCCCGGCCTTGATGCGCTGCTCACGCAACTGGAAAATCCCGGGCAAGCCAAAGAAGCTACAGGCGCGGGCGCCTCAGGCGCTGAAGTCGAAGTGTCTGAAAAAGAGATGACCGCTGCTCTGCGGGCGTTTCGCAAACGGCTCAAACTCGCTCGACTCTCCGATGAGTCGAAACTGGGTGGGCGCCAGATGACGTCGGGCCGAACTTCGGAGATTGACGCGATCCTGCCTCCCACGGACTATCCACGCCCGGTGTGGACCGCGCTGGTGGACGCAGGCAAACTGAAATACACCGGCCAGGGGTTTTACGCGCTGGTGTAATGAATGCTTGTCGGTGGACGGGGCTACTTTGGCAATAAGCCTGCATACCTCGATGAATTTGAGTTCCGGTTCAACAACTGGGAGTACCCGTACATTTTCCGGGACGCTATGCAGCGGGTGGTGCAGGCGGAGAATCTGGAGTATCGGGAATTGGTTTCCTGATTGGAGATTCTTCCACGATACCGTTTAGGCGGCGCACATCGTTTGCTATCAGATTGCATCCTGTAGTTGTTTCCTCTAGCGACGGGATCGTCTCTCCGCTCATATCAAGCCTTAGGCATGCGGCCCTTCGCGCAATCCAGAACGCTTGGTACTCACCCTGTGCAGCGGGATGATTGTCGTTCTTGCAAGAAATCTGAACCAATGACTTGCCGCTCCGGACCAGATTTATCTCTTCATCTGTTTGCGGATCGTCTCTATATGCGCCAACTTCATGCATTTTGATCACAATCAACCCGGCGGCGGTTGAGCAATCAGTAAACGTGGATTTGGTGGCCCTTGTGGTGCTTGCAAGTTGTTCTATTCTCGAACAGAGTTTGCGAATCGCATGTTTTTTGCCTTTAGTCACAATCCAGGGCCAAGCAAACCAGAACCAAAGGAACACTGCAAGCGACAGCAAAACAGCCATGCGTCTTCCGTTAGGCGTCAACAATGCCTCCCATGATGCTGAGATCATGCCAGCGACGAATCGGAGAATCCCGACTGCCTCCTCAATGGCGACGAGCAACCCGACCGCAAGCATGGACAAACCAATCGTCGACCCTCGCGGGTGCTGCTTGTGCCACTCCCCAAGACTGAAATTCGATTGACCCATCCTCGCATCCTAC